>JAEWVM010000235.1 GCA_023396615.1 Spirochaetota bacterium | reverse complement strand
AACGCGCAGTAAGTCGCGTCTACCATCGGAATACCCCCTTTGAGCATATACATTTATTGCTTCCTAACTATAACATGGCGATTATCCTTGTCAATAAATATTAGAATTGACTTAAAAAAGAGAATACCATTAAAGAAGCATTATGCATTATTTTACACGATCAATAAGGATAATTCAATTATCAATAACCTGCTTATCACTGCATTCAGCAATATATCCGCGCGAGAATTCCTCTGAACTCTACCGCACGGGAGAAAAAGAAGCTATTTCCGGAAATTATGATAATGCTGAAAAAATTTTCAACGAAGTAATAAGATTGAGTCCGTCTTTTGTCTTAGGGCATTACGGTCTCGGAAAATTATATCTTTACAAAGAAGGAAAGACTAATGAAGCAGAAAAAGAATTAGAAAAAGCATGCGAACTAGACAAACATTTCTCCAAAGCGCATTTTTATCTCGGATTATCATACTTCTATCAAAAAAAATACATAGCCGCAATACACGCTTTCAATGAAGCTTACAACACCGATAAGACATGTATTGAATCACTTTATAATATAGGTGTTATATATGATCTTATGGATAATTCTTTAAAATCAAAAAAATACTTCAAACTCTGGAAATCGCATAAATCAAAACTTGATACAGAAGATGAAACGTAATATCACAAATAATCGCTGCTAATAAAAAACCCCGCTTTCGCGGGGTTTCCAAATTTCGTCTATAATTATTCAGTTACAGCTTTCAATTCCGATTTAGGCGGAACGATGTCGATATAAACAGGAAGTATCGCTATTGATGATTCGTTGCCGACTGCATCAACAGTTTTAGCTTCAATGAAATGATCTCCGTTTGATACAAACTGAATTTCTTTTTCATAAAGAGCGAATTCACCTTTTCCATCTACACGAACAAGAATTTTCTTCAAACCGGATTCTTTGTCTTCACCGGTAACAGTAAATTTATATTCAGTAGAAGCAACTTTTTTGCCAAGCTTATCCATAAGCGGCTTATCAGGAGTGATCGCAACTGTAGGCGGAACATTATCAACGAAAACTTTCAGAGACTCAACTTCAGAAAGAGTTTCAGTTCCGTCAGCCTGAGGAAGTTTAATTGAAAACTTATTTGTTTTGTTTGCAACATTATCTTCAGAAGCTATTTTCAATTCTGCATCACCGGCAATATTGAAAGAAAATGTTGTAGCATATTCTGTTGATTCTGTACCGTTAAGAGAATAAAGAGCCATATAAAAACCGGAAAGAGCATCATAACCGGTAACAGTGAATCTATTTCCGCTTGTAGTATAATAAACATTATTCACAAGAACAATCGGTGATTTAGTAACAATTGAAACAAGCGGTGCTGTATTATCTATTACAACTCTGAAAATCTTTTCATCTTCTTTGTTTCCGACTTTATCAACCCCGTAATATTTTACAGAATATTTTCCTTCGGCATCAAGAGAAAAAGGAGCAGTGTACTCAGTATCCTGTCCGTCATTGGTTTTGTAGAAAATTTTGTCAGCATAGAAATTATCAGAAGTAAAAAGCTGAAATTTAACTTTGCTGTTTGCATAAGTTGTAACGCCGTCAAAATAAGTCTTAGCTGTCTGTTCAGGTGCAGCTTTAACTTCTGCAGCGGTATCCCCTTCTGCTTTTGTTTCTGCTGTAACTGCTCTGTCTGCCGGAGCATCTGTTCCTACTGCTTCGTTCGGACTGTCTGTAGTAACCTCTTCAACATCTTCCTGCGCGATGGACGCACCTGCAAAGAAGAGGAAAAGAGCGGAAAAAGCCATAATTTTTTTAAACATTTTATCCCCCATAGTATTGGTACCATCCGCGCTAAATCAGCAGCGGAAGGAAATCTTATCCGTAATTAATCCGGAAGACGATATCATACCTTTGAATCCCTGCAAAAATGAAATGTCAATCGATATTTTACTTCATTTATTAAAAATGATAATAATTTTAACGGCTTCTCATATCATACAAAGTCAAATCAGCTGTATTTCGTATTAAACGGATTATTGCAAGGGAATCTACAGAAGTTACGGCTTTGAATCGGTTATTTTCAATCAATACCCGGCTTTGGTGATTTCCTGATTCAAATTCTACTATATAATATCCGGATGAAGATTGCGTCGAATAATCGGTAACAAGCTGTTTTATTCCGAGACGCGTCAATTTTGATGCAACATTAAGATATAATTCCGGATCAATACTCTTTTTAAAAGTCCTTCCCTTATAATTTATCAGATTGATAAACTGCCCGGAAGAATCTCTGAAGATTTCAATTTTATATAGAGAATAATGAAGCGGAGAAGCTATTTCCTCAACTGACACATAAAATCCGGGATCTTCCTGCTGAAATAATAAAAATACTAAACTTAACACAGTCTTCATCAATGAACCAAAGTCTTATAAAAAACTTCCTTTAAATTATTTCTGTAATCATACCACAAAAAGACCGATCCATACGGCGCTCCGCCGTCATTGTAGTACAGCAGAGATGAACCCAGAGCCGAAGGCAGATAAGTCATAGGGATGCCCATAATTTTACCGATATAAGCCGGATTAGAAACTCCTGTTGAATACGCTAATGACGAATCATCAGGAATCCCCGATGAATCAAGATGAGCAGCAACAAGATGATACCCTTCAATGCTGAAATATCTGTCATCCATCCATGAAACAAACGCTCCGCCGTTCCCGTCATGAACAATTGATATATTCATGACTTTGCTGATAAATACTTGAGGATAGACCGGCGTAACAGTATCATAAAGTTCGAATGTCTTGGAAAATAGAACTGCACCGGAATTATCATATTTTAAAACTGTTACTATTTTTGCTGCGGCAGAATAATCGCAATAAGCAACGTATGAATTGCCTGCAGAATCTATTGAAAATGATGCATCAGATGCAGTGTATGAATTAGTGAATTGCTGAAAAAGAGACGAATTAAATCTTGCGAAAGAATAATTTGTACCGGCCGCATTTTTACGCAAAACGTAGTAACTTGTTCCATCAGATAAAGAATCAGTTTTAGTAATTTCACCGGCACCTATTAGAATTCCCTGACTAGCTGAAACTCCGCCTGTTACAATTACCCCTGCCCCGCTTATAACTTTAGCATATGAATTACCATTAGACGAGTCATAATATGAAACATAATAATTTCCGCCTGCACCTTTCGCGGTTTTCGGCCTCAGCATTATATCCGGCCCGTTATAGATTGAATAAGGTGCCGCATTGTACGAAGATGCATCCGACATGCGGTAATGCTTTGCGAGAATATTTCCGCCGTTTGCATAAACAACTGCAAATCGGCTCGGTATTATTACATATACATCTCCGACAGAAAGAGAACCTGTATCCAAACTAAGTGAAGTCGCGGTAAATGCTGTAATCAATGAATCAGTTGATGTTGAAATATTTATTAAAATATCTCCAGGCTGTACACCTGCCGTTATAAAATCCGCATTAGCATCAACTCCGGCACCTGTTGCAGTTCCGCAATCGATTATAGGTTCATGAAGTGTATTCATAACAGAATAGAAAACTATAAAAATATCACCAGCTGAGAAAATATCCCGCGACAAAGTCAATTGCGTTGCTGAATCGACAGTTGTCACGGCCGCATATCTGTTCTGTGTCACATTGTAAACTATATCTCCCGGAGTAATCCTTACTGCGGCATTTACAACCGGACGGGCATTTATAAAATCCGCTCCTGAAGCTACGAGTTTCCCTGACACAGCCGAGGTTGAAACGCCGGATTCAATCATATAATTGCGCTGAGCCGGATCAGTAAAACGGATTATCCTGAAACTATCAGCATCAGCAATTGAAGCAGCAGTAGTATTCATTCCGAGTGCACCGGAGGTGCGGAATATAATATTGTTTATCATTGAAAAATTCGGAACCGCTGCTGCCGCTCCGTAGTTGGATGCATTTAAAATAATATCATTGTTATTAACTGCTGAAAAATCATATCCGTCATCATACAATGGATTAACAGGCGGAGTATCCGCTGTCCCCGTCGCCCCGGCAATCTCATTATAAAAAGTCGCAGTATTGCCGTTTGTAATTGAGATATCCGCTCCTACGGATTGAAAAGGTTCAGTCTGATAAACTTCTGCTACGTCTTCAGCACAGTATCTATTATAAATAGAAAATGTTTTGGAAACAGCAGGATCATAAGTTCCGGAAGGAAAAGTTAAGGCGTCTGTTTCATAATCATTAGGTAAAACGCCATCGTCATCAACATATGATGTAACCGATGAAACTCTTGCGGCAGATGAATCTGATGTGTTAATGACAAGATTTCCTGTATACCCTGAAAACAATCCGAGTGAACCGCCTTGCGGAACCAACTGATTTGGAAAATAATCACATGCAGGAGTATTGATTACAACATGAGTATTCCCGCTTAGTAATGCAGCACCGAATAGATTTATTGGGGAAGGTACCGCAGTAACAAGTCCGTAATTAGTTCCATTAAATACGACATCATTAAACCCAAGCCATGCAGGCGATGTCCATCCATGAGGCGAATATACCGTTGTTCCGCTAATATACGGTGACAGTGCCACAGGGCTATTATCATAATTATTTATCGTGTGATCTCTTACTATAAATGAATCAGTCGTCGCAATATCAGCGAATTGATACGAATTACCCGGATTGACAGAAACTAAAACTTGTTGACCCATTGCATGACGGTAATTAGATCCGGTTTTATTGACAGTCGTTCCGTCATATCCCCCGCCGAGCTCTATCACTACATCGCCGTCGCCGACAGAGGAAAAAGCACCCGCCGTAAAATCAGAATCAAAATCAAAAAATGAATTTGCAGGTATGCTCATCGTCGCGGTTCCCGACGCAACATTATTATTTAACAAAAAACCCGGATATACATTAGGATCACCCTGAGCACCGTAAGCTATTGCAACTGATGAAGAATTCCCGGCCGCAACAGTAAGCCCGGTTGAAGCGTCATATAAATAATAAAATCCTGCGGCTCCCGCGTTATTATAAATTCTTTTTACGAATACATTTCCACCGTTAATTCCGCTTAAGAAAAATCCTCCGGAATAGTCTGGAAAAATTCCGGCAGAAGCCATGGAAGTATTATCAATCGAACCATACAAAGAATGCACTCCGGCCGAACTAAAATATGATACATTAACATCAGGTGCACTGTAATACATTACCGCGGATGAACCATCTTCAGCTCCGCTTAGCGATTTAAGCTGAAGAGCAGACAAAGAGTTGTTTGCTCCGGCGGAGATTTGAGTCCCGGGAATAACCGTATTTTTCGAATAAAAATTTCCTTCAAGATAGCTGGGTGTCGCACCGGGAAGTTCTATACGGTAATAATAAACTGTTCCGGCTGTGAGAGCACCTAGCGGGACAGAAAATATCTGTGAGGAATTACCTGCAGCACCATACGGAGTCGAAGCTACTGCCGGATAAGTTGCAGATATTCCATAAGTTACAAGAGAATTATCAACTGCGTAACTGGTCTGCCAACTTAAATCCGCTGAAGAATCCGTTACATTTCCGACAAAACCGTTTGAAAGGGTCAATGGCGGATTTGCTCCGGGAGCAAGCTCGGTCTGAAAAGTCCAGGTATCCATACCGTCCTGAAGCAGCGTATTTCCGGCCGCATCAGCTATTGCATTTGTCAGATCGACTGTATATAAAGTATTATAAACCAATGACCCTCCTGAATTCAATGTTGAAGTGCAACAGGCAAAAAAGGAAAGACATCATAAGGCATACATCCCAAGAGATTTAGTGACCAAACAAAATTTCGTGGAGAAACCTTATGATGCCATATGAACAATTAAA
>JAEWVM010000203.1 GCA_023396615.1 Spirochaetota bacterium | reverse complement strand
AATGATATTATTATTCTGACATAACTCGCGCGTAATGTGTAAAGAATGAGTATAATAGAATGATGGGACTTTTTTAATGAAAAGAATTATTATTATTTTTTCTGTGATTATTATTTTTGAAGCATGTGCTTACCATGATGTCATTGAGTATAAAGATAGCGATGAAAAGAAAGAAAACATTATCCAATTAAGTGAAAATACAAGAGTTGAGTTTGAATATATTTTTTGCAATAAAAGTTATTATGAAGAAAAAAACCCCAGGTATTACCTTAGTTCAAGTTGCTCAATCAGGAGTGAAAATGAAATCGAATTGCTTAACATCGATATAAAAATAAAAAATAATGAAGGTAATATTTTAAAATTAAATAATCTATCAGTCGGAAATGGAGATCAAAATAATGCATATGATTCTTTTCGTGATTTTATGAAAAAAAAACAAATTCGATTTGGCTGGGATATTTATATGAATTATGATTATGATTATGTCAAATATAAAGATATAATACTGGAATATAGTATTGAAATAAAGGAAAATGGTAAACTGTATAAATTAAAAGGTGAGAAAAAATTACACCGAAACATGAGAAGAGTACGGACATATCCTTGGTTTGGAGCGTAGTTTGTTTCGAATGCATTTAAAATGATGGTATTCTCCCGCCACATCTCTACTTCCATCCGCGAAGCGGAGATGATAAGAAAACAATTTTGGAGAAAAAATGACGCCGCCTGAGCATTTGATTATCGGTTTTTCGATCGGAAATATTTTTTATGCCATTCAGACTTTTTTTAAGAAAAAATATCTGCCGTATTTATTTATAATTTTCATGTTCGGAATATTCGCTATTATTCCGGATGCTGATTCTTTTTTCGGAAATTATTTATCAACTGATGTTTATACCGGGCATAGGGGAATAACTCATTCAGTTTTATTTGTGTTTGCATTGTCGGCTGTAATATCATTTCTCTCAGTTGTTTTAGTATTTTTAAAACATTTGTTTCATAAAAGAGAAATATCAAATCTTCATTTATTTGTTTTGTTCATATTTTCACTGATATTTTCATCGGGTTTATCTCATTTAATCGCCGATCTGCCTCAGCCTCCGGGCGTGTGGAAAGGCATTCCTCTGTTTTATCCGCATACATCAGGTGAATCATTTTCAAGAATCGGCGGATGGTCAAAGATCGGATGGTATGATTATAAAATTTTCTGGACTCTGTTTTATTCCGTATCAGTTTCATTATTGCTGATAACAGCAGTTTTCATTTTGAAAAAGATATCATTTAAAAAATCCGCAAAACTAATATCAGTGCTTATAATAATTTTCAACATCTCCGTATTCATTTGGATCGGCCGTTATATCGGCAATTCCGAGTATGTTGGCGCTAAACAATGGGATCAAGAGCAAAGTGAATACTTGATGAAATCGAATAGAATTATCAGCTGGTTAACAATTAAAGGTAAAGATTGTTTTCTGAAAATATTCAGAATTATTAAGTGATAAAATATTGTAAATCTGTTGTTCATTTATTTCTAGGTAAAGTATACTTTTGAAATAAATGAATAGAGTTGAGTTGATTGCAAGTTGAGATATCTTGAGGAAGAAATAATTACACGTAAAAGTGCGCTAAGCACTTCAGAAAGAGACGAATGGGAGAAACAAAAACAGAATTTGCCGGGCAAATTTATCTCTGATCGGAGCGCAGGGTTCTGTCTGAGCCGAATCCGCTGAAAGCGGTTCGGCGAGTTCTGCGCGACAAAGAGCGTGAGGGGGTTGCAAAGGGGCGAGAGTCGGCGACTGAGACTTTCGCCCCTTTGATCTTTTGCATGAGACCATGCAGAAAAAGAATTCATAAGGCGAAGCCTTATGTTGTACTCCGACACTCGGAAACAATAATTATTAAAATATTTAGTAGATAAATAAATGTAAATTGATAATTAAAATGCGATAGAAATCTCATGAAATGATTGATTTGTTTCATAAATAAAAAATTTTCAATATCTTCTCCGTCCTGAAATAATTTGGATTGCCAGAAAGACGCTATAATTACGTATGGTCACAAACTGCATGTCAGTTAATCTATTATTCAGGAGAAAAAAAATGGAACTCAATGAGCTTCTTCAGAAAATCAAACTCCCCGCGCATGCGGCTGATCTTCTGAAGGGATGCAAAAAAGTAATTATTGCGGATAATCTTAATGATCTAAGCAAACTTTCACTTAAAGATGAAAAAAACGGCACACAGACTGTGTCATATAATATTGCAGGCAAAGGCGAAGTGGCCGAAGCCGTTGTCAGCCGCGTCAAAAACGGAATTGCTGTAAACTATATCGAGCCTTACATGAGAAGACGCGATCCGAACAGCATGCTTATCGGTGATAATCATGAAACCGATAAAATGACTTATGAGAAAAAATTCGGTAAGAGTTTTGACGGGCTCAAAAAAGAAACTTTTGATTGGATGAAAGAACAGGAACTCGCTGTATTTCTTTTCAAAGCGGGTCAGATTGATATCGATATTTACGGTATCGCGATAGCCCCTGCTAACGCGGGTTTTTTCTGCCTGGGGCTTGGAATACTTCAGGGGATAGTTGAAACTTCTTCAGTGCCTGACGGAACTGCCCCTAAATGTATTCTTTTTACAGCTCCTCCTTTCAGACATCTCTATTTCGAAGGCAAGCAGATTGTCATTCACGAAAGATCCGAAAATCTGCATGAAATTTACAGCTACAATCTCTATCCGGGACCAAGCGCGAAGAAAGGTGTTTATTCAGCGCTGATTGATTTCGGCGAAAAAGAAGGGTGGATTACCGCCCACGCTTCAGTGGTTCAGGTTGTGACTCCTTACGGCAACAAAATCAACTTCATGCATGAAGGTGCGAGCGGCGGCGGAAAGAGCGAAATGCACGAGCATATTCACAGGGGACATGACGGACGTATTCTTCTCGGAAAGAACGTTGTATCGGGTGACTCTATGTTTCTGACGCTTCCGCGCGGTTGTGATCTCAGACCAGTTGCGGATGATATGGCGGTTTGTCATCCTTCGCTTCAGAAAACTGAAGGACAGCTCGGTGTTTATGACGGTGAAGCGGGCTGGTTTATCCGCGTCGATCATATCAAAAATTACGGTACTGACCCTGATATTGAATCACTTTCGATTCATCCGCAGGAGCCACTTCTTTTTCTTAATATTGATGCGTCTCCAAACAGCACGGCACTTCTCTGGGAACATACAGAGGATGCTCCAGGCAAACCATGCCCAAATCCGAGATTCATCGTTCCAAGAAGAAATGTACCTAATGTAATAAACAAGCCGGTATCGGTTCACGTTAGAAGTTTCGGTGTGCGCAATCCGCCTAACACAAAAGAAAATCCGAGCTATGGAATCATGGGCTTGTTTCACATTCTTCCGCCGGCTCTTGCGTGGCTCTGGAGACTTGTTTCTCCTAGGGGATTCGCTAATCCAAGCATCATGGATTCTGAAGGCATGAGCTCTGAAGGAGTCGGTTCATACTGGCCGTTTGCAACCGGCAAACGCGTTAAGCAGGCGAATCTTCTTCTTGAGCAGATAGTTTCCTGCACAAAGGTCAGCTATGTACTATGCCCTAATCAACACGTCGGTTCATGGAAAGTCAGTTTTAATCCGCAGTGGATTATGAGAGAATATCTTGCACGCCGCGGCGGAGTAAAATTCATGAGAGAAGAACTCAGTGAATCAAGATGTCCGCTTCTCGGTTATTCTTTGAACAGGCTGATGATCGAAAATCAGGAGATTAAAAAATCTCTGCTAAAAGTTGAAAACCAGCCGGAAATCGGTCTTGAAGCGTATGATGACGGAGCAAAACAACTTACTGATTTCTTCGCGAAAGAGCTTTCACTTTACAAAGACAGTCCGGATCTTCTTCCGCTCGGCAAAAAGATTATTGATCTTTGTTTAAAAGGTGCGCGCCTTGAAGAGTATGAAAAACTTATAGAAGCAGAATCAATATTTATAGACGAATAATTTTAAATCCTCTCTCCCGGCCTCTCTCCTTTAATAAAGGAGAGAGGGGCAGGAAGGGAAATTTGTACAAAACAAAATAATACGTATAAGAAACTCAACTTACTTGATCGGTTAACTGAAATAAAAGAAAAAGCTGAGTGAATAGAAAAAGAACTTAAACGTCCGCTGATAGCGGACACCACTCGAGCGTCCGCAGCATCCGGCAGAGCCGGTGCGAGGAATACGCGAGACAAAAGCCAGGAGTGGGATCTCACGGTCCAACGCTTATGGGCTTCCTTATATAGTATACTGGCTACGCAAAGTAGTTTTCAGTATCTTGATATTGGAGAAACTAAGGGCGTCCCGCCTCAATGAAGGCTTAGGGCATTACAGTTTCTCCATATCTTCTGACTGCTTATAG
>JAEWVM010000195.1 GCA_023396615.1 Spirochaetota bacterium | reverse complement strand
GAAAAAACCATGGATACGCCGAAGAATGCGATAACAAAAAGCGTCAGAAGAAGAATTATATCCGGAGCATGTGAACGTCTTGTGTCTATTAAAGACTTGAATTCCATTACTCATGCCCGCTCGAAAGTTTTTCGAAAATTTTTCTAAATTCATCTCCGCGGTGTTCGTAACTCTGAAACATGTCAAAAGAAGCACATGCGGGAGAAAGAATTATATTATCCCGGTCTGAAGTCATCTGTAGCGCTTTGTCTGCAGCATCAGAAAGAGATACTGCTTTAGCCCTGTTGAAACCGTCAAATATACCATAAAATTCGTCTGCCGTTTCTCCGATCAATACGACTCCCTTGACCTTATCTTTCATAATCTCGGCAAGCCTTGCGTAATTGTCTCCCTTACCGCGGCCTCCCATTATGAATACTGAATTCTTATTCACGCTTTTTACGGCCATTTCAACGGCACCAACTGTTGTAGCTTTTGAGTCATTAATAAAAAGTCTTCCATTGCAAATGCCGAGTTTTTCCATTCTATGATGAAGACCTTGAAATGATGCACAGAATCTCTCAAGATGATTTTGCGGCAGAGACATGTTCATTTTTTCAAAAACCGCTTTCGTCAAAAGTATTGCAGACATGCAGTTCTGGATATTATGAACACCCAAAACAGAAAGCCTGTCAGCCTGAACAACTTTTTCATACCGGCCGTTAACATTTAACAAAATATGAGTTCCGTCATAATATGCAGATGCCGTTTTATCTTTGAGAGAAAAAGAATATTTCCTAGACTTAACCAGATTAAGCCGTTTCAGAATATTATCATCATCCGCATTATAGACAAAAAAATCCGAACTTGTCTGATTTTTTACGATATTCATTTTCGAATCAAAATAGGCTTCAACTGAAGGATACCGGTCAAGATGATCCGGTGTCAGATTGGTAATCAAAGCCGCATCTGCTTTAAAAGAATCAACGGTTTCGAGCTGATACGATGATAACTCTGCAACGGTTACACTGTCATCAGACGAATCATCGGCAAGAGAAATGAGAGGAATGCCTATATTTCCGCCTTCACGCGAATTCAATCCGAGTGATTTCATCAGATGATTGGTAAAAGCCGTAGTCGTAGATTTGCCGTCAGTTCCTGTAATAGCAACCCAGCTTCCTTTAGTAAAATGATATGCGAGTTCAACTTCGGCAATCACCTTTATGTTTTTTTCATAAGCCGCTTTTATAAGAGGAATGTATGCAGGCACTCCCGGACTTAATACAATCAGATCATATCCGTTTTCAAGAAGACTCACATCCTGTTTCCCTGCAAAAAGCCTTACCCCGGATTTCAGCTGTGAAGAAACCGAAGTCAATTCATCGGCACTTTTTGAATCGGAAACATCAACGGAATACCCTTTGGAAATTAAATAATTCGCGGTAGAAAGCCCTGTCCGGTATCCCAGACCGACTACAAGAATTTTAGAATCTTTGCTTTGAATTTCCTTTAACACTGTTTCCTCAGAGTATTTTTAATGTTGAAAGTCCGATTATTGCAAGTATAATCCCGGCAATCCACATGCGTGTAACGATTTTCTGTTCAGGCACGCCTGAAAGCTCAAAATGATGATGCAGAGGTGCCATTTTAAAAACACGTTTCTTTCTGAGTTTAAACGAACCCACCTGAATGATAACAGAAAGAGCTTCTGCAACGAATACTCCCCCTACTATAAAAAGAAATAATTCTTTCTTTATCATAACCGCAACTATACCAATTATTCCTCCAAGAGCAAGGGAACCTGTATCTCCCATGAAAATCTGCGCAGGATTGGCATTAAACCATAGAAAACCGAGCCCTGCACCGAGAAGGGCTGCAAGAAGAACAGTCAGTTCAGCACTTGCAGGAATATACGGAATTCGAAGATATGCCGCATTTACTGCATGACCGGTAAGATACGCTATCACGCCGAACACAGAACCAACGATTATAACAGATCCTGTTGCCAGCCCGTCAAGACCATCAGTCAGATTTACAGCATTTGAACTTCCGTTTATAACAAGAACAACAAAAACAAACCAAAGCCATGTCAGATTCATATTCATCCCGAAGATACTGACATTAGCAAAATCAAACAGCTGACCGTTCATAAAAGGAACATAAACTGAAGTGACCTGTGAAGGACTTGAAGGATAAAGATATATAACAAGTGCGACAATGAACGCAATTAGAACCTGAAACATAAATTTAATTCTGGCAGGAAGACCTTCCTTTTTCTTGAGAACCGATTTAATATAGTCATCAGCGAAACCGAGAATACCAAGCGACAGAAGACCAAGCAGAGCTGTTACGAAATAATGATTTTTAAAATTTCCCCAGAAAACTGCAGCTGTAAACACTGAAAGAAGAATCATTATGCCTCCCATAGTGGGAGTACCGGCTTTTTTCTGGTGCGACTCAGGCCCCAGCGTTCTTATCTCTTCCCTGAATTTGAGATTCGCTAAAAACCGTATTATAAATTTTCCGAAAATAAGAGTAAATAAAAGTGCTGTCAGCGCGGCAAGTGCCGAGCGGAATGTTATGTATTGAAAAATTCTAAATGAGGAAACATA
Source organism: Spirochaetota bacterium (assembly GCA_023396615.1). Taxonomy (GTDB): domain Bacteria; phylum Spirochaetota; class UBA4802; order UBA4802; family JAFGJZ01; genus JAKJGA01. The sequence continues at coordinate 12,054 of JAEWVM010000195.1, read as the reverse complement.
TTCCTGCAGTGGAAGAACTAAATGATAAAACATAATTATACGCGGATAATCTTTTCCGCGACCTCCTCCATTTTCATTGATCTTGACCCCTTAACAAGAACAACGTCGTTCTTTTTAAGCAGTTTGAAAAGCGATTCAACCAGATCTTCTTTTGAATCAAAATGCTCTGCCTTTATTCCGCCTGAAACAACGGCTTCTTTATTCATATACTCCGAATATTCTCCGTATGTAAGAAGATACTCAAACCCGCTCGAAACAGCATCATGGCAAGCGGCACGGTGATAAAATTCCGATTTATCTCCGAGTTCCTTCATGTCTGATATTACAGCTATTTTCCGCCTGTCCTTGTAAATCATACCGATTGAATTAAGCGCCGAACGCAATGAAAGCGGATTGGAATTATACGTGTCATTTATAACAGTATAAGTACTATCTGATATTTCACTGCGCTTGCCGACATTTTCAAATGAAGCAAAAGCCTCATTGATTTGCTCGGATTTGATTCCGTAATAGAGAGAAAGGGCTGAACTGGCAAGAAGATTATATAAATTATGTATTCCGTACAATGGTGCCGAATATTTTTCCCCCATTAGAGTGTAATCTATCCTGTCGGCTGAAAGCTTGAAATTTTCGGGGCTTATATCAGCGTTTTTGAGTCCGAAAGAAATTACCTTCAGACCGGATATTTGAGCTCTGCTTTCCATTACGTTGAAAGCTTCGGAATCCTTATTCAGAAAAATAAAAGAACCTTTTTTCATGGGCTCCATTATTTCAGACTTAGCCTTTGCCACATTCTCAACTGTTCCGAGAAACTCCAGATGGCCCTCTCCTGCATTCGTAATCATAGCCGAATCAGGTTGTGCATACGAAGAAAGACGGGAAATTTCACCCGAATGATTCATACCCATTTCTATCACGGCATATTTGTCGTCCTTTGAAAGCCTGAAAAGCGTAAAAGGAACCCCGACTTCATTATTATAGTTTTTTTCACTTTTTAAGGTCTTATATTTCAAAGAAAATATCTGGGCAATCAGCTCTTTGGTTGTTGTTTTCCCGTTAGTCCCGGTAATTCCTATCACCTCAGACTGTACGCGCTTTCTATGAAACGAAGACAGGCGTCCCAGCGCATGCAGAGTATCTTTCACTTCAACAGCAAAACAATCATCCGGAATTTCCGGAATTGAATTTGAAGAAGAATAAAGAAAACCTTTCATTCTGTTTTCAGAAAGAATACTGCCGATAAAATCATGACCGTCGAATTTTTCACCTTTCAAAGGAATAAAAAGATCACCCATGTCAGACATACGGGAATCCGTTGTCACCGACGAAACGGACATTTCCGCATTTCCCTTTATTAATTTGCCCCCGACGGCAGAAACAATTTCACTTGCAGTAAACGCAACTTTTTCCTTCAATTGACTGCCTCCGAAAGTGATGCGGATAACTCCATATATTTTCTGGCAATTTCCCTATCATCGAAATGATGCTTCTCTGTACCGATTATCTGGTAATCTTCATGACCTTTTCCGGCGATCACTACAACGGAATCTTTTTCAGCGATAGAAATTGCGTATTTTATTGCTTTTTCGCGGTCTATTTCAACAACCGTCTTATCTTTATAATCTTCCATACCGGCGAGAATATCAGAAATAATTGCCTCAGGATTTTCAGTTCTCGGATTGTCGCTTGTTACAATGGCCGTGTCCGAGTACTTTCCGGCAACTTCACCCATGAGCGGTCTTTTAGTTTTGTCACGGTCTCCTCCGCATCCAAACACGGTAATAAGCTTTGAAGGATTTAATTCTTTTGCTGATGAAAGCAGTTTTTCCATCGCATCATTCGTGTGCGCATAATCAACTATTACCGAAAAAGCGCAATCGGCATCTACTCTTTCAAATCTGCCCGGAACATTTTTAATTAATGCAAAACCCTCTGCTGCGGTTGCGCCGTCCATTCCGAAAGCGCTTGCGGCACTGAAAGCGGCAAGAGAATTATAAAATGAAAATTTTCCGCCCATAGGCAGATCAACATGATAAACAGAATTATTGTGTTTCACTGAATACTTAACAGTGGAAATTGAAGTAACCAAAGAATTCTCAACAGGAAAAAAGTCGGCATCACCGGACAAACCGAATGAATAAAAAGGATAGGAATAATCATTGCGCGATTCAAGTATTTTCATTCCGTATTCATCATCATGATTAATGCAAGCGAACTTGTTCTCTCTCGGTGATTTTTCGAGAAGACGGAACAGGATTTTTTTCGCTTCGAAGTATTCTTCGAAAGTTTTGTGATAATCGAGATGGTCTCTGGTCAAATTCGTAAATACAGCTCCCTGAAAAGCTATGTCGTTTACCCGGCCGAGAGCAAGTCCATGTGAAGATACTTCCATGATAACGCAGTCAACACCGTCTTTTTTCATGTCATGAAAAAGCTTATGAAGATCACGCGACTCAGGCGTCGTATTAGGTGCCGGGATTTCATTTCGGTTCCAGCGGTATGTAACAGTGCCTATTACTCCCGGATTAAATCCCGCATTAGAAAACAGTGCTTCAAGCATATATGTCGTTGATGTTTTACCGTTTGTGCCGGTTATTCCAATCACTGGAATCGATAATGACACCTCACCGAAAAAATATGCGGAAACAAATGAAAGTGCGGCACGGGTATCATCTGATGAAATAACACAGCATTTCAATTCCGAAAATTCTGAAACCCTTTCGGATGAAACTATTACGCAGGCAACATCATTTTCATCAAGTGATCGGACGTAATCGTGTCCGTCGGAAACTAGACCTTTGACCGCGACAAAAAGTGATTTATGCGATACTTTTCTCGAATCATATTCTACAGAATCAATAATATTATCCGTCTTACCGGACACAAAAAACAACTTTCCTTCAAATCTTTTCAGCAAATCTTCAACAGTCATATTACTTCCCGCTTAAAACAATTACTCCGACTTCTGAAGGGAGAGCCTTTCGATAGCCTCTTTCTGCAGCATAGTCGCCCGACATACCGGAATTTTTTATTTTTTCAATTTCGTATTTATAAACATCATTTTCATCAACAAGTGTTTTCTGAACTTTTATCAGATTTCTGCATTCAAGACGTATTCTTGTAGATTCAATGCTCTGCCACAGATAAAATAAAAGAAAAAGAAAAGCGCAGATACAAATGAAAATATACCGGAGAATTAATCTGCTTTCGCTTTTCATATTTTTTTGCAAACCCTGATCTTTGCGCTTCTCGAACGGGGATTGCTTTTTATTTCGTCATCCTGAGGTATTACCGGTTTCTTGGTTACAATTTCAACAAGTCCGTCAGAACTCAATTTTCTGAATATGTTTTTCGCTATGCGGTCTTCAAGCGAATGAAAAGACATGGCAAGTATTATACCGCCCGGACGGAGATATTCCCATGAGCTGTTAAGTGCTTTTTCAATATGGTCCAGTTCGGAATTAACAGCTATTCTAAGCGCCTGAAAAATTCTGGTGGCAGGATGAATCTGACTATATCCTTTGGGCTTTAAAGCTCTCATCACAATCGATGAGAGTTCTTCGGCAGTTTCAATTCTTGATTTTTTTCTGGCTTCAGCTATATATCTTGCTGCTCTTCTGGAATGCCTTTCTTCACCGTAATAAAAAAATATGTCGGCAAGCTCGGATTCGGCGGCGTAATTTACTATATCGCAGGCGCTTCTTTTACATGACGGATCAAGCCTCATGTCGAGATTCTTGTCTTTAATTGAAAAACCGCGCCCGGAAGCATCGAAATGATATGAAGAAATTCCAAAATCATACAGTATTGCGGCAATTTTACCTTTGTACGGAGACAGTTCTTCAGTAACTGAAAAATTATTGTTAATAAAATCGACTCTGTCTTCGAATTCAGAAAGCCTGCTTTTTGCCCTTGATAGAATTTCAGCATCACGTTCAAACGAAACCACTTTGCCCTGAAATTCACTCAAAAAAAGCGCAGAATGCCCGCCCTCACCGCAGGTAGAATCAACAATGATATCTCCTTCCGTGTACACTTCTTTTATATAATCTATTATTTCGCGGTAAAGAACCGGTTTATGATATACCGCAAGTTGTTCGTTTTCAGTCATCTCATCCACGCTGTTAAAAATAAGCCTCTTGAGGAATCTTCCGCAAACAGGCAAGTGTCAAGAAATATTTCATGCGATTGAAAATCAGTCTATATTTCAAAGGCTTCCGAAAGACAACGCTTTAATTCGTCGATTGTAAACGGCTTTTTGATGGATGAACTGAATCCGAATGAACGGAAATCTGTAATTACCTGACTGTTCACGTATCCGCTCGAAATAATTCCCCGTAAAAATGCGATTGATTTTAGTTCTTTCAGTATTTCCTCAGACGAAAGTTTTCCCGGCAAAGTTAAATCAATTACCGCAACATCCATTACTTCGCCTTTATTTACATATTCCTTATAAAATTCAATTGCCTCATCAGAATTCGGAAAATAATATACGGCATGCCCCAGTATTCTCAGCAATTCAATTGTAACTTTTCCGATCGCTTCATCATCATCAATTATCATTATATTCAGATGCTCAGGCATCTGATCCCCGGCATCAACATCCCGGCAGCTGAACTGTTTCGTGGAAGATGCAGGAACGTAAATTTTTATAACACACCCTTTTCCTTCTTCCGATTCTGCCGTTATATGACCGCCGTGATTTTTTAAAACTGAAAATGAAACTGAAAGCCCGAGACCCGAACCCGTCTCTTTTGTAGTAAAATACGGATCAAATATTTTTGAAATAATTTCAGGAGGAATGCCCTGACCTTCATCCGTTATTGACAATAGAATATATTTGCCGAATTTTACCGGAATATGATCATCAACTGTTACCCTTATATTCTCAGCCTTAATCGTAATCGTTCCGCCGCGCGGCATTGCCTGTGAAGCGTTCAAAACCAGATTCTGAATTACCCTGCTGAACTGCCCGCAGTCTATTTCTGCTCCCCATAAATCTTTGGGAAAATCAAAGATGCATGAACTTTTTGATCCGCTGAGGACGAATACAGAAGATTGTCTGACAATTTCCTCTAAATTCGAATTTTCTCTAACCGGTTCGCTTTCTTTGGTAAAAGCCGATAGCTGATTTGTGAGAGTTTTTGCTCTGACACTTGCAGATTCAGCCTCTTCGAGAAGCTTGTACGAATCCGAATCTTTCGGCATGTCAAATTTAGCCAGACTTATATTTCCGATAATCACGGTAAGAATATTATTAAAGTCATGAGCGATACCGCCGGCAATTACACCAAGAGACTGAATCCTGTTTGTCTTAAGAAGTTCCTCCTCCGCGCGCTTCTTGCTTGTAGCATCGAGAAAAATACCCATGATGCCGACGGGTTTGCCGTTTTTAATATTCAATGCAGAATGAATTTCTGCCGGAAAAAGTTCGCCGTTTCTCTTATGACACATAAATTCTCCGACTCTGCTTTCTCCCGTATGTATCAGCTGTGCGATGCCGGACACGACATTATCCTGCATCTCGGGAACGACGACATCCACAACATTTATTTTACCTAATACTTCGCTTTTTTCATACCCGAAAAGATCACATAGATACTTGTTAACATAGACAAATACTCCGTTCATATCAAACTCATATATACCGACCGGCATATACTCGGCAGCATCGAGTAGAGCTTCTCGTGATAAAATATCGGAAACAGCTGTATTAACAATGGGTTTAATTACTGCGGTTAAATTCGACGAACAATCATCAAAACTTATCTCAATCTTTTTGCCGGATTGAGAAGTACATAAAAGTCTTTCTTCCTTTTTGAACGAAAACTTCCGGTCAATATCGATAAGGTCATACAAATTATGACCTTTATCTGCTGAAGGAAAATATTCAGAAACGTTTGACGTCAAATCAAGGATGGAACCGTCACCGCTTATCAATAGTATCGGCGGCAGATATTTTTCCATTTGTTTACGGCAGTCTATCCCCATATCCATGAAAAATTCCTCCTGCATAAACAAATCAGTTCAATTTGCATTAATAATACTAAAATAATATTTTCTGAAAGCATACCTCTCCAATAAATGCACTATTAGTTTTTTCCACAAGAATTTTTAGCCTCAATATCACCGATATCAGCATTTTCTTGACAATTTACGGCAAAAAAACGAAAAGATATAATTCAAAATAACTGAAAGAGGATAAAATGGACATATATAGAATTAATGGCGGTAAAACACTAAGCGGTGATGTTGAAATTTCCGGTGCAAAAAACGCGGCTCTTCCGATTATTGTGGCAAGTTTACTCGCAGAAGGCGAAACAGTTTTAAAAAATGTACCCGATCTCAATGATATCAGAACAACAATCAAAGTAATTGAATATCTAGGCGCGAAAACCGATTTTGATGCTGATAAAAATATTCTCAAAATATCAGTAAAAGACGTAAAAAACGTGCTCGTACCGTATGATCTTGTAAAAACCATGCGTGCTTCGGTTTATGTGATGGGACCTCTTCTTGCAGTATGCAACGAAGCAGATGTTTCCCTGCCGGGCGGCTGCGCTATCGGAGAAAGACCTGTCGACATTCACCTGAGCGGATTTGAGGCATTAGGTGCGACGATAGACATCGAACACGGTTACATAAAAGCCCGGACCAAAAAGCTCAAAGGAGCTAAATTCACCATGCCGAAAGTCTCCGTCGGAGCGACTATTAATCTTATAATGGGCGCTGTTCTTGCTGAAGGAGAAACCATACTCGAGAACTCTGCAATGGAACCGGATGTAGTTGATCTCGGAGAATTTCTTATTAAAATGGGGGCTGACATCCAGGGATTAGGAACAGAGCGCATAATCATTAAAGGCGTAAAATCTTTAAAACCTGTAGAATACAGTGTAATGCCGGATAGAATCGAAGCAGGAACATATCTTCTTGCAGGAGCAATCACGCGCGGAAATGTACGTATCACAAAAGTAATACCTGAACACTTTTCCGCTCTTATAAAAACACTCGAAGATACAGGTTTCACAATTGAAAGCGGAAACGACTGGGTCAGAATTTCATCAAATGCCGAACTTAAAGGCGCTCTGGTTCAAACCATGCCGCATCCAGGTTTTCCGACAGATCTGCAGGCTCCGATGATGGCATTAATGACAACTCTTCCGGGCATCAGCGTAATGGTTGAAACAATATTCGAAAACCGCTTCACTCATGTTCCGGAACTCCGCCGAATGGGAGCAAAAGTAACAATTGAAGGCAGATCGGCGATTATCCAGGGAGTTAAAGAACTTTCAGGCGCGCCTGTCATGATGAGCGATTTACGCGCAGGAGCGGCGTTAATTGTTGCGGGGCTTGCGGCAAAAGGTTCAACAGAAATCAGAAGAATTTACCATTCTGACAGAGGTTACGAAAAATTATGTCGCAAGTTATCGGGCATAGGTGCCGATATTGAGAGAGAAAAAGGGGGATCTCTCTGATATGAACACAGCACTTTATACCGGCGCAAGCGGAATGATAGCTCAGCAGGCTAAAATGGATGTGGTATCCAATAATCTTGCAAATATCGACCAGACCGGTTTTAAGCGCGATACGCCGATTTTCAAGGCATTCCCCGACATGCTTATCAGAAGAATAAATGACGACGGACTCGGTGTTGTACCGGCAGGCTCTTACGATTCAATGCCTCTTGTCGGAAAACTCGGAACCGGTCTTGAAGTAAATGAGGTTTTCACTCAGTTTGAGCAGGGAGCAATGCAAAGAACCGAAAATTCTTTCGATCTCGCCCTTGAAGGAAAGGGATTTTTCACTGTTCTGACAGAGAAAGGTGAAAGATATACAAGAAACGGTTCATTTACGATAAATCAGGACGGAGTTCTCATGACTCACGAGGGATATCCCGTGATCGGAGAAAACGGAATCATAAATGTTCAGAAAAATAATTTCATGGTCAAGGAAAACGGAGAAATAGTAGTCAATAATGAGCTCGCCGGAGACGCACGCCGCCCGGTTGACATGACTGAAAACACATGGCAGGATCAGGTAGTTCTCGACCGGCTGAAAATTGTAAACTTTGAATACCCGCGTTTCATCAAAAAAGAAGGCGATTCACTCTATGCCGAAACAGATCTTTCCGGTCCGGCATTTCAGGCTGAAAATTTTAAAACATACCAGGGTTTTCTTGAAAAATCTAATGTAAATATCGTTCGTGAAATGGTTGATATGATTGAAGTTCAGAGAAGTTATGAGGCAAATCAGAAGACCATCACAAGCGAAGATCAATCACTTGGCAAACTCATCAATGAAATAAGCAGATAACGGCTCAGCCGATAATATTTTTGAGAGGGTAAATCATGAAATGCTCTAAATGCGGAAAAGAAATAAATTCATTAAATCATCACTTCATTCCGGCTTCTGCAGGCGATAAAACTTCTGAAGGATACCGCCTCTGCATCGAATGCGCGAAAAGAGAAAAGATAATAACTTTAATTTGACTTGATATTTTTTTATAGGTCTGAAAGAATCATCACAGCAATTCTTTTCGGCGGTGCAGCTATGAAAATATCAGTTAGAACTATGGAAAACTGTCAGATATTTGATATTGACGGCGACATTACCTTTGACGAAACCCAGGATCTGGAAAATTTCGTATTCAGCAATATTTCCGCCAGATATTCGAAAGTAATAATGAATTTCAAGGGAGTTCCGTATCTTAACAGCTCATCTCTCGGTTCTCTCGTTAGAATCCTACAGGGATTAAAAACAAAAAACACCGCTCTTTATCTCATGAATATCAACAAAGACATAACAAATCTTTTTTCCATAACCGGAATGAACCGCTACTTCACATTTATAACAGACGAAATGCAGGCCGTATAGTTATCTCATATACGGCTTGAGAACTTCAGGTATTTCAATATTCCCGTCTTTAGTCTGATAATTTTCCATCACTGCAGCAAGAGTTCTTCCGGCCGCAAGACCCGAACCGTTAAGTGTATGAACAAGCTGAGCCTTTCCGCCGCTTTTTTTATAACGGATCTTTGCTCTTCTCGCCTGATAATCAAGAAAGTTAGAACATGATGAAATTTCAACATATCTGTCGAGTCCCGGCATCCAAACTTCTATATCATATGTCTTGGAAGAAGACGCGGAAGTATCTGCACTGCAAAGAAGCATTACACGGTAATGAAGCCCGAGCTGTTTTAAAACCTCTTCAGCATTGGCAACCAGCTTTTCAAGCTCATCAAAAGAAGTTTCCGGTTCAACGAATTTAACGAGTTCAACCTTCTGAAACTGATGAACGCGGATGAGACCTCTTGTATCGCGTCCGGCAGAACCGGCTTCGCGTCGGAAACATGAAGACTGACCTGTTACATAAACCGGAAGTTTTTCGCCTTCAAGAATTTCGTCCCTGTAAAGGTTGGTCAGAGTTACTTCGGCAGTCGGAATAAGTGAAAGTCCGTCACGTTCCATTCTGTAATATTCATCTTTAAATTTCGGATACTGACCAGTTCCTATCATTGATTCATCATTGACCAAAAAAGGTGCGAATATTTCGGTATAACCGTGTTTGCTCGTATGCAGATCGAGCATGAATGAAAGAATAGCGCGTTCGAGTTTTGCGGCAAGATTCTTATAAACGTAAAAGCGGGCACCTGAAAGTTTTACACCGCGTTCAAAATCAAGTATATCCAGATCTGTTCCCAGATCATAATGCGCTTTAGGTGCAAAATCAAACGCAGGTTTCTCCCCATGAACTCTGACAATAACATTGTCCTTTTCATCGTTTCCAACCGGAACGGATGAATGAAGTATATTGGGAACTGAAAGAATCATTTCATTGTATCTGTCATTAAGCGCGGCTATTTCCGCTTCGTTTTTTTCTATTTTCGAATTAACTTCATTAACCTGACTCATGACTGCGGCTGCATCGCCGCCTTCCCTTTTTATGTTTCCGACTTCTTTTGAAAGTTTGTTTCTAGATTCACGGAGAACATCGCATTCTTTTCCGAGAGAAAGCATTTTGGAATCAAGCTCGGATAATGCAGTCATATCAACTGCCGATTCCATTTTCCGGATTTTAAGTACTCTTTTAATTTCGTCTGGATTTTCTCTTAAAACTTTAGGGTCTATCATATTTCCTCCGGAAAAGGGTTTGAAACGCGGAAAGCAAAAAAGACACCAGCAAAGGTGTCTTTCGGAATAATTCGCGCCAGAGAGGATTCGAACCTCTGACCTACGGCTTAGAAGGCAGTTGCTCTATCCACTGAGCTACTGGCGCATATTTCGGGGCGAGAGGATTTGAACCTCCGGCCCTCTGCTCCCAAGGCAGATGCGCTACCGGACTGCGCCACACCCCGTAATAATGCCACTTAATAGAATCAGCGTGATTGTGTCAATATTTTATTGAAAACTATCTGCCGAAAAATTCCTTAAGATAAGGAACTAATTCCTTACGTTGTAACCTTTTAATTTCCTTCGTCTTTCTGTCAAGCGCTTCTATGTCTCCAGTATCAAAAAAACTTTTTCCGACAGTAATTCTAAGCGGAAGACCGATCAAATCCGCATCAGCAAACTTAATTCCAGGAGAATTCTTTCTGTCGTCATAAAGAGCATCGAATCCGGCTTTTTTTATTTCATCATAAATGTCAGCTATTTTCTTTTCGTCTTCCTCTGTCTTGCATATTCCGACGATATGAACGTCAAACGGAGCTATTTCCTTCGGCCACATCAATCCCTTTTCATCATGATTCTGTTCTATAACTGCGGCAAGAGTTCTCGTTACACCTACTCCATAACATCCCATAATCGGATTCGCAGGACGTCCGTTTTTATCAAGAAAGGTGAAATTCATGGCTTTGGTATATTTATATCCCAGCTTGAAAATATGACCTACTTCAATACCCTTGGTCGCAGACAACTTCTTGCCGCATTCAGGACATGCATCTCCTTCAACAGCGGTGACAAGATCTGCTTCTTCCTTTATTTCAAAATCACGCCCCGGATTCACTCCCTTGTAATGGCAGTCTTTTTCATTAGCTCCGGTTATCGCGTCAAAAGTATTCTTAACCGATAAATCAAAAACTATACGGATATTTTTGATTCCAAGTGGACCCGCAAAGCCAACCGGCGAATTTGTGGCCTCAAATATTTTATCATCGGAAGCCAGTTCAAGTTCAACACAGCCTAGATGATTTTTTAGTTTTATCTCATTTATTTCACGGTCACCGGTAACAACGGCCATTACAGTTTCGCCGTCAGCGGTATAAAGAATCGATTTAAGAAATTTAGCTGATTCCGCTGAAAAATATTTAACCAGGTCATCAATTGTTTTAACATCAGGAGTATGAACCTTTTCAAGTTCACCTGAAGCAGAACCCTGTTTGTCTTCACGCTTAAAAACGGCTTTTTCCTGATTCGCCCTGTATGAACACGATTCGCAGATTAAAAGAGTCTCTTCTCCGACTTCACTCGCGACCATAAACTCTTCAGAAGCGCTTCCGCCCATGTTTCCGGTATCAGCCTGAACCGGAATTGTTGCAAGACCGCATCTGTCGAATATTTTTCTGTAAACTGAACGCATGGTCTGATATGATTTATCCAATCCTTCTTCATCTACATCGAAAGAATATGCATCTTTCATAATAAATTCTTTGCTTCTAATCACTCCGAACCTAGGGCGGATTTCATCACGGAATTTAGTATTTATCTGATAGGCATTAATGGGAAGTTCCTTGTACGAAGTTACAGTCGAACGCACGGCGTTGGTAAAGGCTTCCTCATGTGTCGGGCCAAGCGCGTATTCAAGATTGTTTCTGTCTTTTATCCTGAACATTTCAGGCCCCATGGTGTTCCATCTGCCCGACTCTTTCCACAGATCTGCATTTGTAAGTTCCGGCATCAGAAATTCAAGCGCACCGGAATTATCCATTTCTTCACGGACAATATTTATTATCTTTCTGAGAGCTTTGTAGCCGAGCGGCAGGTACACATACATCCCGGCGGATTCCTTACGGACAAGCCCTGCACGCATCATAAGACGGTGACTCGAGACAACAG
>JAEWVM010000145.1 GCA_023396615.1 Spirochaetota bacterium | reverse complement strand
TCTTCGCGCTTTGACGGCTATAGGATTCGGAAGAAGAGTTCTATCTGCCGGAGTTCCTGAAGAGATGCTTTCAGTTTTCGGAAAGATGATTGCCGAGAATTTTGCCAAAGGGATTCATACCGACGCGGTATTGTTTGATATGGCATGCCGGCAAAATTATGATTTGTCTACAGATTCTTCTAAGGCTCTTCGCTTTGGAAAAGATATAGCTTCGGTTCAGCCGACAGTTCATGAAGAAGACGAATTCTGCATTCCTGAAACTATCGGCAGAAGAATAAGGGATTATACTCATTTCAGACTTCTTGTTGCATGGGGCGGATCTTTTGATTGTTCACGCGCTATAGAAGTCGCCTCGATGTTTGTCAAAAACGGAGCTGATGCGGAAATAAACATTTATGCTCCTGAGGTTTTTTCCATACTTGATAAAAATGCCGATGCTAAGGCTTCAGTTTTTTTTGGAAAACTTATGGATGAATACTCTATGAAGGCAAAAAAATGCGGGGTTGATGTAATCTGGTTTTCTTGATGTGTTCAAACGCGTAGGGTGTATATGATTTACAGCAAAACCGATTTGATCGAATGTATTAAACGAAGCGGTTTAAAACCTACTGACACTGTTCATGTTCATTCTTCTATGAAGGCTGTTGGTGAAACAGATAATGGAGTAGATACGCTTCTTGATGCTTTTATTGAATATTTTGCTGAAGGACTCCTGACTTTTCCGGCTCATACATGGGCAACGATAAATAAAGATAATATCTTATTTGATCCGATGGTTGAAAAGCCGTGCGTTGGAATTATTTCTTCTGTTTTCCTGAAACGAGCTGGTGTTATCAGATCTCTTCATCCGACACATTCCGTATCTGCTATCGGAAAAAACGCAGAAGATTTTACTGCGGGCGAAGAAGAATCTTCGACTCCCTGTCCGAGAAAAGGATGTTACGGGAAACTCTATGATAATAATTCAAGAATCGTTTTCTTGGGATGCAGTTTGAAATCAAACACTATCATTCATGGCGCGGAAGAATGGAATAATATTCCGGATAGATTGTCAGAAGATTTTCTTCCGTTAAAGATAAAGAAGTATTCCGGTGAAATTATTGAACGGCCGATGAGGACTCATCTACAGAAATATGGTGATATATCGCAGAATTATGACAAGATTGAAAATCTGCTTTTTAAACATAAAATAGCTCACGAAATAAAAATCGGCGATGCCCGGACAATAATATGCAAGACACGTGAAATGATAGATTGTGTGTCCGGGTTACTGCAAAAGAATCCCGATTTGTTCATTGATTCTAAACCTGTTCCGGAAGTCTTGTATTAATTAAACTCTTCCCCAATCGTCTTTGATTCTTACGATATCAGTTTCGATGCATTCGCCTAATTGAGTTTCTATAAATATAAAATCTTCTTCTCCGGTATTTTCAACCTGGTGTATTCCTTCAACTGGAATGTAAACTACATCTCCGGCAGTTATTTCTTTTGATTCACCGTTCAGCGAGAATAAACCTTTTCCCTGAACGATGACCCAGTTTTCGCTTCGAAGCATATGTTTTTGAAGCGAGAGTCTCATGCCGGAATGAACTATGATTCTCTTGACCCGGTAATTACTTTCGTTGATGTATTCTTCCCACTTTCCCCATGGTCTTTCTTCTTCGAAAATCATCAATTGCCCCGTGATTTATCTGATCTGGTGTTTGTCGTAAAAATTTATACTTTCGGATTTGCAGCTCTGTCAACATAAGCAAGCTCGATAATATTTCCGTCCGGATCGCAAACGGCGCTTTCATAAAAACCGTCGTCGTACTGCTCTTTAATTTTTTTCATTTCGACGTTCTGACTGATAAAATAATCTGTGAGTCTGTCAACTTCTTCTTTAGAATCGACTTCGAGTGAAAAATGAGAATAACCTGTTCTTTCTTTTAAATCCGCACTCGAAAGATCTGTTCTAGTCATGATTTCTATTTTTGTTCCTGAAGATATTTCGATGAAGACGCATGAAAAATCTCCGGAAGTGTGACGGAAAAGAACTGAAGCCTTGAAGTGTTTTTTGTAGAATTCTAAAGAACGTTCGATGTTTTCTGTCCAGAAAGCAATATGATGAAGTTTCATTTGGCCTCAATTGTATTGTTCTATTGTGCGTTATATCTAATTACATCAAGGCGTTTTCGCAAGTCTCATTCCGAGTTTTAATCCGCTTGCTGCGCTTGACTGAAGATCTTTCTCTGCGCTTTGAAGCCGTTCAAGATCACTGCCTCCGCCTGTTGTGCGGAAATTTGCTCCGTAGATGTGTCTGAAGTCATCCATCCATTCGTCAACATTTCCGCTGATATCGTATAATCCGAAAGTGTTTTTTGCTTTTGTCGCCACAGGTTTCGGAGTTTCAGACCTCGGCACGGCAACGCGAAGTGTTTCAGACTCATTGGTATAAGGCTCTTTTGCGCCGCTTGCGTATCTTCCCGGAGTCCAGTATAGTCCCTGTGTTAATACATTCATTCCGCCGTTTAATTCAGTTGCAACATAATCTTTTGCGAGGCTTCCTCCGGTGGGTTTTTTGTTGCCGAGACATCGCGCGGCAAAAACATATTCTGCATGTGCAGGAAGACGGAATCCTTTTTTCTTAATATTTGATTTTGTGCTGTCAGGATTCCATTTTTCACTTATCCCGCTATAGACGAGTTCAGAGGTGTTCCCGTAAACCATTTCAGTCAGCCAGTTGCACATCATTACAGCGCCGCTCCAGTTAATCTGAACAAAAGGATATTTGGCGTATCCTGAATTGATCAAAAAAGATTTGTCGGAAACTGAATATTTGATTTCGTTTATTCTTAAATCGATAATATGGTTTCCGCCGTACTTGATCCAATCTGCATTAACGCCGTTATGTTTTTTGAAATCAGTGCTCAGCCTGCCGTTTTTCAATGCCCATTGCAGAATGACCAGGGCGGTTTCGTTTGTCATTTCGGTTTCAGCTATTAAAAACGGCTGGTGTAGAACTTCGATGTTTTTATCTGTATACTTTCCGTTTTCTTTTTCCGAATATGGAATATAAACCGGATACTTTAAGTTTTCACCTGCCGGTTGAATCATCGTTATGCGGTTTGAGCCGGCATTGATAATAACTTTTTTCGCACTGACTGTGTTATTAGGTTTCGAAGAAGGTGACTTTGTTTTGATGTTTTTAACGTCGAATCCGCATGCAAAAGATGACGCAATAGCTGTAACGAGAATGATCGATAATGATTTTGATTTCATGATGTCCTCTTTGTTTTATTTATTTGTCCTTGTCTTTCTGATCTTAGGAATCGTGCTCTTGCCGCCGTTTCGCAGTGCAGAGTAGTGAGGCGACATTATTTCGATGCCGTTTTCCGCGCATTTATCCTGAACTGCCTGATGAAGTGAAGAATAAATTAATGCCGTTTTCTCCGGTTTGTCGGTATAGCAGTTTAATTCATAATTAACATAAAAATCATTTAGCGCGGTCTGCAGTATGAAAGGCTTGGGTTCTTTCATTACTTCTTTTACGGAAAGTGCCGCTTCAATCATTACTTCATGTATCTTCCGCCATGGAATATCGTAGCCTAATGTTACGGATGTGTTCAGTATCAGGCCTTCACCAGAAGAAGCGGAGGTTGTGTAATTTTCAATATGGCTGTTCATTACGATTGAATTCGGAATAGTAATAATGATGTTTTTGATTGTGCGGATTCTGGTTACCAGAAGTGTTTTTTCGAGAATGTCGCCGGTTGTCTCGCCGATTTTAACGCGGTCGCCGATTTTGAAAGCAGAAGTATATGTTAGAATTACACCTGAAACTACATTCGAAACAATGGATGTTGATCCGAGGGATAGAAGAATTCCCGCGAAAATGGAGACTCCTTTAAAGGCATCCGACTGAGATCCCGGAAGATAAGGAAAGATTATTATAAGCGTGAACATTATGACTAATGTTCTTGCAATCTTGAATGTGGGATTCGCCCAGTCTTTCTGAAAATTGCTGAAGCTGAGATTGCCTTTTTCGATTTCGTTGAAAAAAATACCAGCGAGTTTTATTACATATCTGCTTATGAATATCATTGCCGCGATAAAAAACAGATTCGGAATAAATCCAATTGCCGCGGATCCTGCCGATTTAAGCGGCGTAAGAATATAGCCGAATAGTGTGTCAGCCCATGTTCTTGTAAATTCAAAGAAGCTGAAAGCTATCGGTATAAAAAAATATAGAATCAAGAGAGTCAGAATAAGTCTTATAAACCGGACAGTTTTTTGAGCTGCTGTCGCTATTTTTTCTTCTGAAAACAGTGTCATATTTTTGATATGGACTGATTTTATTATTCTGCCCTTCAACGCCGGGATGGAATTGTAAACGGCATCCGAGATTATTTTAATTATTTTATTGAGAGAAAAAGCAACTGCTGATGTGAGAATCAGAAAAATAAAACTTACGGCATTCTGATAAAGACCTGAAGATGCTGTATCCGGAAACAGATTTGAAAATAATGAAATAAATAGAAAAAGAATAATGACGGCTGAAAATACTTTCGCGTATTTTATCAGAAGTAAAAGGGAATCGCGGATAATTTCGGATGAAAATATCCGCGGCTTATTTGATCTGCTTTTGCGCGGTTTTGGCTTATTTTCTACGCGGCGGCTAATATTTGAGAAAATTATTAATGAAACGAAGTATATTCCTGCTGAAAGAATGATGCCGGCGGCAGCAGCTATGATTTTGTGTTCAGTTTTCAGATTTTCAGTCAGATGTATTATTAAGTTATTCAATAATTTCTCCCTGGTGAATATTAAAGTCTTTCATTGCGATAATTAAATATGACTTTATCAAAAAAGTCAATATTTGATTAAATACAATATGCTTCCATGCTTCATTCTATGTGAACCTTCATTCCTGTATTTCAGCACGTATGTAATTGTTTATTTTAACTGTTTTGCCTCTTGGATCTATTTCCGTGCCTTCTGTGTAATAGATGATGAATATTTTTCCAAAGAGTTTTTTGTTCTGAACAGGAAGCAGTGTGTCTTTGCCTGGCATAAAAAAGGCATATTCCGGATTTATATCCGACCGGAAAGTCATTATTTTTTTCTGTGCGTTTCTGAATCTGAAATAGTAGCCGCTTCCTTCAAAGCCCATGTATCCGCCGATATATTTTCCTGTGAAAATCAGTATCTCATCTTCTTTGTCTGCAATAGATTCCGCCTGAATCATTTTTGCCGGTATAGGTTCGGTTTTAATATGAGTTGCGGTTTTTTCAGCGCATGAAATAGAAAGAGAAAGAATTATTGCTATTAATGCTGTTTTCATTGATGCAGGCTCCGGTAAATGTATTAGTATCAGGATTCTGATTATTAGGGATAATTTTCAAGGATATTTTAAAACTCAAAGAACAGAATCTAATTATTGATTGATATATATTTGTATGACTATAATGTTTGTGATTATATTCAAGAGTTTAATTCATCTATTGGTTTGCCTGAAAATTATCTAGAATATGATTTTACAAATAAATGGATTAAGAAATGTGAAAATTGGTATTTTTAAAAGAAACTTGTATCATAGAAAAATAGTATCTTCATTCTTGAAAATAATTCGTTTATGTGTTTTATTTTTAGTTTGTTCATTTATTTTTTCTGTATTGTCCATGATTTTTAAACCGCGTTATCATGATCTTTTCGGTTTGATTGACCAGCAGGGGAATGAATTATTCTCTCCGCAGTTTGATGAAATTGCAAAGGGATACGAATTCATAGCTGTTCGTACAAACAATTTATGGGGTTTTGTCGACAGAAATGGACAAATGATTGTTGAACCGAAGTATTACTATCTTAGCTATTTAATGGGATCATCCTCGACTACGATTAATGACACAGATGGGTTGATGGCAGTTGCTGATGATAAATACAATTGGGGTGTTGTAGATTCATCAGGTAATGAAAGAATTAAACCTCAATATGAATTTGTTGATATTGAATACGGCGGTTTGATTTGGATAAAGAAAAATAATTTATATGGATTGGTTAATCAGCATGGACGAATAATTATTCCGTGTATTTTTGAGGATTACCATAATTTTTATAACCGTAGAGCTTGGGTTAAAAAAAATGGTAAATGGGCGCAAATTAATTATGATGGAGAATATTTGTCAGATTTTCTTTTTGATGATGTTAAAGTATTCCTGAATGGAGATATTGCAGAAGTGAAAATGAACGGAAGAATTCATCTTAGAAGAAATGATGGAAGATTTATCCCGGTTCCTAAGTATCAGTCAGTATATGTCTATGAGAATGGAGCTGTCGAGATAAAAATAAATAATAAAAGTGGTGTTGTAGATGACTCGGATAGATTTATAATAAAACCGCTGTATGATGGTATATATATTATGCGTAATGGTTATAAGATATGGAAAAATGATAAAATAGGACTTACTGATTTTAATGGAAGAGTAATTCTTGATCCAATCTTTGATGAGGCGTTGTTTTATTCACATGATATAGTGATGGCAATGAAAAACGGATTTTGGTATTTATATGATATTTCTGGAAAGCCTATAACATTAGAAAAATATACCGATTGGGAAAATAATGATAATAGCGCTATCATTATTGTAAAGAGCGGAAATGAATGGCAGTTGTTAAATAAAGACGGCAGCAGAATTGCCGGTTGCGAATGCGAATCAATTTCTTCGTTTTCTGAAGGAATGGCGGTTATAAGTATAGATGATAAAAAAGGCTTTATTGATATGACCGGTAAGATAATAATAAATCCTATTTATTCCGCTGCCGGTTATTTTAGAAATGGAGCCGCAATTGTTAGAATGAATGATGAGTGTTATCTTATTGATAAAATGGGAAATAGAATCAGTAAAAATTATAATGATTTGCAGTTAACTTATTCCGGCATGTTTATTTCAACTGATTGGGGAGAATGGAGTAAAAAAGCATATTCTAAATAAAGCAAAAGGTAATTATAATATAAACGATGTTATTGTATTGTGCGGTTATTTGCTTAGTCTGAGTCTTTTTATTATTGCAATAAATCGATTTTTATTCTCTCTGGATTTATGAAGAAATTTTACATTATCGACGGTCACGCGCTCTGCTACCGCGCTTATTACGCTTTTATAAAAAATCCCCTGATTAATTCGAAGGGTCAGAATACTTCGGCTGTTTACGGATTTGCGAAAATGCTGTTGAAGCTTGTTGCCGAACAGAAACCCGATTATCTCGCTGTTGCGTTTGATCCCAAAGAGAAATCATTCCGTTTCAAGCTTTATGATGAATACAAGGCAAACAGAAAGAAAATGCCTGATGATCTGCGTCAGCAGATAGAAGAAATCAAAAATCTCGTTGGACGCCTCGGAATTCCGACGCTGATATCCGAAGGTTTTGAAGCCGATGATGTTCTCGGTTCTGTCGCGAAAAAGTACGGAAAGGATTCGACTGAAGTCGTTTTGGTGACCGGCGATAAAGATGCCTACCAGCTTGTAAATGCCAATGTTTCCATTTATGCGAATACAAAGGGAATTTCTGAATATGATATCTATGACCGTGAAAAAGTTTTTTCCAAGCTTTCGATTTATCCCGAACAGGTTATAGATTATATGGCTCTCACCGGTGACACTGCGGATAATGTCCCGGGGATAAAAGGGATCGGTGAGAAAACCGCGCTTAAACTTATTTCTGATTACGGTTCACTTGACGGAGTATTTGCTAATTCTGAAAAGCTTAAGGGAAAGCTCAAGGAGCAGATTGAAAACGGAAAGGATTCGGCGTATCTGAGTAAAGAGCTCGTTACCATTAATTGTGATGTTGAATTAAATCATTCACTTGAAGATTTTTTATTTACGGGCATTGACAACGCAAAGGCTCTCGAATATTTCCGTGAGCTTGAAATGAATTCGCTGATAAATGAATTTTCTACTGTGAAAGAAGAGAAGATCTTCAAGGCGGAAATAAAAAATTATATTACTGTAACCACACGCGCGAAGCTTGATGAGATGATTACTTCAATAAGAGGGAAGGGTCTCGTTTCAATCGACACAGAAACGACTTCCGTCAAACCGATGGAAGCCTCAATAGTCGGAGTTTCATTTTCGATTGAAGAAAAGCAGGGGTGGTATATCCCCGCTGATCAGGCTGATTTATTTTCAGAAAAGAAATGCGAGTTCTCTTTCGATGAAGCACTCTCGCTTATTAAGGCAATTCTCGAAGATGATTCAATAAAAAAAATTGGTCAGAATATCAAGTACGATATACTCGTTTACCGCAATGCAGGTATTAATGTCAGAGGTGTAAT
>JAEWVM010000100.1 GCA_023396615.1 Spirochaetota bacterium | reverse complement strand
CCCACTGATTGAATCCGACAAATGCGAATTTGCGGCCGCGAATTGCAATATACTTTATCTCAGAAGCTTCTTTTTCATTAAGCCCGCCGCCGAAGTAATTCATTCCGTTCTTTTTATAGAGCTCAATTGTCTTTGTGTTATCTTCACGTCCGTAATCGTTATTATGATTTCCGGTGAGTTCAATCATATTGAATCCCGATTTTTTTAATATATCAAAGTAGCGGTAAGGAGAGCAGAACTTCATTCGGTTTGGAAACGGATATGAGCAGTTTTCATCAAATGAGACTTCATTGGAAGTCATGGAAATATCAGCCGAAGAAGTTATGCGCCATGTTTCTTTTACCGGTTCACAGACATCATCTCCCTTATCAACAGCAGGGATAAACGCTCTCGTCATGGCCGTAACACCGGTCTGAATTACGCTGACATGTTCAGAATCGTTCCAGGACGGCGCATAGTCGCGTCTTAGGGGATATCCTGATGATGAACTCAGCACATAATCTGAATCAATTTTCCCCCATGGCAAAATACCGTCTATATACAGCGTTTTGGCGCATGGACTCAAGGCTTCTACAGAACATATTCCGATAAAACTTTTACTGGAATACTCCGCCGCTCTAAAATAATCCGATTCAGCATATTTAAGACGAGGATATTCTTTTCGCAGATATGAGGATATCTTTTTCTCAGCGTATATTTTTATCGGAATATTTTCTCCGCCAAGTTCTCTGAAATTGGATATTTTGCCATCTAAAATCTGCTCGGCCTGTACGGAAGTTATATTTGAAACAACTGAAGTAAAATGTACCTGAATAAAAAGAGGTCCCGCGGTTGAAGATTCCGCCTCCTGATGAAGGAATAGCGGTATAAGGAAAACTGTTACCGATATAAACATTTTGATCTTATGGGAAATTAGAACCATCTTACACTCCGGCGATAAATTGATATTACATAAGTGTTATTCAGATTTTTCACCTGTCAAATATTTTACATTACGCCGAAAAAAGACTGATTATATAATAAAAAAAGGCAGACCTGTTCAGTCTGCCTTCGTATCCAGCTGTTGATATATTTATATTTCTTTAACTATAAACGATTCAGAATATCTGCTTTCTTCCTGAACTTTATCAAGAAGATCAGAAGCTTCTGATTTAGTCGCAAGACGTCCAATTTTGACTCTAAAAAACATCTGTCCGTCAACACTTGTCTTATCAATATAAGCATCAAAATGAATAGATTTCAGATATGCAACTTCCGATTTGGCTTTTGACAAAGTATCAAAAGAGGCTACCTGAACCGCGAATTTTCCTTTTGAAACCGAGATGCGCTCTTCATGATTCTTTCTGCTGACTGAAGCAAATGCAGGTTTAACATTTGTATTTTTTACCGCTGATTCATGCTTTTTAGATGAAGCATATTTATTGTTTTTCTTGGGTTTTGACGAGATTTTCGGTTTTGAGCTGCGAACCGGACTTTCATTATTCTTTGCAGAAAGAATTGTCTTTTCTTCCTTCTCATCCAAATCAGTTTTCACATTCTGATTTTCGGCAAATAAGGGATCTTTAACAGACTGAACACCAGTTTCTTTTGAACTCAAATCTGTCTGTGCTCCCGAAGAAGGAACTTCATCAGGAATGGTGCTCAAAGGGTCTCCCGATATAAATCCGTTGTCTGTTGGCGTAGTCACAGCTTCAGGAAGCTGAACTGATTCATCATCAGATATTTTCATTCCGATAAGGAATGTAACCGCAACTATCGCTACAATTATAAAGCATAAAATAGCGATTCTTGTCCCGTCAAGATTAAGGGAATAAATGCTCTTTTCCTTAACTTCTTTTCTTATAGGTTTTTGCTGCTGAAAAGACTCATTAAAATTTTCCATATATCTTCCACCTGCCGTCTTGTTTCTGTTAAATCTCCAGAATTATATATTACATAATCGGAAAATTTGATTTTTTCCTTAACAGAAAATTGGCGGGAAAGACGATCCCGTATTTCTTCCTCCGACAGCTTATCTCTAGCCATGCCCCTTTCGATCATTAGGTTCTCTTCGGCAACAACTATTATATTTTTCTCCATGAGAGGATTCAATTTTGCCTCAAAAAGCAGAGGTGCATTAATAAAATATATTCTGTCATTTCCGATACTTTCTTTTATTACAATATCAGTAATAAGCGGATGAACGATTAAATTCAGTTTCTTCGTGAGCTCTTCGGATTTAAAGACATGGTAAGCAAGCTTCCTTCTGTCAAGTTCGCCGTCCGGACGAATAAATTCTTCCCCGAATGACTCTGTAATTTTTTTTAGTCCATTACTTCCTTTTTCAAGAACCTTCCTGGCAATAATATCAGTATCGATTATCGCCCCTCCAAGCTCTTCAAAAAACGAGCAAACAGTACTTTTTCCTGAAGAATAATTCCCCGTTACACCAACACGCATTTCATAAGCTCCAATAATTTTTTCGTATGTGCTTCACTGCAGCCGGATAAGGACTGCTCAAATAATTCTTCCCGCACTTCCTTCTGCATTACAAAATCATTTAATTTCTTCTTAGAAATATTCAGGATATTACCCGATTTGACTATGTTGTTCAACATTTTTCTTTTATCAGATTCATAAGATGTAATTTCTATTTCATCAGACAACACACAGTTTTTCAGAGGCAGAGAATACTTGCTTATATGAACAAACTTGTCACTCAGAATTTTTTCGATAGCATTCTTATAATTTATGAACGACTTCCGGGTATTTACTCCCCCGACCTTGTAATTTGAAGAATTTTTAAAAATATAATCCGAGTTCTGTTTCTCTAACGTATTCAGCCGTGTTGATCTGAACAAGTATCTTTTCTGATAAGAACTTGATCTTGAATAAATCTCATGAAAAGGAAACGATGAATCGATACCTGCAATATACGTCTTTTTAAATCCGCAGTATTTAGCAAAATTAATAGCATCTCCGGCGACATTTCCGCATTTTGAATCAATGTTTTCCGCATCGAAAAGATGATCAATTATCTGACACATTGGATGCGAATTAAGATAGAAATACTGGCGATCTGTTTTTACTGAATTATGCGCGGTCAGCGACTGTATCAATATAGTTGAAGATTTTATTACATTAAGGTGCTCCCATGTATACGCTTGCGGATCTATTGAAATAACAAAATCAGGCTCTATTTTATTTTCTGCCAAAACAGGAAGAGCAGAATCAACGGCAATAATAAAAACTTTACTTTCAATATTTTTAATTTTCTCTGCATATAAGTCAATGGATGGGCCGGAAGAAACAATAACTGCTTCATATTCATTAAATTTATCTTTGAAGCACTCAATTGAAGACGAAGAAACAAAGGAATCCATGTTTTTTAAAATGTTTTTAAAATATAAAATGCCGAACTTTTTTATGGTGAGAGTATCAGAGGCTTTTTTTGAGATATAAGAACTCAATGTTTCTCTTGCTTTTGTATAATATGAAGGGAAAGCTCTAACTGAGGCAGGATGTTCAAGAATAGCAAACGACGATGAAGTCTCAATACTTATCAGCTGTTCCCAAAATTTATCTGAAAATTCTTTTGATTCCGGTGAAACAAAATCAATCTTGGCTTTTTGCGAAATGTTTTCTAAAACAATATCTTTGCCTATTTGTGCGATTTCTTCAGAAATTTCAACAACAATCAGTTCTTTAATTTTTTCAGCATTCAGGTTCATTACATGATATCCGAGACCCAAACCGAGAAGAATCACACATCCTGAAAAATCTTCAGATAATGAAACAGATTTATCATTTTCCGGATGAATTCTACTGTGAATAAATACTTCATGTCCGTCTTCACTAATAACAGACAATGTCATCCTGCCGCTTTTAGCGGCATTTGTACTGAAACTGATTTGATTCATGCTTAATTATCGGAAATTTAACCGGCAGAACCAAGCATTATATAAGGATTACATGATTCTCAAGAAAGTATTTGTTTAACTCTGCCGATAGCACCCGACTCAAGTTCAACCTTAATACCGTGAGGGTGTTCGGGCGAATTAGTCAGAATCCGCTTAACACATCCTTCGGTTATAACACCTGTTTTTTGGTCCTTTTTTAAAACTATTCCCACTTTCATTCCCGGATGAATTGATTTTCGCGTATTTCCCTGCATGAATTATTATCCCTTTTTATGATTATTCTGAATTGGAAGAAAACGTTCTGTCTTATATTTTTCTGCAATGTTTAGAAAGAAAAACATCCAGCTGATTAGCGAAATTTCTTTTATCTCTTTCGCTGAAAGATGACGGTCGGTCAGTACTTTCTCCAGCCTGCCTCAATTCATCCATCAAATTGCGTACCGCGAGTCTTTCATGAATGTTTCTATCTGTTATTAAATTTCCCCGGAAATCTATGACAAATGAATTCTTTTCCACAACCCGGGATGCAAGAGGAACATCAGAAGTGATAACAAGTTCTCCAGCCGAAACCTCTGAAGCAATGTAGTCATCGGCTGCATCAGGAAAAGAAGAAACAACAACTCCTGAGATATAAACTGATTCCGGAATTTTTAGAGGGATATTTGCAACAAGTATAACACCAACCCCTACTCTGTCAGCTGCACGGAATAACATTTCCCTCACAGCTGACGGAACCGCATCAGCATCAACAAAAATTCTCAAGATAAATCTGTCTAATACTTTCTATCCTGAATCAACTGTATGAGAAAGCTGTAAAGGCCGGAAAAAATATAAATTACAATCAGCCCGATAAAAATAAAAAGAATCCATTTTTTCAGGAGTATTGACATTCCGATGACAATGAGAATCAGAAGAATTAGTTTAACACCGTGAATCTTCTTTAGAACACTTGCCTGAGGCTTTGAAAATTTTACGGTTGAAACCATAAGAAGAGCTACAAGAACAAAAAATACGGCAAATACCGGAAGAAATCTCTGAATATAATCTGTATCTGAAAATGATATCGGTATAAGAGCAATTATTATACCTGCAATAGGAGACGGCAGACCCGAAAAAGAATTTGATTCGTGAGAAACATTAAAACGCGCCAGGCGGTAAGCTGCACAAAGAGGAAAAATGGCGGCAATAAACATACCTAAAACAATATGCTGTTCCAGATTGATATTGAGTGCTATTTTTCGGAAATATGCCGAATATGCCAGAAACCCCGGCGCAATTCCGAAGGCAACACAATCAGCTAGGGAATCAAGTTCAGCTCCTATTTTGCTCGATACTCCAAGCATTCGGGCAACCTGACCGTCAAATCCGTCAAGAAGTGCTGCAAAAAGAATACACATTCCGGCTCTTTCATAATGACCGGATGATGCAAATATTATTGAAAGAAATCCGAACAGAAGATTACCCATGGTAATTGAATTCGGAATCCATGCTTTATTCAGTTTTATAAAACTCATTTTTAATTCCTTCTGAACATTCCCGTTTTACCCAGAACCTGTAAAAAAACAATAAACGGATATTCATTATACATATAATTTCGGCAAATTTTTCATAAATTGCCGTTTAAATAAATCTCAGTTAGTTTATCAAAACAAAGTCCTAAATTGTCAAGAATTTCAGGATCGTATTTACGGCCTCTTTCCGCAAGAATGAGATTAAACGCATCTTCCGGAGAAAAAGCCTTGCGATAGAATCTGTCAGAACACATGGCATCAAAACAATCGGCAACAGATACTATCCTTGAATAAAAAGGTATCTCATTTCCCTTAATTCCGTATGGATAGCCGGTTCCGTCATAATTTTCATGATGGGTCAAAGCAATTTCAGCGGCAAAACCTGACAAATCTCCTCCGGCGTCAAGAATCATGTCCCGTCCGTTAAGAGTATGATCGAAAACGGCATCTTTGTCTTTAGGAGAATATGCGCCTTCATGACATACTATTGAATCCGGGAGAAGAACCATTCCGATATCATGAAAAGCTGCGCTGACACACAATTTTTGAGTTTTATCTTCGGCAATTCCGCATTTCATTGAAAGAATTTTAAGACACTCGAAAAAACTGAATGAAACAGAAGAGGGACTTATTCTGGATTCTATAGCGGAATAGGCTATCATTGCTATTTGAAAATTAGAGTCACGGAAACTAATATCAGACAAAATAGCTCCTGGAAAAACTTTGCCGCGAGAGGGACTCGAACCCTCACAGGGAAACCCCCACCAGAACCTGAATCTGGCGTGTATACCAATTTCACCATCGCGGCTTTTCTTAATGAAAGTCTTCAGATGTTGTTTTTGTCAACAAATCTTTTACTATATGAATAAGCCTCTGATTTACATTCATTATAACTAACCAAATAGTAAATTTTATTCATTCTACTGTTATACTCATAAATCTTATCTCATTAAGTTATCCGCAGAGTTATTAAAGGATGACTTGACAAAAGACAAAACATAGTCTCAGATTAACAAAAAATATAAAATTCAAAAATATTATTGGGGGTTCAATGAAAAAAGGGGTAGCGGCGATTTGCCTTTTGTTTGCTCTTTCTGCCTGCTCAAAAAACGAGACTAAGCCTTTTAAAATCGGTCTTGTTAATTTCATTGTAGGAAAAGTTTATTTAATCGGCAAAGACGGAACAGAAATAACTGCCAAAGCGGGTCTTCCACTCGATTCCGGAATGAAAATCAAAACCGTCGGGAAAGATTCAATCTGCGAGATTTACATAGCAGAGAACGCCATTAAACTTTTCGGAGACAGCATCGTTTCGGTTGATGTTCTTGTACATGATTTAGACGCGAATTCAGACAACACCATATTCAAGCTTGAAAAAGGCAGAGTAATGGGGATTGTAAAAAACAAGCTGATGAAAAAAGATAATTTTCAAATCAATACGCCGACCTGCACAGCCGCTGTCCGCGGAACAACATTTTTCGTATCGCATGATAAAAAATCATCATCCGTCAGCTGTATTGACGGCAAAGTCGAAGTTTCATCACCGAAATCAAAACCTGTTGTAGTAGAAGAGAATGAACGCGCAGAGGTTTCTAAAACACAGAAAATTAAAAAAAGCGATATAGACAAAGACAAGGCAGTTGCACTCAAAAAAGATTCAGAAATGAAGGAAGTAACGCAGGAAAACAAAGAAATGTTTTCTAAAATTGATTCCGGGGATGTTAAAGCAAGAGAATCTGTGAGAAAAAGAGTTAAAAGAATTAATTCTTCCAGAAATCAAGATGGAAAAGACAACAAGGATGATGACGGCGGAAGCGCTGACGTTTTCTTCTTTAAGAGCAATGACTGAAAATAATAAACCCGCAGTTTATCTGCGGGTTTATTTCTATATTTCCATATTCATAACTTTTCGGACTTCCGAAAGCGTTTCTTCTGCAGTCTTTCTGGCGTCGGCAATTCCTTTCCGAAGAACATCCTTAATATAATCCGGATTCTTTTCAAGTTCGGCCCGTTTTGCCCTGATTGGACGAAGATATTCATTAAGTGTTTCCGAAAGCATTGACTTCAATCTGCCGCTTCCGCCGTCTCCGATTTTTTCTGCAATAGCTTCCGGACTTTCTCCGGTAGATAGCGAGATCAAAAGAAGAAGATTCGAGACTTCCGGACGTTTATCCGGATCAAAAGTTATAACTCTTTCAGAATCAGTCTTAGCTTTTTTTATTAGAGCGGTTGTTTCATCTTCAGTCGCGCTGAGCATAACTGCGTTATTTCGGCTCTTGCTCATCTTCTGCGAACCGTCAAGTCCGAGAATTACTGGAGCCTTGCTCAAGAGCGGCTGAGGTTCAGGGAAAACCGATTGTTTCTTTGCAAAGCGGTCATTAAATCTTCTCGCGATAGTTCTAGTCAGTTCAAGATGCGGAAGCTGATCCTTTCCGACAGGAACAAGATTTCCTTTGCAGAAAAGAATATCAGCCGCCTGATGAACTGGATACATATACATGCCGGCATTGATTCTTTTTAAACCGGCCGCCTGAATCTCTTCTTTAACGGTCGGATTTCTGTCAAGCTCGGCATTCGTAACAAGAGTAAGAAAAGGCAGAACCAGCTGATTAAGTTCCGGGATATGACTGTGAGGGAAAATTACAAGATTACCCTTTTCAGGGTTAAGACCTGAAGCAATATAATCAATGACTAACTGTTTTACATTTTCAGAAATATTTTCAAAAGTATCACGGTCAGTCAGAACCTGATAATCTGCAATTACGATATAAGTTGAAACTCCAAGATTATGAATCCTGACTCTGTTCTGAAGAGAACCGAACAAATGACCTATATGAAGTCTCCCAGTTGGGCGGTCACCTGTAAGAACCCTGTATTTTCCTGGATTGACAAGAAGATCTTCTTCGATTCTTTTACTTCTTTCAACGGTTGCCTCAAAAGTACCGTATTCAATTTTATCAGTCGTATCGTTAATTTCCATCTGAATCCTATTAATTATTTATACTTTGGTTCTGCATAAGAATAAAGATCGTGCACATTTCCTTCTATCTGAGCGGCAACGGATCTGACTTCAAAACGAAGATCATTGCTGTAGAGCTTTTCATGAAGATCCTTAATAGTTTTGACACCGATATCCTGAAAAGAATGACGAAGTCCCTGTGTCAGATATGGAAGATAATCCATTATCGAACCTTTATCCAAAACTGCACCGGAAACTCCCTGTGCAACTTTTATCTTTGTGTCTTCTGCGAAATAACGTTTTGCGCCGCCTCTCTGCATCGCCTCAGGAGAAGCCATTCCTCTGTATTTTTTCAAACGCATTCCGTTTTCGTAATAGTATTCACCGGGTGCTTCCAAAGTTCCGGCGAAAAGACCACCCATCATTCCGCATGATGCGCCGAGAGCCAGAGCTTTAGCTATATGACCGGTACTTGATATTCCTCCGTCTGCAATAACAGGAATTCCGTGTTTACGAGCCTCACGTGATACATGAAAAACAGCTGTACCCTGCGATCTTCCGCATGCCATTGTAACCTGAGTTGTACAAATCGAACCCGGCCCCATTCCAACACGAAGAGCGTCAGCTCCTGCTTTTATGAGATTAAGAGCCTGTTCGGATGTAACAACATTTCCGGCAATAATATCTATTTCCGGATATTTGCTTTTGATATACTTTATCATTTCAACCTGATAAAGAGAATTTCCCTGAGCCGAATCTATTACGATTACATTTACACCTGCTTTAACAAGCAAATCAAGACGCTCATAACTTTCTGTGTGAGTAGAAATCGAAGCACCGACAAGAAGCTGTTTGTTCTTATCTTTTGACGCGTT
>JAEWVM010000013.1 GCA_023396615.1 Spirochaetota bacterium | reverse complement strand
GAATGAAAGCAAAATATTTCAAACGTCGCGCCCAACGCGACACCACTCGGGCGACCGCAGCATCCGGCAGAGCCGGTGCGAGGAATTCGCCCGACAAGAGCCAGGAGTGGGATCTCAAAGGCGAAGCCTTATGTTGTACTCCGACACTCGGAAATATCGAAGCCTTATGCTCTATCCCTTGATGAATATTTAATTCCCGCATAAACTGCGATAGCGCAGATTATTGCTCCAACAGCTTCGAGTGTGCCGGTTTCTTTTCCGAATAAAAGGATATCCCAGACATACGAAAACACCGGCTGTAATATGAGAAGTATTCCTGCTGTTGATGCTTTGACTGATTTAAGTGATGAACTGATAAGTAACCATGCCGCGAACTGGCATATCAGTCCGTATGCTAGCATGAAGACGAGTCCTCTTGCTGTTTCTATCTGCGGCAATGACCCCTTTGATAAAATATATCCGAGTGAAATCATTGCTGTTACAACCGATACGATAAACATATTAAGAGATGCATGCGAGTTCCCGTGTTGTGATTTTTTTAAAAGTATCACATAACCTGCGTAAAAGACGCTTGTCGCGAGTCCGAGTATTACTCCCGGAATGAAAAATTCACCAGCCGAGTTGATATTTCCTCTTATAATTAGAAAGAGCCCGGCGAATGCGGCAAGGCATGACAATATGAACTGATAGCGGATTTTTTCAGAGAATAAAATGAAACCGGCTAACGCAACCAGAAATACCTGAAAATTTCCAAGCAGTGTCGAAAGGCCGGGTCCGACAAAATAAATCGACTGATGCCAGCAGAATAAATCTGCCGCGAACATTATTCCCGCGGCGGCCGGAAATATCATCCATTTCCCGCATTTGATTTTGAATCTCTTTGTGATAATCAGAAATATAAAATACGCCGCCGCTCCGAACGCGCATCTGAAAAACGATGCCGATTCGGGATTGACGTTTGATGCTTTTACGAATACGCCAGAGAAGCTGATAATTACGGCTCCGACTGCAAGTTTTATTTTCGGTGAGATATTGTTCAGCATCATGTGCTCCTGAATAGTCATTGAGGCATGTATATTTATACTAAATATTTAGGAAAGAATTATTCAGAAAACAATCGATGATATATTTTTAAATCTTCTGTTATATAAGCGTTTGCTGAAAATATATATTGACAAAGTGCGCACAAATAGATAGCTTTAAACATGAGATTTGAGTTCAGCTCTGAAAAGAATGAAATTCTGAAAAATGAACGAAATATTTCTTTCGAGCAGATTATCAAGTCAATAGCGGATAATGGTGTATTGTTGGATTTTCCGCATCCGAATGAGGATCTATATCCCTGATAGCGTATCTTTGTCGTTGAATTTAATGATTACACATATTGTGTGCCCTATGTTATTAATAAAGATGTAATATTTCTTAAAACAATTTTTCCCAGTAGAAAATTTATGACTCTTTTGAGAAAGGAGAATGAATAAAATGAAATATCTTGATAAAGAAGAAAAAGACTTAAATGATGCATTGAAAGTTATGGATATAAAAGTTATTCCGAAACCGTCAAAGTCTTTTCAAAAGATAATTAAGAAAAGCGCGGGTGATTTTATCGCGAAAGAAACTAAAATGAATATCAGAATAAATTCTCATGAGTTGGCTGCAATTAAATCAATAGCTGAAAGCGAAGGATTGAAGTATCAGACATTCATCAAGATGGTATTGCATAAATATGTAACCGGGCAATTAATTGAAAAGAAAAAGTATAAGTAAAATTATTACAAGTGTCTTACAAACAATGCATTCAGGTATACTTAGAAGACCTTGTGTTTATCTGAATCTTAATTATAAACCCGCGCTGTGCGCGGGTTTATGTTTTTATATTTTATCTACAACAGAAACAAGAGCTTTTTTATAGGCTTCGATTTTCTGTTTTGAAAGTTCTGCTGTTTTATCCTTTGCGCTGAAATAAAACTTAATTTTAGGTTCTGTTCCGCTCGGACGCATTGTGATTTTTGTTCCGTCTGCAAGAAAATACTGAATTACATCGGCTGACGGAAGATGAGAAATCTTTTCATCTTTTGATGTTTTGATATATTTTCTCGAAAGGTTCTTTATGTCATCAACGCGTTCAACCTCGCATCCGGCAAAATCCTTAGGCGCATTGTTTCTGAAAAATGCCATGATCTTCTGAATCTTTTCCATTCCTTCCTTTCCTTCAAAAGTCATGGATACGAGATCTTCTAGATAATAACCATATTTTGTATAAATCTCTTCAAGGAAATCCGCGAGAGTTCTGCCGTTCTTTTTGAGCCATCCTGCCATTTCGCAGAAGAAATAACATGCACCGATTGCGTCCTTGTCGCGGACGAATTCAACAGGAAGATATCCATAGCTTTCTTCTCCGCCGAAGATGAATTTGTATTCGCCTGTTTCGTCGAATTTACGCATAAGCGTTCCGATCCATTTGAAGCCGGTGAGAACATCGAATATAGCGCATCCGAAATCTTTCGCGATATCAGACTGAAGTTCGGTTGTAACGATGGTCTTGATTACAGCACCGT
The DNA here is from genome assembly GCA_023396615.1 of Spirochaetota bacterium. Taxonomy (GTDB): domain Bacteria; phylum Spirochaetota; class UBA4802; order UBA4802; family JAFGJZ01; genus JAKJGA01. Next base: position 6,958 of record JAEWVM010000013.1, on the reverse strand, counting down.
TTTTAGGAAGAGCATTTTTCTCTTTGAGGCGCGTCAGCAGATAATATTCTATCATCGTTCCTATCTGATTGCCGTTGATGAGAACGTATTTTCCGTTTTTGTCCTTGAATCCGACACCCATACGGTCGGCATCCGGATCTGTAGCGAGAATGATATCTCCGTTTTCTTTTTCAGCTAATTGAACAGCGAGTTCAAGCGCTTCTTTTTCTTCCGGATTAGGATACTTGACTGTAGGAAAGTTTCCGTCAGGAATACTTTGCTTCGGTTCAAGAAGGATATTTGTGAATCCGAAATGTTTCATAACTTCAGGCAGAATCTTGTATCCTGTTCCGTGAAGAGGTGTATAAACTATTTTGATGTTCTTGTCTATGTCGTCATTCATCACGACTTTCGATAGATTATCGATATACTTATCTGTTATGTCTTTTCCGATCGGAACGATCATCCCTGATTTAACGAATTCATCATAATTTCCGCGTTTGACTTTTGTGATTTCATCAACCTTTTCGGCTTCATTTATTATGGCTGTGTCATGCGGAGGAGTTATCTGGCATCCGTCATTCCAGTAAACCTTGTATCCATTATATTTGGGCGGATTGTGGCTTGCTGTAATCATTATTCCTGATACTGCTTTAAGTTCGCGGATCGCGAATGAACAGAGCGGAGTAGGCATGATGTCATCGAATATGTAAACCTTTATTCCGTTTGCTGCGAGTATCGATGCCGTATCTTTTGAGAAGATATCCGACTTTATGCGAGAGTCATAAGAAACCACAACACCCATGGAGGCTTTTCCCTGCGCTATTATGTAGTTCGCAAGTCCCTGAGTTGCGGCTCCAACCGTGTGAATGTTCATTCTGTTTGTTCCGGCGCCTATAATGCCGCGCAGTCCGCCTGTACCGAATTCGAGTGATCTGTAAAATCTGTCTTCAAGTTCTTTTTCGTTTTTGCTGTCGATAAGCTTTTTTATTTCATCTCTTGTTTCGTCATCAAACGGGGCATTGCTCCATTTTTCTGCAAGCTCAAGAATTTTGCTTTCCATATTTACCTCTGTAAATTATTCTAAATTCATAATTTTTGCGCTGTCTTATCCGTCAATGAAATATTTGATGTTTTTTCTTCATTTCAGCGCATACGTTGGTATAATATTGAATACTATAGAGAAAGTAACACACTTCATTGATAAGCATAACATGGTTAAGGAAGGCGATAAAATTCTTCTATCGATGTCTGCCGGCAAGGATTCTGTTTTTCTTTTTGACGTGTTTATGAAAATTAAGAATCAGTTAAGGATTCAATTTTCTGTTTTTCATCTCAATCATAAAACACGAAACGGCGAAAGTGATCATGACGCACGTTTTGTGGAAAACCTCTGCCGCCAAAACAATATAGATTGTTTTATGTTTGAACATTCGTTCGGAAATATTTCTTCGTTTGAGGAAACCGCGCGGGATAAAAGATATGAACTGCTTCAAAAAACTGCCGAAGAGAATTATTTTAATAAAATCGCTACGGCTCATAATGCGGATGATAATCATGAAACAATTCTCATGAGATTATTTTCAGGAACATCAATTTACGGAATGCGCGGAATAAGTCCTGTACGCGGTAATTGTATACGTCCTATGCTTTCAGTCGGAATAGATGAAATTTATGATTACCTCGAAAGAAATAAACTCAGTTTCAGGTACGATTCGAGCAATGATGATGAAAAATATCTAAGAAACTACATGAGAAAGAAAATATTTTCTGCTGTAATTGAACGCTTTCCTGGTTACAGGAACGCACTTGATTCGATAATCTCTCACTCTCGTGAAACCGATGATTTTATTTCATCGCTGATTTATGATTATTTTGATATTAAGAAAAATAATGATTCGGTTGAACTTATTGAAAAAAAGGAAGTTCCGGCATATATTTTCAAAAAAGCGGTATCGGATATTTTCAGATCGGATTTTCATACTTATATTACCGGCGAAATATTAGACGAAATAATCAGAAAAAACAGTTCAGCCAAAAGAAGTATTGTACTTTATTCATCCGGAAAAATATGTTTAGAGCGTATTTTTACGAATGATAAGAATATATTCCGATTTTCAAGAGTTCATAAAACGACGGAAGTTAATTTTAATGAATTCAGATGTGCTATTGATGATATTTCCGGTTGTCGTACGGAAGCCTTAGGTAATATTTTTTATTTTGAATTATTGGAATTCTCTGATAATATAAACTTAGATGATTCAGAAGTCATTTATATTGATGTTTCATCATCTAAAAGTGTTTCATTTGAGCAAAAAAAAGACGGAGACAGATTTCTTTCAGGCGGAAAAATGAAAAAGATAAAAGAGCTATTCATTGAAAAGAAGATGAATAATTATCAGAAATCGTCAATTCCATTAATAAAAATAGATTCTGTAACCGCTGTTCTTCCGTTTGCGTTTTATAATCTCGGCAAAAACAGGGTTTCAGACGTATTTATGGTAAAAAGCGGTACCAAAAAAATACTTGCTATAAGAAGTGCAGGAAAAATACAGTGATAGTAAGGTTTATCAGGAGAAGTATTTAATGAATAAAGGTTTTAAACAGTTAGCGCTTATTCTTCTTGTTGTTATGCTTGCGGTGATGATTTTTACTCTTGATACGGGAAAAGATAAGAAAACCGAAGAACTGGGATATAATGAATTTCTTCAGTATGTAAATGATAACCGTATTGTTGAGCTTACTATTAATGAGAACCGCATAATCGAAGGTGCTTTTCTAAAAGATAATGCTCCGGTTAAGTTTAAGACAATTATTCCGTACCAGGATAATGCGCTTGTCCAGAAGCTTGTTGAAAAAAATGTAAAAATGAAAGGGAAGATGCCTGAAGAAGGTCTTTTTTACAAATTTCTTATGAGCCCGCTTCCATGGCTTTTAATGCTTGTTCTTCTTTTCTTTTTCCTCATGCGCCAGTTCCAGTCTACTGGAAGCAAGGCGATGAATTTCGGGAAGACGAGAGCGAAACTGCATCATGATTCAAATAATAAAGTTACATTTGATGATGTTGCCGGAATTGATGAGGCAAAGGGCGAACTTTCGGAAATTGTGGATTTTCTTAAGAAACCCGAAAAATATATAAAACTTGGCGCGAAGATACCGAAGGGTGTTCTTCTTGTGGGGCCTCCGGGCACTGGTAAAACTCTTCTTGCGCGTGCAATAGCAGGCGAGGCGGGAGTTAAGTTCTTTTCCATAAGCGGATCCGATTTTATGGAGATGTTTGTCGGTGTCGGTGCTTCAAGAGTAAGAGATTTATTTGATCAGGGAAAGAAAAATTCTCCATGTATCATATTTATAGATGAGGTCGATGCTATAGGAAGACTGAGAGGTGCCGGTCTTGGCGGAGGTCACGACGAAAGAGAGCAGACCTTGAATCAGCTTCTTGTCGAAATGGACGGTTTTGAAACTAATGAGGGTCTTATAATAATCGCGGCTACTAACAGACCGGATGTTCTTGATCCGGCTTTACTGCGTCCCGGAAGATTCGACCGCCAGGTTATTGTTGATGTACCTGATGTAAGAGGCCGTGAAAAGATTCTTGCAGTGCATTCTAAAAAGATTCCTCTTGCGAAGGATGTTGATCTTAAAATCGTTGCACGCGGAACTCCAGGTTTTACCGGAGCGGATCTTGCGAATCTTATTAATGAAAGCGCGATTATGGCGGCTCGCAGAAACCGTTCAAGAGTCAATATGTCTGATATCGACAGTGCAAAGGACAAAATAATGATGGGTCCTGAACGTAAGTCGATGATAATTACGGAAAAGGAAAAAGAAATAACAGCTTATCATGAAGCAGGTCATGCCTTGATTGGTCTCCTTACTAATGATAATGAAGATGTTCATAAGGTTACTATAATTCCGAGAGGACGTGCGCTGGGTCTTACTCTTCAGCTGCCTCATGAAGAAAAATATACACATACGAAAAAATACTGGACTGAACGGATTGCTCTTCTTTTCGGCGGTCACATTGCCGAAAGAATAAAATTCGGTGATTCTTCAACAGGTTCGAGCAATGATATCGAACGCGCCACGCAGATTGCAAAGAGAATGGTCTGCGAGTGGGGAATGAGTGAAAAACTCGGTCTTATGTCTGTCGGAAGCAGAAATGATCAGGTATTCATCGGCCGAGACTGGGTACACGAAAAAAATTACAGTGAAAACACAGCTCAGATAATTGACGAAGAAATAAAAGCAATTCTTATCAGTTGTGAAAAAAGCGCTACTGAACTCATTAACGGAAATCTTGACAAGTTTGAGAAAATCGGAAAATATCTGATAGAAAGAGAAACTTTGAACTCAGATGATCTTGCCGTGATAATGAAAGGTGAAGATCTTCCGGCTATTAACGGAGAAGAAAAAGTCAGCAGTTCATCCGAAGAAAAGGAAACAGAGGACGCATGATCGATGATCTTGACTCAATACTGAATAATATTGACGATAATTCATTTGATTATAAAAACGTAAAGGATGTTGAAAAAGTTCAGCAGGAAAAGAACGCCAGGCGTTCAGATAAGAACACCGGCGATACGGCCGAAATAAAATCCGGTTATATCTTCGAAATAAAGAAATTTAAATCACTGGAGGCTGTGAGAGCCTTCCAGTGCGGTTATTCCGAATACTTAAACGGGCACATGCTGACAGCACAAAAGATTAAGGACGCCATGAATGACATGGCGGTTCCTCCTCTTGTTTCAGATATCATGAAGAAACACCGCTATACTTTTCAGAAAATCGTTCAGAATGTCGAAATGTATTACAATGATTTTGTTACAAAACAGAATCCTACGGCACTTGCAAAAAAGTCAAAAGCAGATTTTCATATATTCTTTACGGTTGAAGAACAAACATCCCAGAGAATTGCTTTTCTCTCTCTTAAAGAACTATTTTTGCGCTTAAGGGAATTTAATTCAAAAGTAAAAAAAGAATGGAATGATATTAAAGCCGCCTTCGGCGTATTCAATATTGTGAAGGAAGGAGCGCTTTATTACCAGCAGTATGTCCAATTTGCCCTCGAAGCATTGGAAATATGCGAGAAGACTGATATTTTTTCAAGCTATCTGTCAGTCGTTATAGGAATACCTGAAGAAGACAGGGATCTTCTCGAAAAGGATATCTATCAGAAGATATATTTCCGTGAAACAATGAACTATTCTTATGATTCCCTGTTTGTTGAAGAAGCTAAAGAATCAAAAGATGAATCTCCTCGAATTGATTCTTTGCTCGATATTGACGAAAAAGAGTCTACAGAGATCAATAAAGAAATTAAAAAAGAAAATATCGGACGCATTGAAGTTAAGAGTCTTTCGGTCGATCAGATCAAAGTTCCATCGATAATAACCGAGATTGAAGAAGAACTTCTGAAATTTAATCTCTCTGATTATTTTACCCTTAAAGGCAAGCTGGCATGGAACACCAGAGAGCCGTATGTTGTTTCAGTTTCGGCCCCAATTCTTGAAAAAAATAAACAGGATCTTGCAAATACTATTTTTTTCATTCAATCGAAAGATGACTTTCTTCATCTTTCGGGTTCCATAAAACGGGCGATGATTAAATATCAGAGAGAAAAAAATAATGCAATTGCCGAGAAATATGAAGAATTTCTTTTCAAGAAAGTTACAACAACTCTTTCGGAAGCAGCATCATTTTTCGGCTTGGAAGATAATAAGCTTTTTATTTATCACATCGGGCCGCTTACTGTATGGAAAATAATGAAAGCCGTTTTCGATAGTGAAGAAACCGGCTTATGCCTAAAGCATCTCGGTGACAATAAAGTTTCCCGGTTTTTCCCTGACGAATTTATAAAACTTTCGATTTTAAAATGGTTTGAGACAAATATTAATATTTTCGATCTCCCTTTTGACAGAATCCAGGATTTTAATGAGATAAAAAAACAGATTACGGATAAATATGAATCTGAAAAAGCATCTAATCTGCAAAAGGTTTCAATTGCAGCGGCTCAGCATTATCTTAAAACAGGAAATAAAATTTCGGAATATGCGCTTCTGAATGCAAAGGCTAAGGATCTTTTCGGAGTAATAAATATTCCCGTGTATCAGAGATTTGTTGATAAAAGCATATTTGTGAAATAGAATTATGAGTATACGTCTGATGTGATTCTTTGAATTATTTTCATTCTCATTCCTTTCTTCCCGGCATTACTAAAAAACTTATCTATATCAAGACTATTTTCCGCTTTTATTTCCGAGATGGTTTCTTCAGCAAATTCTCTCGCGTTTTTTAATATTTCTATATCGCTTGAAATATCAAAAAATTCAAAACCGCTTAAGAAGCCGCTCTGTTTATTTCCGATAAGTTCTCCGTGACCTCTGAGTTTTAAATCCAATTCGCTGATCTCGAATCCGTCAGAGCAGTTTTCCATGATTGAAATGCGTTCTTTTGCTGTTTCTGATATTTTTTCAGGATGAATCAGAACACAGAATGAGTCAAATTTGCCTCTGCCGATTCTTCCGCGAAGCTGGTGAAGCTGGGCAAGGCCGAATCTTTCCGCGTGATAAATTATCATTACGTTCGCGTTGGCAACATCAACTCCGATCTCAATAACGGTTGTAGAAACGAGTATTTTAGTTTCTCCCGATTTGAATTTATCCATGACTTCGTTTTTTTCTGCAGACTTCATTTTTCCGTGAAGAATAGCCACATTAAATTCGCTGAAGCGCGTTTTCAAATCTTCATATATGCCTGTTGCCGATGCTAGTTCGGTTTTATCATTATCTTCAATGAGCGGAAGAACAATGTAGATCTGACGGCCTTCTGCGGCGTATTTTCTGACTGAATTATAAACTGAATTGATTTTAGTTTCAGGAAATGAAATTGTTTTAATTTTTCCCCTGTTTGCGGGTTTTGATTTGATGACAGAGACATCAAAATCTCCGTATAATGTCAGAGCCAGTGATCGCGGAAT
>JAEWVM010000259.1 GCA_023396615.1 Spirochaetota bacterium | reverse complement strand
CTTTGATAGTTATAATATTCGGCCCGACGGCGAGATTAGAAATTAAATATTCTTCTGCATTCTCGACAGCAACTCCATTAATTGTCATCGTCGCTATCAGAATTTCGGGATCTGCTATAACCGAATTGGATTGTTTTGCATTATAAGCCGGATTTGCCGAATCAGAAAAAGGAATCGGAGCGTCAAGGTAATTTGTTTCACCAGCATTAAATGTTGGCTGAAGTTTCCCTTTTTTGACTTTAAGTATGGAAAGGTCAGCATTTGCCATTCCGGCTGCGTCAAGAACTGTTACAGAAACCGTATATTTTTCAGTAGTTCCGTCTGTGGCGGTTACAGTGTACGTTACAGGATTTGTGAAATTCTGGGCTACTCCGGATTCGGGAGAGATTGCGGCTCCATTATGAGTTATAACAGGCGTAAGTGCCGTAACAGGTGTATCTTTTGGAAGAACTGATTTTACTGTAGTGCCGCTTATTCTTGCCTTGTATCCGTTTATGGTAAAGGAAGTAATCTGCTTGTTAGATGTAACTTTTGAAGACGTAACATTGTCCCACAAATCATTGCCGACAGCAGTGTCTGAGCACGCTGCAGCCGAAAAAAGGAGCATTGCGCTGATTGAAATAAATACTATGTTTTTCATGATTCTTTAGTAATAGCAAAAGAGCCGATGTCAAGTCATAATAGATTTAATTTGGTTTGACTATTAAGAGAAAATATCATTAATTTGATATATGAAAGCACAATATTTTATGATTTTAATTAAAAAAGGACTTTTAATTTTATTTATTTGTATAGTCAGTGTTTTTTCTTCCAGTCTTTCAGGACGGGAAAACTTAAATCTTTCTCAGGAAGAGATAGAATGGCTTAATAATCATCAGACAATAACCGTTGTTCAGGATCCGGGATGGCCGCCTGTCGAATTTACCGATGAAGAAGGAAGAAGTGCCGGAATCACTCATGATTACCTGACTGTCATTGAATCAAGGCTTGCGATCAAATTTGAACGTATTTCGGGACTTTCATGGCAGGAAGCCTATTCACGCCTGAAAAAACACGAAATTGATATGACCACCTCCGTAACTGTTACTCCAGAACGGCTTGAATTCTGGGCTTTTACAAAGCCTTACATGAAAATTCCTATTGTTATAGTTACTCACTCAGATGTGACATATATCTCTTCGTTGAAGGAGCTTGAGGGCAAAGACGTTGCTGTGGTTGACGGATATGCAATGGGCGAGTGGATTGCAAAAGATTTTCCGCAGATAAATCTTGTTAAAGTTAACAGCGCAGAAGAAGGTCTACTTTCTTTAAGTGAAGGAAAAGTTTTCGCTTTTATAGACAATATGCTTGTTACCGGATATTACATGTCGAAGTTGAAACTCGGCAACTTGAAAATAGCAGGGGAGTCTCCGTACATTAATGCACAGGCAATGGCTGTCAGAAAAGATTGGCCGATTTTAGCCCGTATACTTGAAAAAGCTCTTGATTCAATTCCGGAAGAAGAAAAAAATGCAATCTATTATAAATGGGTTCCCATACGATATGAACATAAGTTTGATTACAGTCTTTTGTGGAAGATTTTTCTCGGTGCTTCGGCTCTTTGTCTTATTTTATTGATGTGGATAATAAAACTCCGCAAAGAAATAAATCTCAGAAAAAAGACGGAAGAAGCTCTAAGTGAATCCGAATTCAAACTGCGCTCTCATATAAAAAATACGCCGACCGGCGTTATTCAATGGGATGAGAATTTTCATATTTCCGAATTTAATCCGGCGGCTGAGAAAATATTCGGATATACAGAAGAGGAAGTGAAGGGAAGGACTGCCGGATTTTTGATGACTGAAACTTCTGCAGTACATTACTCGGATATTCAGAAGACGATAGCGGAAAAAAAAGAAAGTATTTATACTATCATTGAAAATTCACGTAAGAATGGAAAAATTGTAATCTGCGGATGGACGAATACTCCGATCGTTTCAGACGACGGCAGGCTGCTTTCCACGGTTTCTTTGTGCAAGGATATTACGTCCGCGATTGAAGATAGAGAAGCTTTGGCCGCGTCCGTGAATGAGAAAGAAACCCTGATAAGAGAGCTTTATCACAGAACAAAGAACAATATGCAGATTATTTCTTCATTTATACAGATTCAATCCCGAAAAATCGGAGATGAAAAAGTTGCGGCTTTCGCTAAGAACATTGTGTCAAAGATTCAGACCATGTCGCTTGTTCATGAGAAACTTTATCAGTCCAAAAATCTTTCAAAGATAAACCTTAAGGAATATATAGAAGAACTGATTTCTCTGATTGCAAATTATAACTCTGCTGCAAATAATAATATTTCTGTTGTTTTTGAAATCGCGGATACGGAACTTTCTATTGATTCGGCAATACCGCTTGGACTAGTAATCAATGAAATTATCACAAATTCTTTTAAGCATGCTTTTCTGCCCGGAGAAAAGGGGCGGATAACAGTTTCATTAAAAAAAGAAAAAGACGGTGCTCTTATACTCATAATATCAGATGACGGAAAGGGTCTGTCTGAAGGATTTGATGTCCGTGAAACCGCTTCTCTCGGAATGACGACAATTTTCAGTATAATAGAGAAGCAAATGCAGGGA
>JAEWVM010000253.1 GCA_023396615.1 Spirochaetota bacterium | reverse complement strand
AATTATTCTTACTTATTTTGCGTTAGAGATTGGAATTCTTTTTTCACCTTTATATTGCATTTATGATGATTATTTGCTTAAATTTCTTTTTAAAAAAATAGTAATAACACTAAGTTTATTGATAATTGTTACTCTTGTTTATAAATGTATTCTGCGGATAAGCTGGAAACGTTGTGAATTACATGAGTAAACCCGGCAAACGTTTTCATTTAATGTATTTCATTAAACGTTATAAATTCAAAAAATATTTAAAACAGCTAAACCTGTAAACTGTATTTAATCTATGAAGCTGTATTGTCGGAATAATCTCTTTCCCGCATATTAATCTTTTTCTTGACTTACTGAATATTTTGCCGTCTGATTGGTCTGTTATTGCAGTTTATTCTTATCGGATGGTTCTATGGCTGTCTATGAATGTGTTGATGATATTGATGAATCAGAAAATGTAAACGGTTACTGCGGCAAGTCGGGAGCTGCGATTTCTCTTTTCTATAACAAGAAAAAAGTTATGTTAATCACTTCATTATGCGTGCTGATTTTTTCCGCATGTCAGTCAGTTTCATATTATTTTGCTTCCGGAATTTTCATTCCGGCGGATTTAATTATAATGTTTCTTTTATCGGGTGCGGCGCTGTTTTATATTTTCGGAATATCCAGAGTACCGAGGATGTCTCCTTATTTCAGCATGTTTCTGGCTCTATCTGTTTCTATTCTTTCAATAATTTCTTCTTCTCAGATTTTGACAGCTATTGTGGTTCTTATTATTTTTATTCCCTTTTCATTTTATTTTAACGGTACGGCGAGAGGCATAATTTCCATTATTCTTTATAGTTCAATTATAATGTTCTTTAGTCTGTTGTTTCCGGATATTAGCATTTTTGACCGGGTTATGAATTTAAACATGACTAGCTTTACCGGTGCGGTATTTTCGGTTCCTTTAGTTATGCTTCTTTTCTATTCGCGCGGTTCGTATGACGAAAAAATTCTGAAAAAGATTATGCAGGCTGTCGTATTTGATAAGATGCTCAATCTGCCAAACAAAAATTCTCTGATGCGGAATCTCCCTAAAAAAAAGGATTTCATACTGGCTATAATAAAGATTCAGAATTTTCCTGACATCTCTTCTTTATTCGGATATAAAAGTTCAGAAAAAATACTTCAGTATGTTGCCGGAGTTCTTTCAGAAATCTGCGAACGCGACGGTTATTCCTGTTACAAGCTGGTAGGGCATGAATTCGGAGTAATTATTCCGTTTGATGATAAGGATAAATCGAACGAAAACGCTAAATTTCTTCTCGATCTGATGTGGTTTGAACTTCTGTCGTACAGAATGGATGCCGGCGGAATGGAGATATATCTTACTTACAGAATCGGAGCTTCTGTAAATCTTTCAGGTGATTTCTCGAGAGCACTTTTGAAATCAGATCTCGCGCTTAATATGGCTGATAAACTTTTTCATAATGTTTACGTCTATGATGAAAATCATGTCAAAGAAAAAGAAAGAGTTATGAGCTCAGCCAGGCTTTACAATGAACTTTTTGATAATATAAAAAATGCTTCCTTAAAAACTGTATATCAGCCGGTCGTGGACAGTCTTACCGGAGAAATTAAATGGCATGAGGCTCTTCTCCGTGTAAAAACTCAGTCAGGTTATTCTTCCATATATCCGTATCTTGCTATTGCAAAAAATACAGGGCTTTATAATGAATTGACGCGTGCTGTCTTAAAATCAGTCAAAAGCAGACTTCTTCAGGGTGATACTGACGTATCTGTAAATATTACTCTCAGTGATATTTCTCATCCGGGCTTTATGGAAGATGTTCTTTCTATCTGCCGTGAAGTTGAAAACAGAAAAGGAAAACTGATAATAGAAATTATTGAAAGCGAAGAACTCGTCGAAATCGATATATGCAGAAATTTTATCGCCAAGGTTAAGGAAAAAGGCGGCAAAATCGCCATTGATGATTTCGGGTCAGGGTACTCGAATTTCTGCAATCTGCTGAATCTTTCTTTTGATATTGTAAAAATTGACGGTTCTCTTATCCGTTCGGCCGAGCTGGATCCGAATGCTCTGACGATGATAGAAAGTATTTCGTCATTCTGTCATAAAAGCGGAAAACAGATTGTTGCCGAATATGTAGAGAGCGAAAGCCTTCTTGATATCGTAAAGAAAAACAATATTCAGTTCGCTCAGGGTTACCTTTTCGGAATGCCTTCTTGATAAAGCCGTTTAAACGGTTCAATATTATATTGATTTTTATTTTGTCCGGCATTAAACTTAATATGCTGTCGTGGAGATGATATATGCCGAAAGAAATTCTCATAGTCGATGATGCCGCTTCAATACGTCAGGCGTTGTCGTTTGTGCTCTCTAATAACGGGTATAATGTGACTGAGGCGTCAGACGGGGATGAAGCTCTTGAAAAGTGCGTATCGAAACGCTTTGATCTGATAATATCGGATGTAAATATGCCCAACACGGACGGTTTGACATTCGCTGAAAGGCTTAAAAATTATAAAGATTATTTTATTAATTCAGGTACGCCTATTATAATGCTTACAACCGAATCTTCGGAAGAACTGAGGGAGGAAGGGCGTAATGCCGGTGTTAAGGGATGGATGGTTAAACCTTTTCCGCCTGAAAAGCTTCTTGAAACGATAAATAAAGTTTTAGGCGGCAGGGAATGAATACTTCCATTTTGATAATGCTTTTTTATACGGTGAGAGGAAATGAATGAATTCCGAAATCAGAAACGAATCGGATAAATTGAGAAAAGAAGCACTTCAAATAAAAGAAAATCTGCGTGAACTTTTTGAAAATATTTCCGTTAAAGTAAAAACATCGTCTCAGTCAATTTCGTCTTTTATAGATGATGTTTCTCCGTTTGTGAGGCATTTTTTTCCGGTTGAAGGTTATGCCGGAGAAAACACTTTTTTTTCCCGTACCGTAAAGTCGGCTCGAGAGAGGCTTTCGGCATCAGTAAACAAAGCAGTGAAAATAATGTCGGAAGATTCCGATATCCATGAAATTATTCTAAGCAGTATTGCTGATATCGATAAACTCAGTACAAGCGTTTCTACTGTTCTTGGTCATCTTGAGTCGGTGGAGATGTATGCGGTAAATACGATGGTTATTTCTGCGCGTGCTGGAGATATAGGAATTTCTCTTGCCACCATTTCAAAGAAGATGAGCGATCTTTCAAGACAGGGAGCCGCGCTTGGTGATAAATTTTCGAATCAGATGAATTCTCTTGTCGCAGTATCGGAGAAATTCGTATCAATTAAAAATGATATCGATATGCTTTATGAAAATAGTCTAACATCTTTTCAGCTTACGGGACGTGACAACTTTGATAAATTCGGTCATAGTTTAAATTCTCTTTCATTATCTGTTAATAAAGATTTATCGATAATGATATCTGCCGGAGAAAAACTTGAGAGCGTCATTGTAAATTATCAGCTTGAAGATCTTTTCAGACAAGACGTGGAAAAGCTGATTTTTCTTATTGATTATTTTATACGTTATCCGTCGGATGATGGTTTTTTTTCTTGGCTTGCGTCAAAAAAACTTGAAGCGGTTAAGCACAGCATGGACATGTTTCTGGACACGCTGGGTTCCATTTTTGCGGATATCGAAACTTCGTATGAATCGTTTATTTACAATTTTAATTCTGAAAAGAAAGATAACGAAAAGAAACAGCTTTCGGAAATATGGGATAGAATTAATTCACTGCAGAAAGAATACTCCAGACATCTTGATGAGATTGTCGGCATGAAGCTCAAGCTGAAGAATATTGCCTCAGAAGTTGAAATAAACATGGCGAAGTTCGGTGATTTTTATAAAAAACTTACTGATATAGCTAAAAATTTTGAAAGAATAATTCTGCTTACCCGGATTGAACTTGCACGATACGATGAGCTCAAGCGTTCGCTCGAAGGTTCTCTGTCCGATGTAAGCGATATTCCGCGGCTTATAAAAAACGAGGCGGAGAGAGGTGCGGCTCATTATTCTCTGACGTATTCTGCACTGAAAAAAAATATCAGACATTATAACAGATCGTTTGATATTCAAAAAGAGATTCTTGAACAATGCGCTCAATCAATAAAAAAGATGACGGATGATGTTAACGAATCACGGGTATATCATGATGATTTTGAAAAAAAAATGCATACCCATTTTGACGAAATGGAAAATCTCTTGAAAAGCGATATTAACAGATTTGATGCGTTTCTAGATGTTAAAAAAATCATTGATGATGCTCTTTCTTTTTATAAAAAATCCGCCGTTGAAGATAAAGATTATTCCGGCATGATTCCTTCCCTTAAGGAATCTATCGCGTCACAGACGGGTGTCAGCGAATATGAAATTAATATGCTTCTTTCGTTTGTAAGCGAACTCGCGGAGGATGTGTCTTCAAATCAGGGAACGATTGAATTTTTCTGATTAGTTCCTGAATTCTATTGTTTCACCCGATATTCTGCTGTAGACTCTTTTTACGGATTTTTCGATTTCTTCGCCTGTTCTCGGTTCGTAATACGATAACACGCTTTTTACATAATTTATAGTATCTTTAATCGGCGGAATTCCTCCGGCTTTTTTTACACGGGAACTTCCCGCGTGATAGGCAGCCAAAGCCATAATAACGTCGTTAGAAAATTCGTCCATAAGGCACGCGAAATGTTTAGTGCCTGCGTAAATATTTTCTGCCGGGTCATAAGCGTCTTTGATGCGGTATATTTTTGCCGTTGCCGGCATCAGCTGCATCAGGCCCATTGCACCCTTGCACGATTTCGCCCGGGGATTGAAATCCGATTCGATTTTAATAATACATTTTATTAGATAAGGATCGATTGTATTCTTTGCACATTCGGTTTCGATAATATCATCGAATTCTGATTTGCTGATAGTCTTGGCAGAAGGAGATCTTTTAATTATTTTTGAAGAGCGTATTTCTATGACGCCGTTTTTTTCAGTTTGTTTTAATTGTGCAGGGATTATTGCCGGAAAGAAGACAATAAACAGAAATATTATGCTTTTCGCTCTCATTGAATTATCTTGACAAATATCCTTGTCGGGGTCAAGCAAAAGAGAGGATAATTAATGACTAAAGTCGGAGTGATAGGCGCTGGGGCGAGCGGAATATTTTCTGCAATTTTTGCTGCAGAAGAATGTCTTGTGACAGTTTTTGAAAAAAATGACCGTCCTTTAAAAAAAGTTACAGCGAGCGGAAACGGCCAGTGCAATATATCCAATCTGCAGATTGACCGTAATGTCTATCATGGCGATTCTGATTTCGCGATGAAGGTGATTTCGCATTTCGGAATGGATTCCGTCAGGGATTATTATTATGATATAGGAATTCCCTTTGCTGAAGGAAAAAACGGAAAACTGTATCCTTTTTCTTTTCAGAGTTCGTCTGTCGTCGATGCTCTTCTTTTTGATGCGCAAAGGAAAAATGTCAGCATCAAAAGTCTATCCCGCATTTCACGGATAAAAAAAATAAAAGATAAATTCGAACTTTTAATGGAAAATAATGAAGTTTATGATTTCGATAAAATTATAATAGCTTCAGGCGGTTGCTCGTATCCGTCACTCGGCGGAAGTTCTGACGGTTATAAAATATCTTCTTCAGTCGGTCATAATGTGATTGAACCCTTTCCGGCTGTTGTTCCTGTAAATATTCCGCTGAAAAAGATTCACCGTCTCGAAGGCATAAAATGGAACTGCTCACTGAAAGTAATTTCGAACGGCAATGAGCTACGGCGTTCTGAAGGTGAAATTCTTTTCACCAAGTACGGTTTTTCAGGTCCTGTGACACTGGATATTTCGAGATATGTAAATGATCCGGATATAGAAAACACTGAAATAGAAATTGATCTGTTTCCTTCAATAAATCACGGTGAACTCGCTAAACTGCTCAAAAAAATATTTTCTGTACGGGGCAGATCCGCATCTTCCGCGCTCGACGGTATTTTGAAAAAACGCATGGGTCAGGTTTTTCTCGAGCTTGCATCATTTGATCCTGCGCGTGAAGCGTTTTCTTACATGGAAAGATGCGCTGAAATATCCTCGCTATTAAAAGCATCGCGTTTTAATCCGGGCGAAGCGAGGGGTTTTTCGGAAGCTGTTGTTGCCGCAGGCGGTGTTGACTGCAATGAGGTAAATCCGTTTACGATGGAATCAAAAAAAATGCGCGGGATTCATTTAACCGGGGAACTTCTGAATGTTGACGGAGATACGGGCGGATTCAATCTGCACTTCGCATGGGCAAGCGGCGCGCTTGCGGGAATAGCAGTCAGACCATCAAAGTGAAACCTTCAATTGATGAAACAGATCCAGTGATGTCATTAAGTTTTTCTTCACATTCAAAATGAGCGGAAACAGTGAAGCTGATAAATTTTCCGCCGCCGCTTGTTTTTTCAGAGAGGCTGAATGTTTCAAGTTTTTCTGAAAGCAGAACCCTGACCGATTCTGAAACAAAATCAGATGTGCGGAAAACAGCCTTGAATGTTATTTCTCGTGGAAATTCGCTCATCTTGACTTAAATATTCTGTAAAGTACCGTATGTGCGAAAAAAAGACATACTCTGAAAAAACGCCCGATTCTCCATGGTTTGGTGAGTATTCTGTAAAACCATTCTGTGCCGCGTTCTGTAAAAAATTCCGGAGCTTTTCTGTTTTCGCCGGATATTATATCCAGAGATCCGCCTGCGCTTATAAAAACTACATTTTTGAATTGTTTGCCGAATTTCGCGATCCAGCGGTCTTCTTTCGGAAAACCCATGCCTACGAACACGATGTTTGCTTCAGATTTTCTTATGGCTTCAACGACTGATTTCTCACGGTCGGGATTGAAGAAACCTCCGTGTCTGCCGACTATGCGGATATTCGGAAAAGATTTTTTGATGTTTGCGAAAGCTCTTTCTGCGGTCTCGGGTTTTCCGCCGACAAGAAATATTGAAAGCTCTTTAATTTCCGAAATTCTTATAAGCTCCATCATAAAGTGAATGAAAGGGATTCTTTCGCGTATAGGAAACTTGAGCATTTTTGCCGCCCATTGAATTCCGGCGCCGGATGCGAATCTGAGAGAAGATTTATTGTAAATAGTCTTAAGTTCTCTATTAGCGCGGTAACGGAGAAGTTTGTACGGATTGAGATTGATGACGTGATGAACTCCGCCTTCTTCGATCATCTTTACGACTTTTGCAACGGCATGCATACATGTTAGATTATCTATGCCCATTCCGAGAATATTTGAGACACCGACTTCCTTGAGATTGATCTGGTTATATTCAAGAATTATATCCCGGTCTTCTTTGTAAGAATCATAATAAACGCTTTTATCGGTCATAAACACTCCGGTTTGGGGCAGAAAAAAATATCTCATGCCGTTTTGCGGGAAATGAGATGAAAAAGTATTGATTAAATTTCAAAATAAGTTTTTTAATTGATTACAAATTGTGTCAATAATAAAATCTTGTCATGCGGGGCAATATGGATAGAGAAGAACTTATACAAAATTATCTGGCAGGCGAATTTTATCAGCCTTTTGAAGTCGGTGCTGATTTCAGAAAAGAGAAAATACTCGGTACAGTTGATACTTTTCTTAGAGAGTATCTGCCTGAAAAAGTTCTGCGGCTTTCTTTTGTGAAAAATTTTACGCCTGAATATCTTAAACTGAAAAAGCATTATGTTCTTGAGAATTATTTTGAAAACATCAAACTGTTTCTTCCGAATCAGGGAAATGATAATTTATTTGCCGTCAACGGTTCCTATTCTCTAATGCCGCTCGATTACGAAAAATTCGACATGGTTATATGCTCTGACATTCTCGATATGTTCGATTCGATAAATATTCTTGAAGAATCAAAACGTATTCTGAATCCCGAAGGATATTTTCTTTTCACGGGAGTTGTTCTTCCTGATGCGGATATAGACGGAATCTATGATGATCTTATTAAATGTATAAATCCTGTTCACTCGGACTATTATCTTGAAACGGATCTCAAAACATTTGCCGATCTCAAGGGCTTTGATTTTATTAAATCGGAGAAATTTGTTTTCAGAAGGAATCTGAAGGATATGGTTTCTCATTATTCCAAGTTCTATTTCGGAAAAGACGTCATGCGCGGAGATCATCTGGCGTTTCTCTCTGAAAACGAAGCTTTGCTTGCCGAGCTTTACGGTTTTGACGGAGAAGAGATCGATGAGAATTATGAAGTCGTTCTTTTCAGAAAGAAAAAACTTTGATATTCGGCTTGACAAGCTAACGCCATAAAAAATATTTCTACATACTTACTTGGGGGCGGTTAGCTCAGTTGGTTAGAGCGCCTGCTCGACACGCAGGAGGTCACTGGTTCGAATCCAGTATCGCCCAAGATCTTGGAGTTTACCATGATATCAATTACACTTCCTGACGGTTCAAAGCTATCTGCCGAGAACGGTTCGACTCTTTTCGACATTATAGGACAAATCGGAAAATCACTGCAGAAAGCCGCTCTTGCCGCATCCGTTGACGGAGAAGCGAAAGACTTAAATTACGTTCCGCAGAAAGATTTTTCTCTTAAGGTAATCACTTTCAAGGATGCCGAAGGCAAAAAATTATACTGGCACTCGACTTCTCATTTGATGGCTCAGGCTGTTAAAAATATTTTTCCGAAAGTTAAGCTTGCAATAGGCCCTTCAATCGATGAAGGATTTTATTATGACTTCGACGCTGAGAAACCTTTTACTCCAGAAGATCTTGCTTCGATAGAAAAAGAAATGACAAGACTTTCTCAGGAAAACATCGCTATAGTCCGCTCTGAAATTCCTGTTGCTGATTTAAAAAAGAAATTCGCCGATATGGGCGAAACTTATAAGGTTGAACTTCTTGATGCCATAACTGATGAAATGGGCTCTGTTTACACTCAAGGAAATTTTTTCGATCTTTGCCGCGGACCTCATGTCGCTAAAACCGGCGATATCAAAGCTTTCAAGCTTCTTCGCGTTGCAGGTGCGTACTGGCGCGGTGACGAGAAGAATAAAATGCTTCAGCGTA
>JAEWVM010000244.1 GCA_023396615.1 Spirochaetota bacterium | reverse complement strand
GTCAAATGATACCTTGAAGTTCATCCTTGCCTCCGCGGTTCATAAGATACTTTATTACGCTTTTAAGATCGGCGTTATTGTAGCAAACATCATAAACAGCCTTACTTATCGGCATATCGACACCATGCTTTTGGGCGAGTTCAACGGCCGGTTTTACTGTGACGTAACCTTCTGCAACGGCGCTCTGATGAGATATTATATCAGAAGCTTTTTCTCCGAGAGCGATTCGTTTGCCTAGTGTCCGGTTTCTTGAAAGGTCGCCGGTACAAGTAAGGATTAAATCTCCGACTCCCGCAAGGCCCAAAAAAGTTAACGGGTTTGCTCCCATCGCTATACCGAGACGGGTCATTTCGGCAAGCCCTCTTGTCATCAGTGATGCCCGCGCGCTTGCCCCGAGATTTAATGCATCGCAGGCTCCGCATGCGACTGCAATAATATTTTTCAGTGCACCGCCAAGCTCTGTGCCGATTACATCGTCCTGTGCGTAAATTCTGATTGTTTCCGAGTGAAGAATATCCTGAATATTACGTGCTGTTTCTATATTGTGTGAAGCGCATGCGAGATCGGTCGGCAGACCGGATGCAACATCTTTTGCAAATGAAGGGCCAGAAATATATGCCAGCCGGTTCTTATGCTCTGAAAGGTTTTCTTCAAGTATTTCGCTCATAAGTTTAAGTGAGCCGGTTTCAATTCCTTTTGCCGCTGAAAGAATATAAGTATTATTCGTAATGAAAGGAGCGATTAGTGCTGATGTTTTTCTTATGTGAGATGAAGGAGAAACCAGAATAATGAGATCTGATGAACTGATAGCTTCTGCCGGATCATTTGTGAAAAGGACTGAAGGGTCTATTTTATATCCCGGAAGATAAAGTGAATTTTCACCTTTGTCTGCAACTATAGACGGGAGTTCTTTTTCAAAGCACCAGACTGCAACGTCATGGCCTAATTTTTTTGAGTAAATCGCGAGCGCCGTTCCGAAAGCACCTGCTCCGACAACCGATATTTTCACTTTCGAGTACTCCTTGTTTTGAGAATATGCGTTCATCCGCACTTTTTCATAAAAATGCATTATGCGGTGATGTCAAGAGAATTTGATTCTTTGAATATGTCGATGACAGCTCTATTCGCGTTTTAAAATAATTGTGTGCATCAATGCTGAGTATAAATATACCCGGAAATAGTGAATAACTTTCCTTGACATGTCGGGATTATGTGCTTACATTAGCTTGTAAGAAAGAACCTTCGCGGTTTTTTCAAATAAAAAAAAAGGTAAAAAGAATGATAAACAATGGGATGTTTGCCGCTGTTCATTATACGGGCAAACTTGCAGGCGGAGAAATTTTTGACAGCTCCGAAAACGGTGATCCGCTTGAATTTGAAATCGGGGCAGAATCAGTTATTCCCGAATTTGAAAAGCAGATAGTGATGATGAACATAGGTGAAGAAAAGGAATTTCTTGTGAAAGCCGGAGATGCTTATGGTGAGTATAGCGATACTTATATAGAAAAAGTGCCTTTGTCGGAAATGAAAAATTTTCTTGAACCTCAGGAAGGGCTTGTCATCGAAGTTATGATGCCGGACGGTATGCATCACCCGGCAAAAATCAAATCAGTTACAGAATCAGATGTAGAACTAGATTTCAATCATCCTCTTGCAGGAAAAGATCTGATGTTTAAGGTTAAACTTGTTGAAGTTAATTCTGAAGCAAAATACAATCTTTCTGAAGATGGCTGCGGAGATGATTGTGATTGCGGTGATGACTGCGATTGCGGTGACGATTGCGAATGCGATGATGATAAAGATAAAAAAAGCGGCGGATGCAATTGCGGATGCGGGCATTAAAAAAGCGGGCTTTTAGCTCGCTTTTTTAAACTTTTCCTTTAACGGAGTCAGCAGTTGTTCGGCTTTTTTGTTCTCGCCGTTAAATATATAAAGCATTGAAAGGTGAGTGTAATCTCCGATTGAGCTGTCTCCTTTCATCATTTTCTTTTCGAGATCCTTTATTTTGAGTTTGATGTCTCCGATTTCCTTTATTTTATTTTCATAAGTCATTGATTTGATGTAATCCTTGAATTTTGAATATTCAGGAGAAAGGTGCATCGCTTCTGAAAGAAGTTCGGCTGCTTCCATATAATTTCCCAAATGATACATGCAGAAACCGTAATATTTTTTTACAAATGCTTTATCGTCTGCTATGTCTTTTATTTTGTCGAGACACTCGATGACCTTATTGTATTCTTTTTTATCATATAGTATGGAAGATAGAAGATAATTCGCCTTCAGATGGCGGAAATCCAGTTCAATAACTTTTTTAAGATGCAGTTCTGCCGATGGAACATTTTTAGTTCTGTGATAAGCAAGAGCTGTATAGAAATGCCCTTCTGTAAATGACTGATTTATGTTCAGTGATTCCGTGAAGAGAGAAAGCGCCTGCTGAAAATTCGCTGAATTGTAATATTCCACTCCAAGATTAAGAAGAACGCGGTGATCTCTCTGTATTGTCAGAGCTTCTAGATAGGTTTTTATTGCTTTGTTTCTTTCGCCGAGTTTTGAATATGTTTCTCCCAAATTGTTGAAGGCTTCCAGAAATTTCGGGTGAATTTTAATTGCCTGAAGATAAAAGTCAAGAGCCGCTCTCAGCTCACCCTTGTTTGACAGCTCAAGCGCTTTGTTGTAGACCGAAACGGCATCAGCCGGTACAGAATTTGAAGTTCTCATGAAATACCTCTTGATGGGGCAAATCTATAAAACCGGAAACATGTCATGGTTTTATAGAATCCCGCATTAAGATTTTCGGAATAATCTAAGAAATCCCTTAGCTTTTATATTTCTTTCTTTTTGAATTCACCGAGCTTCTGTCCAACCCTCACACGCTGATTTTGTCTAAGAATATGCCAGTTTATCATATCCTTTTCGAAAAGCATTATAACCGTAGAACCGAGATGGAAAGCTCCGATTTCATCGCCGCGGGATAACTGAGGCTGAAATGCCGAGTTATAAAAGTTTTCGCGTTTTTTTCTGAAAGCTGTTTTATTTGTTTCAAAATCATCGTATGAAAGAGAAATTCTTCCAACATTCATTGCTCCGACTTTAATTACGGCGCATTTACCGTGTGACGTCTGGATAAATGTAATCATTCTTTCATTTTTGCAGAAAAGACGGTTAACACCTTCTGTCATAAATTCTGCTACCGGAAAAAGTTTACCGGGGATGTAGAGGTAACCCATTACGTCTCCGTCAACGGGTGAATGAATTCTGTGATAATCAGATGGTGAAAGGTAAAGAGTAACAAATGAACCGTCGATAAAGAAATGATGCATGTGATTCGGAATTATATCAGCCAGTAGGTAATCAATATTTTTAGCCTGTAGAACCCTTGTTCCGGTTACGGGTCCGAATTCTGCGATAACGGCATCGACCGGAGAAACAACGGCGTTTGGAGTTTTATCGATATTGTGGACGCCCGGTTTGAGTTTTCTTGTAAAAAACTCATCCATGGTCTTGAAACCTTTTTCCGGGATAAGAGTTTCGTTGATGTTTATTTTAAAGCGGTTTACGAACCAATTAAGCATTATGTGGGCGGATAATCTAGTGCGCGCGAAATACCCGAAAATGCGTGAAAGAAAAGCTTTTGGTATTATGTGGAAAAAGAAAATCAGAAAACCGTTCATAAACACCTTCCATTGCTATCTTATTTAATTTATGAACAGACGTGTCAAGAAGAATTGAATGAAGCCGATTTAGAAATTGAATTGACTGATTTTGCACAGTATACTTAGTATTGAACGGTATTTATTTTTTATTTATTATGTTCTTGATGACTGGAGTGTTGAATGCTGATTGAGCTTTGGGGGGTGCGCGGGTCGCTTCCTACTCCTCTAACTACAGGGGAATATCGTGAAAAACTCAAAAAAGTTCTGAGTCTTGCCGCTAAAGAGGATATTTCTTCTGAATCAGGTATAGAGAGCTTTATAAATTCGCTTCCTTTGGATTTGTCGAATATTTTTGGCGGAAACACCACATGTGTTTCGGTTACTTCAGATTCAGGCGATATTTGTATACTGGATTGCGGTACGGGGCTTCGACCTCTCGGAGACAAGCTGATTAAAGAAGAAAAATTTTTGAAGGGAACCGATATTTCTTTTTTTATAACTCACACACATTGGGATCATGTTCAGGGATTTCCATTTTTTAAACCTGCATGGATGCCCGGCAATAGAATCCATTTCTATTCGCCTGTAGGTGACATGCAGAGCCGATTTGAATATCAGCATGATTTCAGATTTTTTCCGCGTAAGCTCGAAGAAATGGGTTCGCAGAAAGACTTTATAAAAATATCCCCCTTACAGGAAATTAAAATAGGGAACATGACGGTTGATTGTATACCGCTTCGTCATCCGGGTGGAAGTTTCGCATACCGCTTCAGAGAAAACGGTAAGACTTTCATTTTTGCGACTGATGCCGAATTTACAGGGGAGTATCTTGAATCTTTGAATGTAGAGAATAAGCATTTCTTTGATAACTCGGAAATTCTCATGATAGATTCGCAGTATTCTCTTGATGATTCTTTCATGAAATTCGACTGGGGTCATACATCTTATACTATGGCTGTAAACTGCGCTCTCAGATGGAATGTTTCCAAGCTTATACTGACTCATCATGATCCTTCATATTCTGATTCTCAAATCGCAGCTAATCTTTTTGAAGCTATTGAGCACCGTAATGTTTCGAGCTCTGAAAAACCTGAAATTTTTACGGCTACAGAGGGAATGCAGTTTAGGCTTTGATGATTTCTTTAGGTTCTTTATCTTTAAAAAATCCACTTGTGTCGGCGCCTCTTGCCGGATATACAGATCTTCCTTTCCGCGAAATATGTTCATCTCACGGAGCCTCTCTTGTTTATACCGAACTGTTAAGTGCTGAAGCGATTACCCGGAGACATCCAAAAACTCTTCAGATGATGAAAATATCTGACAAAGAGCGTCCTGTTATCATTCAGATTTTCGGGAAAGATGTTTCTATTATGGCTGATGCCGCGAGGATAGCCGAAGAGCTTTCGCCTGACGGAATAGATATTAATATGGGCTGCTGTATGAAAAAAGTCTGTGCTCCCGGGGCAGGTGCCGGACTTTTGCGCAATACCGCTTTGCTTTCGAAAATAGCCGAAGCGGTTGTTAAAAGTGTGAAAATTCCCGTTAGTGCGAAGATACGAATAGGTTATACCGAGAAAGAGAAAAATTATATTGAGGTTCTGCACATTCTGGAAGAATGCGGAATCAATCATGTCGCGGTTCATGGAAGGACGGCTTCTCAGCAGTATACAGGTCTTTCAAACTGGAATATCATTGCAGAAATTGCTTCTTTGTCAAAAATTCCTGTAATAGGAAGCGGTGATATTAAATCAAATCAAGATGCTTACGATAAAATCAATTTTTCGAAATGTACAGCAGTAATGATCGGCAGAGGAGCTATCGGTAATCCCTGGATTTTTTCCGGTAAAATTCCGGAAGATTCCGAAAGGGGTGCGGAGGCAAAACTTCATCTGCTTTCCATGATTGATCATTACGGCGACTACGGTCTTGTTCTAGCGCGGAAACATCTTTTAAAATACTTCAACGGTGTTCGCGGTGCGGCAAATCTTCGCGGTAAAATTGCAAATACCACTTCGCTTGATTATCTTATTGGGATTATTGACGAGTTTACTCAGAAATAACAAACGCCCCGTTAGGGGCGCTGTTAAGAGAGATGAAGTTGTTGTTTAGTTTACCATTTATATGACATACCGAGAGCAGAATACAAAGCTTTCTGCTTCTCTGAGGTTGTGTTTATTACACCGTCTTCTCCGAATGCTTTACCTGTTGCAAGATATGCGCATTCAAATATCAATTTCGCGTTTTTCTCAACTTCGTATGAAAGTTGTCCGTCAAATTCAACACCAAGATCTTTTTTTGCTCCTGATGCAACTTTGTTCAATCGTCCCCATGCTCCCTGTACTTTTACTTCAATACCAGAAAGCTTATAAGAGAAAAAAGCACCAACAAGCATGTATCCGGAAGAGTTTCCTCTGATATCTGCGAATGCATGGTCTCCTGCATTGTTGAAAGTCTGCATGTTTTCAAGAAGATACATTCTGCCCCATCCGTCTGCTTTTAGAGTGAAGTCAGCGAATGATTTACTTTTAGTTGCTGATGATCCGTCATCTCCTGAAAGAAGGGTGAAAAAACCACCGACTTTCATTTCTTCTGATAGTTTATAAGCAGGGGATAGATCCACAGCATAACCGCTGTATTTAACATCATTTTCGTCTTTTGCGCAATTACCGTAGGCTCCTGCGAAGTCAACTGTAATATCGCCGAATTTCATGTTTGCACCTATTGAAGGAATTACTGCTGTTTTTCCTACGAATGCAACTTTTGAATCGGCCGGATTCTGGTTTTTTTCTGCCTGTATCAGATAAAGAGCAGGTCTTATTTTGATATCGTCATTCAGTTTAAGAGTAGCATCCGCTCCGTAAAAAGTGACATCATTTTTTTCAGTAGTGTCATCATCTTTGGTGTCAAGGGTATTAGGTTCCCAAACCTTTGCCATGATGAGTGTAAGATCAAACATGTCTGCTTTATAGTTCAATAGACCATGTCCGAGTTCTGTTCCGCAAGTAAAACCACCGACTGTTTTATAC
>JAEWVM010000222.1 GCA_023396615.1 Spirochaetota bacterium | reverse complement strand
AAAGGAAGAATTCCGCCTCAAACAATTTCCTGAAGACTGCAAAAAAGCGTTTGAACTCGGCAAAAGACTTTGCGAAACAAAAGGAGAAAATAAATGAATCCGATTAATATTAATAAATCAAAATGCAATAAAGACGGTTTATGCGCGAAAGCATGTCCGATGAAACTAATTATCATTGATGAGAAAACGAATTATCCTCAGGCAGACGAGAACAACGCTCATACATGCGTTAAATGCGGGCACTGCGTTTCAGTTTGTCCTCACGAGGCGATTTCTATCGAAGGTCTTAGTTCAGAATCTTATATCACTATTGACAATAAAAAGAATATTTCATTTGATGAAATAGGTTATACACTGAAATCACGCAGGTCTATTAGAAATTATAAAAACAAACCAGTTGAAAAAGAAAAAATAGAATCACTTCTCGAAATCGCGCGTTACGCTCCTACCGGAGGAAACGCACAGCGTTTAAAATGGATAGCCATAAGTTCACCTGATGTAATGAGACGACTTGCCGATGAAACCGTCAACTTTATGAAAACGCTTGTTGACAACAATCATCCGATGGCAAAAGCCTACAATCTAAAAAAACTCATCGAAGAAGAAGCCGTTTCTCATGACCGCATATTCCGAGGTGCACCCGCACTCATATTATCATACGCACCGAAACAATATCCCATAACAATGGTTGATTCGGCAATAGCGTTTACGTTTATTGATACAGCGGCACCATCTATTGGGCTCGGCTGCTGCTGGGTGGGTTTTCTTATGATTGCAGCAAACCAATGGAAGCCGATTTCAGATATATTAAAGATCAGCGAAGAAGATTCAATGTGCGGAGCTCTCATGTTGGGATATCCTGCTGAAAGGTATTACAAAATACCGCCGAGAAAAGAAGCGAAGGTTTCTTGGTTTGAATAAAACCTCAACTGAAATAAAATATTTTTCACAAAGAGGAGCTAAAATGAAATCAGTTACCGCGATACTCGGAAGCCCGCGAAGAGAAAGCAATACGGAAATCCTTTTGAATGAAGCGCTTAGAGGCGCAAAAGACAGAGGATTTTCAGCAAAAATTTTTTATCTCAATGAAATGAACATCAAGGGATGCCAGGCATGTTATTTCTGCAAAGAAAACAACACAACCGAATGCGCGGTAACTGACGATATGAATGAGATTTATAAATCAATTAAAGAAAGCAGCGCACTTATCATAGCAACACCTGTTTATTTCGGCGGCGTAACTGCGCAGACGAAACTATTTTTAGACAGAATGTTTCCTTTTATTGATCTAAACGTCCGCACGCTTCTCGACGAGCGGAAAAAAGCTTCATTCATATTCACTCAAAATCAGCCGCATCCGTTTCTTTTCCGCAAGGCGATGGATTCTTTCGCTGAAATGTTCGGCTTCTTGGGATTTGACACGGCTGATATTCTTACAGCATGCGGTCTTGATAAAGGCTACAAGCCGATGGTTTCTGAAAATGAAGAAATTATAAACAAGGCCTATGATCTCGGATTTAATATCTGCAATGACTAACAAGGATTATTACAAATGAAAATATTAAAAACAATGTCCAGAATTTTTATTGAGAATAATTTCGATGAAACAATTCATTTTTACGAAGGCCTCTACGGAGAAGACTGTTCGCTAAAATTTGATTATCCTGAAACCGGATTAAAACTGGCGTCAGTCGGAAATATTCTGATAATCTGCGGAAGCCGTGAAAACCTAGAAACATTCAAAGATACCAAAACCGCATTCAGAGTCGACTCCATTGAAGAGTATGAAAAATATCTTAAAACTCAAGGATGCGAAATTATAAACTCAATCAAAAAAGTACCTACCGGATTCAATATGACAGCAAGGCATAATGACGGATCAGTATTTGAATATGTTGAATTCGCAAAACAATAAATACGCAACAAATCAATAAGCCTCTAAATTCAAACTATCTCTCAAAAATATTTTTTGACATTTCAGAATATCGTGCAATAATCCGAATACCATATGGTAAATAATGGATATTAAAACAATATTTCTCTGTCTGATTCTAATAAACGTTTCAATGAGCTTAATATTGCTCGCATACTGGAAGAATCAGAAAACATATTCGGGATTCGCGCTGTGGACAATCGGCGCTTCTGTCATATCGTCAGCCTATGCCTTTTTTGCTCTTAGAGGTTCAATTCCCGATTTCATTTCGATATTTGTCGCAAGCGGTTTGACTCTTTTTTCGGCTGCAGCGCGCACAGACGCACTCGGAAAGTTTACCGGTGAAAGCAAACAGAAAATCCTATACCTACTGGCCATCGCAGGAACGGCAGCTATTTTCATATTTACGTATCTGTATCCGGATATCTTTATCAGACTTATCATCTTCAGCGCCTTTGTAGTTATCATTTTAATTTTTCAGATGAAAATGATCCTGAAACACTTCAGATCAAACAAAACATTGTCGGCAATATTTCTCGCACTCAATTTAGTTTCCATTACTGCAACCGTGATGCGGGCAATTCACATTACACATTCTGCACAGCCTCAAAATGTATTTGCAGACAACACAGTAAACATCATTTTCTTTTTCAATCTCATCGTCTATGACTCCATGAGTTCAGTCATTTTCATATTAATGAACAGCAGCCGCCTAACCGAAGAACTGACTGCAGCCCAGAAACTGCTCGAAATGCTCGCGTCAACCGATCATCTGACAGGTCTTTCAAACAGAAGAAAATTTTTCGAAAAGGCCAATGAAGAGATGGAGAGATTCAGAAGAAGCAGAACTATTTTAAGCGCGGCATATATAGATATCGATAATTTCAAGTCGTTAAATGATAAATTCGGTCACGCAGCCGGAGACGAAGTTCTGCGCAAAGTTACTGATATTTTAAAAAAAGGCATTCGCGGAATTGATACAGCGGGAAGAGTCGGCGGAGAAGAATTCTGTCTGCTGTTTCCGGCTACATCAAAAGAAGATTCCGTCATGGTTATGGAAAGATTAAGAAGAGATGTGGCTGACATAGAATTTATTTTTGCCGGAAAAACAATAAAAACATCAATAAGTGCCGGCGTAACAGAAGCCGGAGAGCATGACAAAACAGCAGACAATCTTATAATGAGAGCAGACAAACTTCTACTCAAAGCCAAACAGCTTGGTAAAAACCAAGTCACTTCTGACTGATTTTTTGAATAAAGATATCAAGAGATTTTATATATTCATCAAAAGCATCCCGTCTGATGCTGTGCCCTGCACCGATATTGATGATTTGAGCTCTTGAATTCAATTCAGTAATTTCATTGCTTACGTCGGAATTTATATATGCTCCGCGTGAATTATCGCCCGTCAAAACTTCAATAGGAATATTGATTCTGCTTAAAACATTTTTCCATCCCGTATAGACTTTTTCATCATAAAGCCATGAAAGAACTTCGGGATCAACATTAACTTTCGCTTCAGCCCATTCAGCATATTCCGCATCAATCCAACCCGGATGTTCAATTCGCCCTTCTGCAATTACATCTTCTATACTCATCTTCGTCCGCCTTGAAGTTGTTTCCTTCCATGATGTAATATATTCAAGACCCTCTTTCTCAGGAAATAAATCAAGCCACGGCGGATCTTCAAGAAAAATTCCTGCTAAAGAACAATCCGGTGAAACAGCCAGATTTGCAAGATTAACAGCACCCATCGAATGACCTATCACAAGAGGATTCTCCGGTTTAAACTCCGATAGAACGGCAAGCGCATCATTCACATGTGATTTTATAGAATAATCCGGCGCCCGGTCGGACAAACCATGCCCGCGTGCGTCATAAAGAATAATTTCGTGCTCCCGAAATTTCTCAACAACTCTCGAAAAACAAAAAGCGTTATCAGTGATGCCGTGCATAAAAACAAGCGGCATTTTACTGCCGCTTTTATAATATGCTTTGATTGTTATTTCCGACTTAACGTCAACAGCTCTAAAACCTTCAATCATACATTCCTCAATAGTTATTCGCCTCTCATCATCGCCTTGACATCGCTTTCTGCATCAGTTGTTCCCTTTATGCCGAAATTTTCGACAAGCACTTTGAGAACACCCGGTGAAACAAAAGCCGGCAGAGTTGGTCCAAGACGCATTCCCTTGAAACCAAGATGAAGCAGAGCAAGAAGAACCGCAACAGCTTTTTGCTCGTACCATGCGATATCAAAAGATAGAGGAAGTTTGTTCACATCATCAAGACCGAACGCCTCTTTCAATTTAAGCGCTATGACAGCAAGCGAATACGAGTCATTACACTGACCTGCATCTATAACACGAGGAATTCCATTTATGTTATCCGTAACAGTTTTGATATATCTGTACTTCGCGCAACCAGCCGTAAGAATAATCGCATCTTTCGGAAGAGCTTCCGCTGTCTGAGTAAAATATTCTCTTTCTTTATGACGTCCGTCACATCCAGCCATTACTACAAAGCGTTTGATAGAACCGTTTTTTACATTCTCTATAACTTTATCAGAAACGGCAAGAAGCTGTTCAATACCGAAGCCGCCTGTAATCTTTCCTTTTTCAAGTTCAACCGGAGGTGCGCATTTTTTCGCGCGGTTGATTACTTCAGAAAAGTCTTTCTGCCCGCCGGAAGTTCTGTCAGAAACATGTTTAACTCCGGGATAACCCGCCATACCGGTAGTAAAAATTCTATCTTTGTACGCATCTTTGACAGGTATGATACAATTAGTAGTCATCAGTATCGCGCCGTTAAAAGAATCGAAATCCTTATCCTGATGCCACCATGAAGAACCGTAGTTTCCTGCAAAATGAGAATATTTCTTAAACGCAGGATAATAGTGCGCAGGCAGCATTTCACTGTGAGTATAAATATCCACACCGCTTCCTTCAGTCTGTTTGAGAAGCTCTTCGAGATCAAGAAGATCATGACCCGAAACGAGTATGCCGGGATTTGATCTTACACCGAGATCGACTTCAGTGAGTTCCTTGTTGCCGTAAGTTTTGCTGTTGGCTTCATGAAGAAGAGCCATTGTAGTAACAGCGCATTCACCGGCGCGAAGAACGTATTCAGTCATCTTGTCAGCCGGAAGTTCCTTCAATGTAGAAGCAAGAGCTTCAATAACAAATGAATATATTTCATCTTTTTCGTATCCGAGTACTTCGGCGTGATGAGAATATGCTGAAATTCCCTTGATTCCGAGAATCAACAACTGCTTGAGAGAACGGACGTCCTCGTTTGAATCCGCAAGAACACCGATTGATTCAGCCCTTGTTGCGTATTCACTTTCAGGCATATTCCAGTCAATCACATCAGCAAAGCTGTCCGGGCATGTTGCCGAAAGATTTGTCTTGAGTGAAATTCCTTCTTTGATGAGTTCACTGATTCTTGAATTATCAAAATTTGCGTTTGTAATAGTCGCGAAAAGAGCCTTAGTGATAAATCTGCCGGCTGATAATTTCTCTTTTGCTGAACATTTTTCGGCGGCAAACGCGATTCTGCGTGAAAGATATATTAAAAGATCCTGAAGTCTGGCGGTGTCATCCATTTTTCCGCAGACTCCTCTAACAGTACAGCCCGAATTGCGCGCTGTCTCCTGACACTGAAAACAAAACATACTCATATAATCCTCCTGTTTTTTTAAAAACGCTCCACAGCGGCGGAACATCCAATGACACGAGCGTAGACCAGAATTATATAAGTGTAATTGATTTAAGTCAAACGCAGAACTTTATTTTTTTGTTTTTCCATGCACTTTTTATTTTACCGGAAGTGCGCGAAGCAAAGCCGATGAATTTAACTAGACCCAGATTCAAAAGAAAGGCTGCAACGCAACCGGTTGCGCCTCCGGCTATTGAACCGGGAAGCATATAATAAAACAGCTGCAGAAGACTTTCTGGAGCGTTGCCTATCACGATTGAAGATACAATCAAATATGATAATCCGCCGAATATAAAGCCTGTCATAGTGCATGCGACGAAAAGAAAGACTTTTACTCCCTTTAACTTATTATTCGACAAAGCGCCTGAAACAATACCGGCGAATGAACCTGTAAATATAATTAAAAATGCAACAATCACAAAGAAGAGAACAACGGCAATTACAAACGAAATCATAAGAAAGAATAGCATTAACCACATACCAAGCATATGAACACCTCGGACTATTAGATGAAGTAAGGGTGAAAAATCAAGATATTTTGGTACTTTCTTTTTTTTCGACAAAAAGAAAGTACCGCAAAGAAAAGTCGCCGGGGATATCCCCGGTCCCCTTAATTTCTTTTTCTCTCATTCATCATCGTCTTAAGTGCTTAGCGCACTTTTGTGATTTCGGGAATCATTCATTTTATAATTTCATTACGCGTTTATTCGCTGCGCTCAGTATACGCGTAATTCTTTCTTCTTCATTATTCTCAGGACTAATCATTTT
>JAEWVM010000187.1 GCA_023396615.1 Spirochaetota bacterium | reverse complement strand
GTTGATTCGCGCGAAATTCTGTATTTTGTGTCAATGTCGGTACTTTTTCTTTTTTCCGCTAAAATCGGAATTGATAAAAGGAGATGAAGATGATTTGTAAAACAGATTTATTACTTTCAATAAAATCTTTTCTAAATAATGCAAAGGCTTTTTTTGTCGGCAATAAGGGAAATTATACTTTCGCAGTTATTGCTGTTATCGTTCTAAACATAATTTATTCTTCATTTTATTTCAAACTGGATCTTACCAAAGACAGCTCGTATTCGCTTTCAAAAGCAAGTGCTGATGCTGTTTCAACTCTTGAAGATCCCATGATAATAAAAATATATTTCAGCAAAAACCTCGCGTCTCCTTACAATATGGTAGGCCGCTATGTTGAGGATATTGTTGCCGAGTATGCCGATGAATCAAACGGAATGCTTGAATACGAAATTCATAGAATGGAATCCAAGGAAGATAAAGAAGAGGCCGAAGCGTATGGAATTAATCCCATGCAGATTATGGAACGCGGTGCTGATCAGGCGAAGCAGAGTCTTGCTTATATGGGAATCGTAATTTTGCACGGTGATGTCCATGAAAAAATAAATGAAATATCATATATTGAAGGACTTGAGTATAAAATAACTTCTTCTATAACAAAAATCCGTTCAAAGGTAAACGCATTTGCCGGCATCAAGGACGAGATGAAAATTACCCTTTATCAGTCTGTTAACATGTCTGATTTCGGAATCCGCGATTATTCAAAGCTTAATTCTGCAGTTACGGAAATGTTTGAAAGAATCAATAAGGATAATCACGGAAAAATAAAATATTTGTATTCTCCAGTTTCCGACAGTCAGACTGCGGAAGATTTGATAACGAAATACAATATTCCGGGAAGCCGCTGGAAAAATATTAAAACACCGGATGGAAGACTTATTTCAGCGGGTACGGGCGTCACCGGTATTTTAGTAACTCTCGGAAATGAATTCCGCGTAGTTCAAATTCCGTTTTCTAAATCTGTATTTGGTTTATCCGTAGCACTTAATAATGTTGAAAAAGATATCCGCTCAGCAATTGATTCGCTTCTTTCAAAGAATCCGCTGATAGGTTATGTTTCAGGTCATGGAGAAATTCCGCTTTCCGATCAAAACGGCGAACTTCCGTTTAAGGCGATAAATTCCGATCTTTATAATTTTACCGATATTAACTTAAACAGCGAAATTGATTCTTCAGTTAAAACACTTGTGATCAATTCTCCGAAATTGCCGTTTACAAAAGATGAACTTTTCCGTCTTGACCAATTTTTAATGAAGGGCGGAGCGGTGATATTTTTCATCGATTCATTTAATGATGCCGGAAACGGAATGTTTATTCCGATTGATTCGGGATTAGACGGATTGCTTTCAACATACGGATTTAAAATTAATAAGGACTATGTTCTTGATAAGAACTGTTATATTGCCAGGGGACGCGATATGCCGGAGGTTCCGCTTAATTTTGTTCCGTTTATTGAGCGCGCTTCGATGAGCAGAAACAGTTCTGTCACAAAAGATCTTAAACGTATGGCTGTTGCTAAGGTTTCTTCGATTGAAATAAATAATGAATTGATGAAGAAGAACGGAATCATTTATGATTATATTCTCAAATCATCTGATTCATCGTGGACGATGAAAGATAATATTGAATTATCTCCGATGAGAATGCAGTCTCCGCCTCCAAATGAACTCAAAGCGTATAATATTGCGGCTATTGCAGAAGGAAAATTCGAAAGTCATTTTAAAGACGGATTCAAATCTGAGAAAATAAATGAGAATAAAATTGATTTTACAAGCGGAGTTATTGCTAAAGCTGTTTCTCCGGCTAAAATCACATTAATATCAAGCTCGGAAATTACTACAAGAAATCTGGTAGATGCCAATATGAATTCCGCGGGGGCGCTTATGAATCCGGAAGCGTTGTTTCTGTATAATAATGCAGTGTTCATTCATAATTTGACGGATTATATGAACGGAAATGAAACTTTCGCTTCAATGAGAAGCAAGGGAATGGTTTATAATCCTGTCAATATGAAAAGTGAAATTTTCCGGACTACTGCAAAGGTTTTCAACATTGCCGGCATTCCGCTTTTGATTGCTTCAATCGGATTTGCCGCATTTTTCTTAAGAAAAAAACGCGCTGCTTTTATTTCTGCAAAATATTCCGGAGGTGATAAAAAATGAATAAAATAAAAATATCAGTTTTGTTTCTTATATTATTGCCTGCCGTTTTTATCGGCATTAAATATTTAACTTCTGAAAAATCAGTTTTAATGATAGATCAAAATATGATGATTGAACATCTTTCAATAGAATCAAAGAGCGGAATTTCAATCAAATTTGCTCAGACAAACGGAGCATGGATTCTTAACGGCAAGTACAAAGCTGATGAAATATATCTCGGCAAATTAATAGAAAACTTAAGAAAACTCAAATCGGCAAAAGCGATTGCTTCATCAGGTTACGATAGATTCGGATTATCTGAGGATAAACGTTTTTATGTAACTGCAGGCGACTCGAAGAAGCAGGTTTCATTTTATATCGGAAAAAACTCATCCGGCAGTTATTTCATAATGAAAAAAGAAAACGGGAAAGTTTATCTTGCAGAAAATATTAAAACGAATGATTTGTTAATTTCTGAAGATTCCGCACGCGATAAACAGATTTATAAAGTAAAACCTTCTGAAGTAGCTAAGATAACAGTTACAAAATCAAAGACGGAAATTCTTTTACCTGAAGAAAAAGACGGAAAGATAATATATTCATTACAAGGCAGAAATATTTCGCCTGATAATGTTGAAATTATCGTGAATGATATTCAGGATTTCAGGGCTGATAAGTTTATAGAGAATAAGCCGACCGGCAAATCTGCCGCATCAGTTAAAATTATGCTTAAAAGCGGAAAGGAAATAGGCTTTGAAATATTTCCTAAAGAGAATAATAATCTTTATCCGGTAGTTTCAACTGAATCAGAATACGCTTTCTATATTTCACCGCACCGAGCGGAAAGAATAATGAATTTGGAAGTATTAAAATGAGAGAAGGTTTTCTTATATTCTTTTCATTTGCGCTTTTGGTATGGATCGGCGTAAATATCTATCTTTATAATTCGCTGAAGCATTTTTTCTGCAGTGATGCTTCACGCAAAATCTTTCTCGCTGTTTATATCTTTCTTTCACTATCATTTGTGCTTGGAAGATTTCTTGAAAAATATTCATATACTGCGTCAGTTGTACCGATTACTGCGGGTTCTGTTTTCTTTGCATTTGTTTTGTATGCGTTTATAGGCGCAATCGCAATAGATTCGCTCAATCTTATTTTTAAATTATCAGGTCGGGGTGTTCTGTGCCCGATAAAAATCAAGGCGCTTGCAGTAGTTATATTCTCAACTGCGGTATGTGCAGCAGGTTTCATTAACTCTTTTAATTTTGCTGTCAGAGAACTGGTTATTTATACTGAAAAGAATATTTCTGCTGATGAATTTAAAATAGCTTTCGCTTCAGATCTGCATCTAGGGCATATTGTCGGAAAAAGAAAACTGTCGTTCCTTGTTGATAAATTTAATGAATTTTCTCCGGATGCTGTAATTCTCGGCGGAGATACAATTGACGAGGATATTGAACCGGTCAGAAGGAAAAGACTAAATAGAAAACTGTCTGAAATAAAATCACGTTACGGAACGTTTGCTGTTCTTGGTAATCATGAGTATATCGGCGGAGTCGATGAGGCACGCGAATATCTTATTGCCAATGGAATAAACCTTCTCGAGGATTCAATGGTTGAGCTTCCTGAAGGTATAATAATCGCGGGAAGAGATGACCTGATGAAAAATTCTTATGCTGGTGTTAAGCGCAAAAGTATTTCCGAAATCATTGAACCGATGCATTTAGACAAATATATTTTGCTAATTGATCATCAGCCTAAAAATCTTATTGATGCCGAAAAACACTCAATTGATCTTCAGCTTTCAGGACACACTCATCACGGTCAGATGTTTCCTTTTAATTTTATTACAAGTGCGATCTATGAATTGAGTACCGGATTTATGAAACGCGGAAAAGCTTCATACTATGTTTCATCCGGATTCGGCACATGGGGTCCTCCTGTAAGGTTATTCCGCAGACCTGAAATAGTTTTAATAAGGATTATCCCAAAAAAGTAATGAATGTTTTTTATTCAATAGATGAAGCCAGGGGAAAATTTGAACGCACTGTTTGCGCCGTCGGAAATTTTGACGGCGTACATCTCGGGCATACCGGTATTTTTCAAAAAATGAAAGAAGAATCTGAAAAACGCGGCGCAGATACTCTGATTATCACATTCAAACGTCACCCGCGTTCTTCGCTTTATCCTTCAGAGAGTATTAAGATGCTGACTCTTGAAGATGAGAAAATACAAACTATTCTTTCATGCGGAATAGATAATATTCTCATCATGGATTTTTCAAGAGAAACATCCCAGATGTCACCCGGATATTTTATCAATAATATTCTTATCCCTTCATTTAACGCGGTAGCAATAATCGCCGGATATGATCATGCCCTTGGCAAAAACCGTGAAGGAAATATCGATCATATTAAAAATATTACTTATGGTAAACTTGATGTCATTGAAGTTCAGCCTTTTTCGATCGAAGGTCACCCCGTTTCTTCTTCAAAAATAAGATCATTTATAACAGACGGAGAAATGGAGTCAGCTTCTAAGTTTCTCGGAAGAAACTATTCGATGTCAGGAAAAATTATAAAAGGTTTCGGACGCGGACGTCAAATCGGTTTTCCGACTGCAAATCTTTCCATAGATGATTCCAAGATAATTCCAATTGATGGAGTTTACGCTGTTTATGCACGTTATAACGGCAAAACTCATAAAGGTGTTTTAAATATTGGAAGCAATCCGACTTTCGGAAATCAAAGCAGAACAATTGAACTGCACATTTTAAAATTTTCAAAAGATATTTATGATGAAGTTATTTCCGTTCATTTTGTTTCACGAATACGCGGAGAAATTAAATTTTCGTCAGTTGACGCTCTGATAACTCAGATAAATGATGACATTGCAAAAGCCGGTGAACTTCTTTCGGAGGAAAATTGATGAAGAAACTTTTTATTTTAACCGCGATCGCCTTTATTCCGGTATATGCCGCGGCGTTTCCATTCACTTCTGCAGAATCCGCCGGAAGAGGAGGCGTATATTCTTCTGAATATAAGGACATCCTTCAAAACCCGTCACTCGCAGGAATGAATAAAAAATATTCGATAGATGCAGAATATCTTTATTCAGAAAATTATTCATCGCCTTTTGTTACTCTCTCAATTCCCTTTGCCTGGGGCGTCTGGGGAAATTCCTTCAGATACTTGTCGGGAGATGATAAGAAAAGCATGTTATTTTCCACGGCATTGAGCAGGGAAATCTATCCTTTTTTCAGTCTCGGTATTTCTTTCGACTACATGAAAGTGTCGGAGCCTTCAAAGAATTATTTTGCCGGCGGATCTTTCGGATTTTCATATTTTCCGGCTGTTTATTTCCGTACTTCAAGTAATTTCGGATTTATTGAACCGCAGTTTTCAGCTTCCCTTCGCACAGGTTATGTTTCAGGTGATGATAAGAAAGAATATGATTTAGCAAGCTATAACGGCGTATTTGCTTTCTCTTTTTATAAAGATTCCGTTTCAAAATTTTCTTTATACCAGAAAGCAGAATATTTCAAAACAGATAAAACATTGCCTCTTTCAAGCGGATTAGAATATACTTTCAAAAATTATTTTTCAATAAGGGCAGGATTACTTTTTGAAGATAAGTTTAAGTATTCAGGATGGAGTACCGGAGCCGGAATAGATGCTGGAATTGTTAAAGGCGATTATGCTTTTTCTAAAACTGATCAGAAGAGTCACTATATTTCTTTATCTCTTAATATTGCAAGCGTAGACGTTAATCCGCCAATGGTTGAAATGAAAGCTGTTCCTGCTTTTATATCTCCGAATTATGACGGACAGAATGATTATTCAGTTATTTCAATATCAGTTTCTGACAGAAGTGAAATTAAGGGATGGATTTTTCAGATTAATTCGGATGACGGCAAACCGATAAAGGAATATAGATCTGACGACAGAAGTTTTGATGAAAAATTTACTTTCGGGATATTGTTTAAACGTATTTTCGGTTCTAAAGCTGTTCTTAAAATACCTCAGAATATACTATGGGATGGATCCGATCTAAGCGGAGCAAAACTTAAAGACGGTGCTTATTCGTACTCTTTTATTTGCTGGGATGAATTCGATAATTATTCAGAAAAAAAGACCGGTTACATTGTAATTGATAATCAGCCGCCGTCTATGGAAATAACTTCGGACACATATCTTTTTTCACCGAACGGTGACGGAAAAAAAGATAATGTTGCTATTGTACAGAAAGTTACCGGAGACAATGCCGATGTCTGGAAAGGATCCATATTTGATTCTTTAGGTGTTGAAATCCGATCTTTTTCATGGAGCACATCATCCGTTCCGGCAGTTCTAAAATGGGACGGGAAAAATCAGAGCGGTGAAGACGTACCGGAAGGATTATATTCATATAAACTACGAGCTTCTGATCTTTCGGGCAATTCATCTGTTAAGGAAATAAAAGAAATCACTTTAACCAGAGGTTATGAAACCGCTGATATAACTTCATCAATCAGATATTTTTCTTATAACAGCGGTGTTCCTGTTCTTTTCAGCACTTTTCTTTCAAAAACCGCAGGTTTAAAAAAATGGAAAATAAGCGTCATTTCTGACGGAGACAAAATTATCCGGACATTTGAAGGAGCGAATTCACTTCCAGGCGGTGTTGAATGGGATGGTCTTGATAGTCTCGGCAAAAAAATTTCTGACGGCAAATATTACTATATCTTCAGTGCTGAATTCGACAGCGGAAATACGCCTGTTTCATTCAAAAAAGAAATCATTATAGATTCAAGTGCTCCCAAAATTTCAGCTAAATGTGAACCTGTTCCTTTTTCTCCTGATGGAGACGGTGATAATGATGTATTAAAAATATTGCTTTCTGCTGATGAATTTTCAGGGGTTGCGGAATGGTCAGTAGCAATATATAATCCGACTGGTATTTTGTTTAAGAAATTTTCAGGCAAGGAGAATGTACCGTCCGAAATAATATGGGACGGCAGAGGCACTTCCGGTGAACTGGTTGAAAGTGCTGATGATTATTCGGCCGTTTTTACAGCAATGGATAAAGCCGGAAATATCGTGTCGCATAAACCCGTCAAAATTCCTGTAGATATTCTTGTCATTGTAACAGAGAGGGGACTTAAAATTAAAATCAGCAGTATTGAATTCGCTTTCGGTTCAGACAAGCTGAATCAAAAAGGATGGCAGATACTCAGTAGGGTTTCGGATATTCTTAAAAAGTATTCATTGTATTCTGTCGTCATAGAAGGACATACGGATGATGTCGGTGAAGATAATTTTAATCTCAAACTTTCTGAAATGCGTGCAAAAGTTGTTTATGATTATCTAATATCTGAAGGCGTTTCGCAGGAAAGATTGTCTTTTAGAGGTATGGGCGAAACGATGCCTTATCTGCCGAATAAAGATGAAGAGGCAAGAAGGAAAAACAGAAGAGTTGAATTCCTTCTTGAAAAGAAAAGAGAATAATTATTCTCCTTTTATCACATTCGAATCAACATATTTATCGAATTCTTCTTTTGACATTTTATCTTCGTAAAGCGGCCAAAGGCTGTTTTTTAGATCGTCAATAGAAGAGAATTTTGCGCCGTCAAGTTTGAAAGTGGACATAGAAATCCCTCCGGTATATACTTAACCATTTATTTTTCGAGTTGCATACCCGTCAATAAAAAACTTTTAAAAATAAAATTATTGCACAAAAAACAAGCATGATTTATTTGAGTAAAACTCGGAGTTATTACATGAATAATTTTTTGAATCTTTTGGGAGAAATATTTCGGTTTGTTCTTGATGCATGCATTTTCTTTCTCGGTCTTGCCAAGCATCTTTTTTTTGCGGCAAAGGAATGGTTTTTATATATTCCTGTATCAGAAAAAATTATTGTTTTGAATCTTATTCCGTCTTTTTTTGCCGCATCGATGGATTCTGCCTCATTTAAAGTTGCAGATTTTGAAAAGGGTGTCACTAATCCTTATGCAGCTTATCTTGTCGGAATAGCTCTTTTTATGATAATATCTTCTTTTTACAGAAATAAATTTACATTTGCAGGCAGAATAATTTTTAATGCTGTGTATCTAATTGCATTTATTTATATGAATATAGGCGGAACAATCACCAAAGCGGATAATTATGAGTATTCGATTATTTTCTATTTTAATTATTTTGTTGTTTTATTGAACATCGCCGGTTCACTCCTTTCACGTTTTGTCTATTACAGATAACATATCGAAAAATATTGTATTAAAAGCGGCACATCCAGGTGCCGCATTCTTCTAACTGCCAAATAAAAAACTTTATTTATTTATTTCGGTGAATTATAATGCAGTATGATGAATTTTACCGAAAACGATTTTGTCGACGGGCATTTTACAGAAATGCTTCCTTATCCTGTGTATTTAAAAAATTTAACCGGTGAAGTTCTATACACAAATAGAAAATTTTTAGAATTCTTTCATGTTCCTGATAATATAAGCATGGTCGGAAAAAAAATAATAGATATATATTCCGTTACAGACTTCAGCCTTCATGAATATTATGATAAAGAACTTCTTGATTCTGATAATGACGAAATTGAATACACCGCGAATTTTGAAATAGAAGGAAAAGGCCTTCGTGATATCAGGATAAACAAGTCTAAGATTTATAAAAATAAAAAGCTATATGCTTTTCTTTGCGTCTTTTCGGATGTAACTGATATAATGTCCCTTGAAAAAAAGCTCGCTGCTTCATTGGCGGAAGTCTCAAAACTTTCCGAGAAACGTAAAAATTTCGCGTCATTCTTAAGTCATGAACTGAAGAATTCTCTGGGTTCTATTGCAATAATTTCTGATAATGCGCTGATGACGGAAAGCGATTTGATTAGAACAGATAATCTGATAAGCATACGCCAGATTGTTGAGTATATGAATACTCTTGTCAGTGAAGTTTTAATTTTATCCAGAGAAGAAGAAGGTCGGGTTTATATTAAATATGAAGATGCAAGTATAGATTCGATACTGTCTTTTATCCGTGACATGTTTTCGTACCAGATTGAAAACATGGGTCTAAAATTTGAAATTATTAATGAACTAAGTTATAAATATTTTAAGTCAGATCCTTCCAAAATTAAACAGGTGCTGATAAATCTAATAGGGAATTCTCTTAAGTATACTGAAAGGGGCTCAATTATTCTGAGAATAAATGAGAATTTATCAGAAAATAAAATTATATTTTCTGTTGCCGATACCGGAATGGGAATTCCTGATGATAAAACTGATAAAATATTTGAGCCATTTTATACAATAGTCAATAACAGAAAAAGAAGTTTTGGAACCGGAATAGGCCTTGCAGTTTGCGCTAATACGGCAAAGGTATTAGGAGGAAGTATCATTTGCAAAAGCAGTTACGGTTCAGGTTCGGAATTTATATTTGAAATTCCGTATATGCCTTCTTCTAAAGTTCCGGACGAAACCAAGAAAACATATTCAAGAAAAGTTCTCACCATACTTCTTCTCGATGATTCTCCAATTAATATTTATATGGAAAAAATGATCCTTGAAAAACTCGGTCACAGGGTTTTTGCCGCGAATTCCGGTGAAGAAGGTTTGATAATTATTGATAAAGAAAATATCGACTGCATTATAACAGATATAAACATGCCTGATATGAGCGGCATTGAA
Organism: Spirochaetota bacterium; assembly: GCA_023396615.1. Taxonomy (GTDB): domain Bacteria; phylum Spirochaetota; class UBA4802; order UBA4802; family JAFGJZ01; genus JAKJGA01. The sequence continues at coordinate 5,632 of JAEWVM010000187.1, read as the reverse complement.
TTTGCGGAGAAACTGCGTTCAGGCAGACACCAGAATAAATGCCTTATCGGATTAAGCGGATACGACAGAGACGAATATTATCATCATGTCGAATCAGGTTTGTTTGATGATATTATAACAAAACCTATGAAAATTGAAACTATCAATGAAATTATTCATAATGCTCACTCGAAAATATTTTCTTGAATTAAACGCTCTGAGGTGAGTATACTTTAAATAGAATTTGAATAGGATGACTATATTTTAAATATCAGTTTTTTGCCGGAGGAGGTAAAGATGAAATGGTTTAATAATCTCGGGGTTTCGTTTAAGGTTTTAATCTGCTGTCTGGTATTTCTTTCTATCATATCGGTGCTTGCGGTACAATCTTATATTAATTCAAAAGATGCGGCAGATAATTTCGCATCATTTTACAATTATAGGTTCACACCAGTTACACAACTTAATAAAACAATGAAAAATATTCTTCAGCGCCGGGTAAATATGCTTCAAATAGAAGAAGAAATGATGGCTAAAAATTGGGACGCAGTTAATGAGCGTATTCAAGCATCGGCAGCGCTTGAGGTAGAAAATGAAGAAATATGGAAAGTATACTATAAGAACATAGTTACAGATGAAGAAAAGAAATTAGCGGATGATTATCGAAAAGATGTTGATGCTACTCTTGGTGTTGCTCAGGATTTTAATGAAGCTGTAAAGTCGCGTGATCTTGAAAAAACTTTAGCATCAAGTAAAGAATGGCTGGTCGGCTACAGGAAATTTCGTGAGAAAATGGATATTCTTCTTAAATATCAAGATGACCAGTCAAAGATAATACTTGAGCATCAGAACCATGAATCTGAGGTTACTTCCAAAATTATACTGATCGCATGGGTTGTTTCAATTTTGATCGGCATCATAATAACAATTCTTCTTGCATATTCCGTAAAGAAACCTGTTCAGAAAGGTCTTATTTTTGCGCAGAAACTTTCAGAAGGAGATTTTAGAGAAAGAATTGAACTTGATCAAAAAGACGAGCTTGGTGTTCTTGCTAAAGCTTTAAATAAAACAGCGGATAATCTTGAGAAACTGATCGCGGATATTATTACCGCAGCGCAGAATCTTACTCAGGCTGTTAATGAAATATCAAGCGGAAATCAGAACCTTTCACAGCGAACAAGTGAACAGGCATCAAGTCTTGAAGAAATCGCTTCTACGATAGAAGAAACAACTGCAACGATAAATCAGAATGCGGATAATTCAACCCAGGCGGATAAACTTTCAAAAACAACGACAACTGAAGCGGAAGACGGAGGGCGTGTTGTTTATGAAGCTGTAGCTGCGATTAATGACATCAGTGAATCAAGTAAAAAGATTGAAGATATAATTAATGTAATTAACGAAATTTCATTTCAGACAAATCTTCTTGCGCTTAATGCCGCAGTTGAAGCCGCAAGAGCCGGAGAGCAGGGCCGAGGTTTTGCTGTAGTTGCCGGTGAAGTACGAAATCTCGCACAGAGATCAGGAACAGCGGCGAAAGAAATTGCTGAACTGATTAAAGATTCAAGAAATAAGGTTTCTAAAGGCACCGAGCTTGCTAATAAGAGCGGTGAAGCTTTGAAGATGATTGTAGAAAGCGTCAGAAGCGTCGGCAAATATGTCAGTGAAATAGCTGCGGCAAGTGAAGAGCAAAGACAGGGCGTGAGTCAGATAAATGTTGCCGTTGAAGAACTTGATTCGATGACTCAGCAGAATGCAGGGCTTGTTGAAGAAACAGCTTCAGCTTCAGAAGAAATGGCAAATCAGGCTCAGGAATTGCTTGCCATGATGGAAAAATTCAAGATCAGAGATGAGCTTAAGACTGAAACATATGCTGCAAAGCACAAGGAACTCCATCTTAAATCTGCTCAGGGGAAAAAGACTGCGCCTGATGTAAAGAAAGATAAATCTCATGCTGATATATCAGACAAGAGAATGCAGGATAAAGCTCAGAAAGGAAGTATAGAAGAAATTCTTACAAACGAGGGATTTGAAGAGTTTTAAATATTTTTGGGAGTGAGTTATGTCAGAATCGGGAATTATTGAGATATTTCAGAACGAGGCCCGTGAGATTCTTGACAATATCGAGAATGATCTTGTTGTACTTGAAGAGACAAAATCAAGTGAAGTAGTAAACAGACTTTTCAGATATTATCATACTTTAAAAGGCAGTTCCGGTATTGCTGGTTTTACATCAATTAGCGAGTTCACTCACTCTCTGGAGTCGTGTCTTGATCTTGTCCGTTCCGGAAAAATTTCTATAACGGAAGATCTTATCAGCATTCTTCTTCAAAGTACAGACTGGATCAGAGGAACTCTTTTTGAAGGCGGAATCGGTGAAAAGTATGATACTATTAAGAATGATATTTTTACAAGATTGGAAATAATACGAAGCGGTGAGGCATTACCTGTTGCGGCTGTTGCTGATAAAATCAGATATTATAGAATAAAGGCGGCTTTTTCCGAAAATATTTTTGAATTCGGAATTGATCCGCTAATTGTAATGGAAGATCTTTTTGAAAGCGGCGAAGTTGTTGAAAATTTCGTGGACAGACGCAAACTTCAGGTGCTGTCAAAGATTGATCCGGAAAAGTGCTATTTTTCGTGGCGTGTTGTTGTCAAAACTGCAAAGTCAATAGATAAGATTAAAGAGGTATTCCTTTTCGTTCTTGATAATAATGAAATAATAATTGAAGATATCACTTCTGAATATGTCGAGAATCTTGACGAAAAACGCGGAGAAAAAAAATTAGGCGATATCCTTGTTAATAAGGGTATTGTAACTGAAAGAGAACTTGAAGATGTTTTAAACGAACAGCAGAAAGAAAATAAAAAGATCGGTGAGATAATTGTCGAGAAAGGATTTGCGACACCAAAAGATTTGAATACAGCTCTCGGGATTCAGGATGATATCAAGAAAAAAATCGAATCTAATACGGTCAGAGTCGATACCCTGAAGCTTGATAATCTTATGAATCTTCTCGGTGAAATTGTTATAGGTCAGGCCTCCTTAAACAGAATATCTGATGCTCTTGATGAAGAACAGGGTTACAGACTTAAAAATGCTCTGTACGGTCTTGACCGCATAACGAGAGAGTTTCAGGAACAGATTATGTCAATACGGATGATTCCGATAGGTCCGACATTCGAACAGTTCAAACGTTTTGTACGTGATATATCAAAACAGATTGGCAAAGACATTCGTCTCGATATAAATGGCAAGGATACAGAACTTGATAAAACAGTTATTGAACGGATAAGCGATCCTCTCAAGCATATGATCAGAAATTCCATCGACCATGGAATTGAAACTTCTGAAGAAAGATTGAATTGCGGAAAAGATTCGCAAAGTGTAATTTCACTTAATGCTTATCATCAGGAGGGAAGTGTTTTCATCGAAATATCAGATGACGGAAGAGGGTTAAATTACGAAAAATTCAGATCGAAAGCAATTGCAAAAAATATTATTTCGAAAGATGATGAGGTTTCTGAAGAAAAATTGAAATCTTTTATATTTCTTCCGGCATTTTCAACATCAGATTCTGTTTCCGACCTATCCGGACGCGGCGTAGGAATGGATGTTGTCAAAAGCAATATTGATGCACTCCGCGGAACCATTGAAATTGATTCACTTAAAGGAAAGGGCACAACCGTCCGTATTAAGCTTCCGCTAACTCTTGCTATTATAGACGGTATGCTTTTCAGAGTCGGCAATTCAACATATATCGTTCCTTTGCTTTCAATAGTTGAATCAATTCAGCCGAAGAAAGATGATGTCAAAACTATTAAAGGAAAAGGAGAGGTCGTTCTTGTTCGAGGAGAATATGTATCCTTAATCAGGCTTTACGACTTTTTTTCTACATCAGCGGATCACACAAATCCATGGGAATCTTTATTGATAATAGTAGAAACGAACGGTGAACGTCTTGCTCTTATGATTGATGATCTTATTGGCCAGCAGCAGATAGTTATTAAAAGTTTGGATTCTTATATAACCCAAAGCAGTGCAATTTCCGGTGCGACAATTCTCGGTGACGGTTCTGTTGCTTTGATAATTGATATCCACGGGCTCATGAGCGGATTGAAAAACGAAAAGGTGATTGAATGAAAGAATTATTTTTTTCTAAAGATGCCGGAATCAAAAATATAAAACAGCTGAAAAAAGATATTTTGAATGCTCTTGATGAAGATTCTGAAATTATTCTCAATCTTTCTAATCAGCGAAGACTTGATTTGTCTTCTGTTCAGGTGATATGCGCTGCAAGGATTGAGGCAAAACAAAGAAAAAAAATATTTAAAGTATCTGGAATGAATAATGAAATTATTAAACAATTTGAAATATGCGGGTATATGAAAAAGGGAGGAGAAAAATGAAAACAATACTTGTAATAGATGATTCGCCTACAATAAGGGCCAGTGTTGAATTTGCTGTTAAGCCGATCGGCATGGAAGTTAAGCAGGCTGAAAACGGGAAGAAAGGACTTGAAGCATTCTCTTCGATTAGTGCATCGGGCGCAGAACTGGGGCTTGTAATAGTTGATGTAAACATGCCTGAAATGGATGGAATAACTTTTATAAAAGAATTCCGTAAATCGGATAAATTTACACCTGTTCTGGTTTTAACAACCGAATCAGAAGAAGATAAAATAAAAGAAGGTAAATGTGTAGGCGCCTCAGGTTGGATGATTAAACCGTTTAAACCTGCTGATTTGGTAGCAGTGGTTGAAAAACTGGTTAGATAGGAGGAATGAGAAATGGACAAGGATAATAAAGAAAAAATTTCACTTGGAGAAGAAAATCAGTTTGTTACATTTATGATTGGATCAGAAACCTATGGCGTTGAGGTTTTAAAAGTTAAGGAAATTCTTGGTATGACAGATATTACCCATGTACCGAATTCTCTTTCTTTTATGCGCGGAGTTATAAATCTTAGAGGTGCAGTTGTTCCAGTTGTCGATATGAGGCTGAAGTTTCAGCTTCAGGAAAAAGAATATGATACCTTTACTGTTATTATAATTGTAGAAGTGCGCGAACGTCTGATTGGAATGATTGTAGATACCGTTTCTGATGTTGCGTCAATACCTGTAAGTACTATTCAGAATACGCCTCATTTTACTTCCAAAATAGAAACTGATTTTATTAAAGGGATCGGACAAATAGAGTCTCTTCTTGTTATAATTCTGGATGTTGATAAAATTCTGAATCACGAAGAATTTAAGAAAATTGAAGAAGATAAAACAGCCTGATGATTAAAACTGACAATTATAGAGAGGGACTTCCTCTTTATGTCATTTATCCCGGTGAGCATTTTTTTACAGATCAAAGGTGCTATTTTAATACGGTATCGGGCTCCTGTCTCGTGATATGTCTTTATGATCCTGATTTGAAAATAGGCGGAATGGGACATTTCATCGTTCCAGGCACTCTTGGTACGGAGGGAATTTATGCCGATGAAATCGCAGAGCATGGAATATATAATATAGAACTTCTTGTTGCGAATTTTGTTAAAAGAGGTGTTGATCGGCGATCTCTTAAGGCTAAGATATTCGGTGCAGGATATGTTTCCGGCGGGGCAGTAAGCGGAGTTGTAAAGAGTAATATCCGTTTTATTCAT
>JAEWVM010000118.1 GCA_023396615.1 Spirochaetota bacterium | reverse complement strand
GGATAAATTATAAAATATAATAATACCCAATAAAAGCAAAATTAAAGCTGCAACAATAGCCTTTATAAATGATACTTTACCGGAAGGAATAGGCCTGTATTTTTTAATAGGATGTGTCTGATCTTTTTTTCGATCCAAAATATCATTGATAATATATGCCGAACTAACAATTAATGAAAATCCTAGAAAAGTTATTATTAAATTAAATGTTGATAATGTGAACAACTTACCGGCAAGAAATGATGGTATAAATATATATGCATTTTTAACATAATGCTTAACTCTCAAAAGACTCAGGTATATTTTCAATTGACCAATTGCTCTCATCCCCCACCCCGCATTCATTCTACAATTTTTTTTATTTATTTTTTTATTTTTCTTTTAGAAATTTTCTAGTTCCTATATACTTAAATTTTGTGTTAAGTATAAGAAGAATTAAACTCACAAGTGGACATTTTTTATATTTACTTCTAAGATATTTTAGATTATCAAGAGATTCCTGATTTCTATCATCATAAGAACGTTCGTGAACTAAATGATAATTTATTATACTATCACGATAAATAAAAGGTGCTCCCTTTAAGTATAGTCTTATTCCTAAATCAACATCTTCGTGACCCCATTTAACAAAGTTTTCATCAAATCCACCTATAGCGTTAAGTACCGTTCTGTCTACTGAAAGATTTCCGGTAAAGCAATACATCCATCGAAATATATTTCGCGGATGACGAAAAGGAACATATGATTTTTCGGTTATTGCATAATCTTTGAGTTTTTGATGAGCGCTTAGAGAGTGATGCAACGTCATAATTTGCTCTTCTTCAAGTGATACATCCGAACGTCTGCCAAGAACTACCATATTAGGTTTTGAATGTGCTTCTATATGAAAACGAATAAAATTCTGATCCGGTATCCGGTCATCATCAATAAATATTATAATATCGCCAGTTGCTTCACGAATGCCATAATTTCTAGCTTTAGCACGACCTACATTTTCCGAAAGAAAAACAGCTTTTGGTGTAAAATTCCAGCTCATTCTTTTATAACTGGTTACTGTTTCTTCGTTACACCCATCAAACACGATTACAACTTCAACATTATCATTCATCTGAGGCTCTAAACCTTTAAGAACTGACGCAAGACGTGAAATTTTATCTTTTGTCGGAATAACAACACTTGCCAACATAGCATAACTCCTATTTAGTATTTTCATGTCTTTTATACTACACAATATTCAAATTTCATTTAGAATTAATGAAATTTTTATCAAACAAACTACTGATATATATTCGAATTGCTCTACTACCCTCGATGAATATTTCTGTAAATTTCAGAGCAATTTCAGACTTCAAAAACAAAATACCGATGATAGTTCCTGAAAAGGCATTAAGAATTGTAACTACAGCTACATATTCAATTGAATTAAAATATTTAATTGCAATAATGTCTCCAATAATATTTAAAACGGCCATAATAGCTACTTTAAAAAAATTTAAGTTTGGCTTATTTATCCCATCTAATGTGATTCCAGAAAATCTATCCAAGATCATAAAAAACAAATATATTAAAAAAATACGCATTACGTTTACAGATATATTAGAAACTAAATATTTTGAACCACCGAACAAACAAATCAATTCTTCAGAAAAAATAAACATTAATACAATTACTGGAGATAAACCAATTATTGAAACACCTGCATATTTTGAATAAAGCAATCTCACTGCTTTTTTCGAAAAACTGTTTCGAGATATTTTTGGCAGAGCTACATCACCAATACTGTTTATTATAATTTCAACAGATTCTATAAGTTTAAGCGGAATAGCATACATCGCTACTGCTTCATTTGACATCATAACGCCAATAAGAAAAGTATCAGATGTTTTTAATAGATTTGCGCTTAGGAATGTCATAAAGCTATATTTTCCAAAATGGAAAAGCGTAGTTAAACTCTTTTTACTAATTTGAAAAATATCTTTTATATGAGACCACCCACTAAAAGTAGTTATAAGCAACAATGGAATCATCGAAAAAATCTGTATTACAAATATTTCAGAACCCTGTAAATGTTTTGTTAAAATTCCAATAATTATTCCAGCAAGAAACAGAATACTCCAAAGAACTTTAACAATTAAAACAACACCGAACCTGCCCTTAGTAGTCATAAATGAAATTGTCATAATTATCGGAGAATACAATAGAGAATAAAGCGGCAACATCATTAAGGGAAGCTCTAATTCCGGCTTTAAATTTATTATTGAAAATTTAATTAAGCAAAAAAAAGGCATAAGCAAACAAATTGAAACAAGAATGCTTAATAACCATGCGGAACCTCTCAATTCACAAATATCAATTATTTTTGTTGATGATGATATAAATCTAACAGCTGGATTATTTATAAATCCGAATTTAACCATTTCAAAGAGATTTGCAATAGTAATAAAAAAGAACCACATTCCAAAATCATGACTTGTGGAGAATCTTGCCAAAAGAATAATTGAGAGAGCTCCGATAGCTGACGAAATAACATTTGATGACATTGAAAGAATATGGTCGTCAGAACATATTCTTTTTAAATTTAATTTTAATGTATGCATTATTTTCTATCGGTGTTTCCTGCCATATAACTTTATTCAGATATTAAATCAAACATTCTATTAAAATATTTATCCAAAGGTAATAAAATTAAAATCAGTAAAAGTGGTAAATGGAATAGAGCGAAAACAATTGTAGCTTTATAACTAGGATCAGGCCCGAGAAAAACTGCTACATGATGTGCATATATCAATTTTTCAGGAATCGGCAAACCATTAGCGATAGGCCAAAGCAAATCAAGAAAACCTGAAAAAAGAAGAATAACACCGCTAAAAGCAACTTTGAAAGTTTTTCCAGATGCTCCACCGCCAAGTCGATATGCTAATGTAACCGTCATTAAAATAGCCGGAAAGAGAAGAAGATAGAGAATAGTATAAAACTCCCCGCTTGCAATAGCATCACCTTTTGATGCCGCTCCACTAAATCCAAAATAGCTTATTCTTGGTATCAAATAACCTAAAAAAATCAAGGAAGGCAGAATTAAAAGAAGATATGCATTCTTAAATGTTGGAAAAAATGATATAGACAGAATAATAAGCATAAAAGCAAATATTTTAAATGACATTTGCCATACTGACTCAATCGCAGAACTATGGGGCATAAAAAACCATATATACACAAATGACAACAGCCCCAATAACCCAAACAACAAAAATAATATCAAATTTAGCTTATTTCTTTTAATTTTCATCTTTTTGCTTCCTATTTTTTTAGTAGAAAATAAAATATTGCTCATATTTGTCAATTGATTTAAACCAATTTATTTACTATTTAACATTTTTGACAAATATTAAACAAATCAATATAATACGTTAAAGTAATTTATGTAAAAGACTTCTTTGTAGAATATACTAATTAAAGAGTGCTCGATGAGATTTTCATAGAAAAAGAAAAGTTCATAATCGTAAACGAAATAATGACCACGAACATTCCCGTTTATAAAGTATGGCGAAAAATAATTTTATCCAAACATTTTTTACAAGTAACGAAAACTGTTTTTCGAATCAAATCTTGAGAGATTCAACGGATAATACGAAAGACCAAACACCTCGGATACAGCTAAATTAATTGACCTGATCCTGATAAAAGACAACAAAAAATGAACGTAATTACAAAAATCACATCCGAGAACATTCGGTTAATAAAAGTTAATATTGCGAATAAATATAAGACCAGTTCACGCGAGAAAATATCACCCGTAAATAAACGATAAGATTAAACAATTAATCATAATTGTGAAAAACGAAATTAAAACAATGTTCCAATCCTCTGAGTTATTCCGAGACTTGGAACATTTAAAATGATACTTTTTACATACGCAAATATTACAGTCTTCATTCAAGTATAAATTATATTCGTCTGCCTGACATGCCTATTGGACGTAATAAATAATATATGACACGAGAGGAAAACGAGTTAATGCTTACACAAAACATCGATTATTAATAAATGTGGAAAGCATGAATTTTACCTCTAATTTTATTTAAAATTTAGAAATTATTTAAAGCAAGACAATCTATTTAGAATATTATTGACAAGTCTCATTAGATGAACTATAAACCTTGCACAATAATCCCACTTCCAAGACAATAATTTATAGGCAAAGCGTCTTTTTAAACCACTTTTTAACATAAAATCTTCAACCTCACGATATATCACTCTGTATAAATTGCAATTCATCGGTTTAAGCCAGAAGATAAAGTTATCTTTTATTTGAATTTTTAATTGCAAAACAATACTTTCCATCTTATTAGTAAGATTATTTTCAGAAAGAAAAAGAATCAATTTGTCAACGGCTTCCACGTTTTTTATAAGCCGGTCTTCCGTAACATTGAAAGATGCTGAAGTACTATTTTGAAAATAATTAATAAGTCTGTCCTTTACACACCATATTCTACTTGCAACAGCAAGGGCCTCATAACTAAATAATACATCTTCACCAATGGTAACGCCTTCTGGAAATCTAATTGAATAATGATCAAGCATTACCTTAGAATACATCCTGCTCCAGACCATTCCAAACCAAAGTGGTACAATAGTATCTGATTTAATATAAAGTTCTCCTTCGAAAAGTTCATCTGTCTGCTTTATATTCTCTCCCACATAATTATAATTCCACTGTACTATTTGTGCATTATATGAGGTTGCAATAAAAACAGCCTTTTCCAAGGCATTACTCTCAAGCCAGTCATCTGCATCAACAAAGATTATCCACAAACCAGAAGCTGCATTTAATCCCGAATTTCTAGCAACACTTACTCCGGAATTTTTTTGATGAATGACCTTGATTCTCGAATCTTTTTTCTGAAACTCATCACATATAATTCCACTTGAATCCGTACTCCCGTCATCAACTAAAATACATTCCCAAGAAATATAACTCTGAGCAATAATACTTTCAACACATCGATGTAAATATTTTTCAGCATTGTACACAGGAACAATAGCACTACATCCCCCTTTCATAACAAGTACCTCGTATTTTTTTTATTTTTTTTCTTACACCACCTTCAGTACTAAATCAAAATAGAACTTAAATTGATTAACATATTTTTTAAAACAGAATATAGCCTAAAAGTATCATTTTACTGTACTATGAATAAATTCTACAACCCACCTTTGTTGACAGTTTTGACAGATTCGATTTCTCTTTACATGAATAAATGACAACAAATCCTTCTATATTAAGCGGAATTTCACAAGAGTACCGAACGATGTATTTTACAGCAAAAAATAACTTATAATATTTATAGTTCATTGTGCCATTACCAAAAGACGATTGAATATCCTGATGCATTGCATCGTTTTTCGTCATACCTACCTTGAACAATTGACAAACTTATGACCGAGAAATGAGAGAGTTCACCTGCGCCAGAATCATTTAATTCAAGCTTTCGTTTAATCATAAAGACTTCTCCATTCATTACTTACATAAATTTAAAAACATTTTATCTTAAGCTCCAGTTCCAATAATGGAAAGTTCAAAAACACATCAGAGAGCATGAGAGTAAAACCCCGCAATCACCAAATTATCAGATTTTGACCATATATTCGTTTACAGAATTTGGAATATCTAATTTTCAAATTCTCAGTATTTATTATATATTGTAACAGTTAAAAGAGCCTCCAGATGTGTATTGACGATTTAGACAGCGTCAACTGTGTTCGTAAATATGTTCATCATACATTTTGGAATGATTAATCCTACGATTACCCTTTCTATATGTTAATATCCCGTTAAGGTATTGCGTCTTCTATTACACTCAGCCTCATTTTTATATTTATTTTTTTATTAATTATGTTTTCAAATAATCTTCTTTGATTATATGTTTTCTATGGTCAAGATTAATTTGCTAAAACAATTAATATTTTTAATATCATATTGAAGGATTCTTTATTGCTATTTCTTATATGACATTGCGGAATGTGTTAAAAATCCATTTTCAATATTGAATTCATTTGGATTTAATATTACATGTTGATGATAATGTTTCGCTTTTAAATAATTGAGTAAAACGAGTTAAAAAATAAGAGCCAAAAACTCCCCGTATGGAATGTGTCAACATAGTTGTCGCGTAATTTAAAAAATCATGAAGCCCTTTCTTCTAGTTTTTTTCTCGTATCCGGTAATGGATTGAGATAAACAACATCTTTCCCCTTCCATATCTTTGGTTTACCGCTAAACCTTTCGTATCCGTCAAATTAACGCATAGATATCAATTAAAATCAGAATTTTCAACTATATTTTAATGTCATTAGCTGACAGATTGCACGGAAGAAGTTTTTCAATTTCTTCATCAGATTTTGCTTCCGGAAGTTTTGTAAAAAGATAACGCAGATAATTGTAAACAATCAGGTTATTGTTTTTGGCGGATTCGACCAGAGAATAAATGACGGCGCTCGATTCTGCGCCGCGCGGTGTGTTCGAGAAAAGCCAAT
>JAEWVM010000044.1 GCA_023396615.1 Spirochaetota bacterium | reverse complement strand
CTCAACAGAAAGGCTGCCGAATGCGCAAGAAACGCTGCAAAGGATAAAGTTCTTGTCGCAGGCTCTGTGGGACCGGCAGGCGGACTGATTGAGCCCGTCGGAAAACTTACGTTTGATGAAGTTTATGAATCGTTCAAAGAACAGATAATCGGTCTTGCAGAAGGCGGAGCGGATTTAATCGCAATCGAAACGATGAATGACATCAACGAAGCAAGAATAGCTCTGATGGCCGCAAAAGAAAACTGCTCTCTTCCGGTAATTACAAGCGTAACGTTTAAAGAAGACGGAAAAACTCACGGCGGAACAGATATAATAACCGCATTCGCGACACTTGCTCAATACGGAGCTGACACAGTCGGAGCAAATTGCGGACTAGGACCGGATATAATATACTCAATTCTATCAGATAATTTTTCAACGATCAATAAACTCGGAGTTCCCGTCGCAGTATGGGCGAACGCGGGACTGCCGATTGTAGTAGAAGGCAAAACAACATATCCGATGACTCCTGAAAAATTCGGAGAACTAGCTTCCAAACTCGCCGAACTCGGAGTTAAAATTATCGGAGGATGCTGCGGAACAAATCCCGATCACATCAAAGCCGTAAAAGACAGCACAAGCTCCATTGAACAAAAGCCTTTTGAGTATAAAAAGAGTTTTCACTATGCAACCAGCAGGTATTCATCACTCGATATTCAATCCGCTGATTTCGTAAAAGTCGGCGAAAGACTGAATCCGACCGCAAGAAAAGCATTTGCAGCCGATCTCAAATCAAATTCAACTCAGTTTTTACGTTCAGAAGCGAAAGCCCAGCAGGATGAAGGGGCCGATATTCTTGATATCAACGTAGGAACACCGGGCATTGATGAAATTGCCGCAATGAAAAATTCCGTAAATATTTTAACAACACTGGTTAAAACTCCGTTGATGATTGATTCGGAAAACGGAGAAGTTCTAACGTCAGCACTTAAAAATTATCCGGGAATTGCGCTGATAAACTCAATCAACGCCAGAAAGGATAAATATAATGAAATAATACCAATCGTAAAACGCTTTCATTCATTTATAGTAGGTCTTTGCATCGATGAATCAGGAGTTCATAGAAATGCAGCCAAAAGAATAGAAATCGGCGATAAACTTATTCAAATGCTTATTAATGACGGCATCGACAAAGAACGCATAATCATTGATCCGTTGATGCTTGCAGAGAGTGCAGAGCCGGGTTCCGCAGTTGAAACATTAAAAGTAATTGAACATTTCACTAAACAGGGAATTAAAACAAGTCTCGGCATCAGCAACATTTCTTTCGGACTGCCAGAAAGAAAACACATCAACAATGCATTCATAAAAGAAGGCTTTAAGCGCGGACTGAAATTCGGTATAGTAAATACGAAAGCATTCGAAATTATCGACAATAATTCACTCGAAGAAAATCTCGCCAAAGATTTCATTTATGGAAAAGATACAAATGCCGTAAAATATATTGAACATTTCAAATCATCCGCAACCGGCACAATTTCATCCATATCTAAAAAGTCTGAACTCGGCATTCTCGAACGCATCAAAATGCTCGTTATTGAAGGTGATTCTGATTCAATCTGTAAAGAAATCGAATCCGCACTTAAAGAATTTAAACCTGAAACGATTATGGACAATGCGCTTATATCCGGACTCAATGTTGTCGGAGATCTTTATGAAAAAGGTGAATATTTTCTTCCGCAGATGATATCTTCCGCCAATGCAATGAAACAGGGTTTTACTGTTTTGAAGCCTATAATGAAACAGGAATCTTCTAAAGCTTCAAAATCGGTAGTAATCTGTACGGTCAAGGGAGATATTCATGACATCGGCAAAAATATCGTAGCTATGATGCTTGAGAATCATGGATTTAACGTATACGACATGGGCAAGGATATCGATAATGAGCTTATATTAAATAAAGCAGCCGAAGTCAAAGCGGATATTATTTGTCTTAGTTCTCTTCTTACTACGACAATGCCCGAAATGAAAGCTATGTCGGAACTCATTTCTGCGAAAAAACTGCCTTACAAATTAATGGTAGGAGGAGCAGTCGTAACCGAGGAATATGCCAAATCGATCGGAGCTTTTTACAGCAAAGACGCAGTTGAAGCTTCCCATGTAGCAAAAAAACTATGCTTGTAACAAAATTAATCCGGATATTTTGAAATTAATCATGCCGGTCTCGTTATAATTAAAGGAGGCCGGCATGATTGAAACTACATTGAATATTTCACAGGAATCTTATAGCAAAATAATACACTTTTCTTCTCTTAACAAGATACGAATTAAAAAGATAATCAACAGAATTCTTCATGAGTGTTTAAAAAAGCAGATCATTCAGAGAAAAGAAGCGATTTTATTCAGGGCTGTTAGATATCAAAAGAAAAAACACAACGACCAAGAATGGAAAATTTTCCATGCGAGTATTCCGGAGTCTCTATATGAGTCTTGTATGGATTACAGAAGACTTTATAAAATTTCGGTTTCTTCCGTTCTTGAATGGGGGATTGAATATTTACTTGAGAGTGTCTTAGAAATAATTCAAAGCATTGATAATTTAAAGTCTCGAACAGATAACTATCGAATTGATTTTAACCTTAAAACTTTTTTCGATGTGAATTTCATAAAATTATCATATTACGGAACCATAAAAATCAAAACAGGCTGAAAAATTCTTTTCAGCCTGCAGCAATTCACTTAATGAATTTAAAAAATTAAGCAGTAGCAGCTGCTATCGCCGCACCTATACCCGAACCGTCTTTTGCGAGAATAGTTGAAACCTTACCTGATTTCTCCCGAAAAAGTTCATCCATAGCCATCTGAATATTCACATCGTAATTAGGAATTTTTTCATATAAGGAACCGTCAATTGCAATAACATGCTTTCTATCAACATTCTTATCTATATGATAAACGATACCGACAAAGATGGCCGCTACAAGTCTGGCAGATCGGACAGAAACCAAATCAACAATTTCTTTAACTGCAAAAAGCTGATCTCGGGTCAATGTCGCGAGCCCAAGTTTATCTTTCATTACTTTTGATGTTGCACCAAAATCAGCCGAGTCTGCAATTATGTTGTCAATATCTGCACCGTATATAACATCTTTTTTAGCTATTTCCGAACTCTCAGGAAGAACACCATCTTTCATCATCTGCTCAAGAATTACTCGGATAATTTCACCTAGATAATATCCTGAAATCATTTTCTCGAGCTTCTGCAAACCAGGCCTTTCACTTGCTGCATCAATTTTAGCATCAAATCTGGATTGAGGAACTTTATTAAAATTACCTGATTCAATATTTACTATCATGGGCTTTCCGGTTAACGGATGATTCGGCTCCAGATAACATGCGTTATGACCAGTTCCGCAGATTGCAGCCATATCAACATCGGTATTGGAATAAGCCGCAGCGAGTAATGTTCCGACAGTATCATTTATTACAGCTTTAGGGGTCACATTCTCTATTTTCTTTCTTTTCAAAGAACCTTCTAAAATTTTCGAAACATCATGTCCCTCAACACCGCTTGTCTTTATTTCTTTCGTCCAATAAATAAGCTCGGCACTATTAATACCATTTTGTTTGCACGGAAACGAAAAAGTATGTCCTAAAGAATTTTCCACACCTTTTATCGATATTTCACTAACATGTTCAGCGATGTAATCAAAAAGCTGTTCACCGGTTGCTTCTTTCGCAGTATAATTATATTTTCCATCAGGATCAACAAGCGGAAACTTGTTTTTTGCATTAACAGTTATTTTGCCGGAGCCGTCAAGATCTGCCTGCAATATTCTTACATTCGTCCCCCCGAAATCAATTGCAACAACAGAACCCTTTTCTTTTCCTGTAGGCTTGCCGATATACGAAGGAAGCATTTTCAGGGAACTAGCTTTGCCTTCAAGACCGGTTCTCATTTCACCGATAAAGTCATTTGCTATCTTCTCCATATCAGAAGCCGAAACTGAAAGCTCCTTTCTGATACCTTTCATATATTCATTTATTTCCATTACCTTCTCCAGTGATTTTTTATTTTGCGCAACAAAGGCGCAAACGTTATCCGCAACGGTTCAAATGAAATAAAGCAATGAAATAATTCCACAACATTTTTGAAAAATTTATCTCATTTTCAATTAATTGCCGATTAACGGAACCAATAATGCTTATTAGCGGTTAACATCTCCTTGCTATTTCATTTTACTTATTTCTCTTATATCAATAAATGCTTGAAAAATAAAGGCAGTAAAAGAGTGTTGGTCTATGATTGGTTTTCTCAAGGGCATAGTGGTTCTGCTGAAGCCTTCCGAGGTTCTTCTTGATGTTAAAGGTGTTGGTTACGCATTGACCGTTCCCTTTTCAACATCTCAAAAACTTTCTGTTTCAGAGGAAGTTTTTATTCATGTCCACACTTACCACAGAGAAGATCAGCTTAAACTTTTCGGTTTTTTCAGCGAAAGCGAAAAGAAGATATTTGAAATACTTTTAAAAGTCAACGGAATCGGACCGTCAATGGCAATTTCAATTTTATCAGGATTGGATATTGATAGATTTGCTGATGCAATAAACAACTCTAACACTGAAGTTCTTACAAGAATACCCGGAATCGGCAAAGCAAAGGCTGAAAAAATCATATTCGAATTATCACGTAAGAAGAACGTTTTCAAAGACCATATATCGGCTGAAATTAAAACCGAAAGAAATGATGCAATCGAAGCTCTAATTTCTCTCGGTTATGATGAAAAAAATGTCAGCTCTACGGTTTCCAAGCTGCTTGAAGATAATTCATCCGCTTCTACTGAAGAATTGATCAAAAAGGCTCTTGCGGTTTTCTCGGGTCACGGAGGAAACAAATTTTAATATTTATTATGTAAATTTTATATTGAAATTTTACCGTTTTGTATTATCTTGAATACATACTGTATAATTCAAATGCAATCATACAAAATCATTTCTATTATTTAGGAGGCAATATGAAAATAG
>JAEWVM010000040.1 GCA_023396615.1 Spirochaetota bacterium | reverse complement strand
GAAGCGATAGTAACAACTAATTATTTCAATTCTGAAAGATTTATAAATGAAGTTGATTCTTCGGCCGTACTGGTAAATGCATCAACACGTTTTCACGACGGAGGTGAATTCGGTCTAGGTGCAGAGGTCGGAATTTCGACACAAAAACTTCATGCCCGCGGTGCGATGGGAATGCAGGGGCTTACTTGTCTCAAATACATTGTTTACGGAACGGGGCAGATCAGATCTTGAGAATAGGAATTTTTGGCGGTTCATTTGATCCCGTTCACAAGGCTCATGTAAAAGCCGCTCTGGAAGTCAAAGATGAATTCGGGCTTGATAGGATAATTTTTGTTCCGCTTAAAAAACCTGTTCATAAGAATGAATGTTCTGCTTCACCGGATGATAGAGTTAAAATGCTTTCTCTCGCTCTCCGTAATTATCCTTTTTTTTCTATTAGCCTTGACGAAATACAAAGGGAAACTTCATCTTATACAGTTGAAACACTTTCGCGTTTTCATGTTAAATACAGTGATAGTGAATTGTATTTCATAACAGGCAGTGATTCTTTTAACACATTTGACGGCTGGCGGAATCCTGAGCAGATAATTCAGCTGGCAAATATTATAGTTTTAAACAGACCCGGATTTGATATAGATGAAAAACTTGTTGTTAAGTACGGAAAAGTTTTTAAGGCAAAAAATAGTTTTATTGAAATCAGTTCTTCGCTGATAAGAAGCGGCGACGGATATAATTATCTCGATGGAAAAGTTTACGATTACATAAAAATGAAGGGGTTGTACGAAATTGGGAGCTAAAAGAGCAGTAGTATTAATAATTCTTATAGTAGCCGTCATTATTGGTTTTTGCAGTTACAGAAGAAGTTCACGTAATGCCGTAGACAAAATATTATCGGAAAAACAGCTGGTAAGCATTCTTATATGCGGTGGAAATAAATTTAATGATAATAAACACCGTTTTAACTGTGTGCTTACAATCAATACTGAAACTAAACGCGCCGGAATAGTCTTTCTTCCTCCGAATTTTGCCATAGATATTGATGATGACGGAAATGCCGTTAAACTTGAAGATGTCGATGTCCGTGATTTCTCGGATATGAGCAGGGCCTTTTATAAGTCGTTTAGAATTAAACCTCAATTTTATGCAGTTTTTTACGCTCCGGACGCGCGTAAAATCACTAACATTGTTGAAGGAATAGACATATTTTTACCGGAAAGTTCCGCCGCAGTTCATTCCTCTGTATATGGAATGAATTATCTTGACGGTGAGAAAATAATGAATTTCATCAACATGAATGATTCTATTTATTCAAAGTATGACCGGCTTCAGGATATTTTTCTGACTCTGTTTGAAAAAAGAGAAATGTATATGAAGTTTATGAATAAATATACAGCAAATGAAATCAGAAAATCAATAGTAACAAATCTGCAGAATAATGAAATAATTTCAATTGCAGATATTCTTTCTTCATGCGAAGAACTGAATTGTATTAATCTTCCGGGAAGAGTTTCTGATGACGGTATGTTTTCTGCAGATGAAATATCCTTTAAGATGTATGAAGATACTTTTTTACGCTGGCTTATTGTCAAAGAAAAAAATGCTCCGAATATTCGCGTAAAAATTTTAAACGCAACCGATATCCCGGGACTTGCAAAACGGGTGAGGAGTGCTCTGATGCGGGAAGGAATCAGTGTAATTGAATTCGGAACACATCAGATGAATAATCTGGAGGAATCCGTAATTATAAGCAATAAGGGCAACAATAACGATATCAAACTTGTTTCGGAGTTAACCGGAATTAAAAAAGTATATCATTCTGTTGACAGCACTCAGGTATATGATCTTACAATTTTGGTCGGCAAAGATATGGTGAAATAATAATGCTCGATACGTTTTCAATTGCAGAAAAGTGCAAATCCGTACTGATTGATAAGAAATCATCTGATGTACTTCTTCTTGATGTCAGTAAGATTAATTCTTATCTTGATTATCTTGTCATTGCAACGTCAAGTTCAAAGCTTCATTCGAGAGCTCTTGCCCGTGAAATAAGATCAACTCTTGCGGAATATGAAACCGTCAAGCCGCGTCATTTTGACGACGAATCAGAATGGATTCTAATTGATTTCGGTTTTGTTACAGTCAATATTTTTACTTACGAAGCCAGAGAGTTTTATTCCCTTGAAAAACTTTGGGGTGATGCCGCAAAATTATGAATGAGCGGAGAAAAATTCTTATTGCGGATGATGACCGCGGTGTAAGAGAAATACTGAAACATGTTCTTTCTGATAATTATTCCGTACATGATGTTTCATGCGGAGAGGATGCAGTAAAAGAACTAACTACCGGTGCTTATGAAATACTATTTCTTGATTTGTCCATGCCGGGCATGGACGGACTGGATGTTCTTAATTCAGTTAAGCGGAATAATATTGAAATCGATGCAGTGATAATATCTGCCTCAAACGATCTCGAAAAAGCCGTTCAAGCAATGAAGCTCGGTGCATATGATTATATTGCAAAACCGATTGACGTTGAAAAAATAAAACTGATTGCCAGAAATATTTCTGATAAGCTCAGCCTGAAAAATGAAGTTTTCGAACTCAGAAAAAAAGTAAGCGACGGATTCAGATTTTCATCAGTCATTTCCGTTTCACCTGCGATGAAGAAATTATTTTTTCTATTAAACAGAGTAATTGATACTGATATCACAATTCTTATTTGCGGTGAAAGCGGAACCGGAAAAGGGTTGCTTGCCGATGCAGTTCATTTCAACAGCAATAGATCGCTTTTTCCTTTCAGAAGTCTTGACTGCAGCACAATTCCAAAAGATTTAATTGAAAGCGAACTTTTCGGTCATGAAAAAGGCGCTTTTACAGGGGCTCATTCGCGAAAAATCGGGAAGTTTGAACTTGCAGATAAGGGAACACTTTTTCTTGATGAGGTCAGCAATTTATCTTTTGATGTTCAGGCAAAACTTCTGAAAGTGCTTCAGGAAAAACGTTTTGAAAGGCTTGGTGGAAACGAAGTTGTTGAAGTTAATACAAGAATAATTTCAGCATCCAATAAAAACTTAAAAACGCTCGTAGCAGAAGGTAAATTCCGCGAGGATTTATATTATAGATTAAATGTTTTTCCTGTCGAAATTCCGCCGCTCAGACAACGCCGCGAGGATATCCCCGTACTGATAAATTATTTTTTAACCAGATTTAATTCAGAATACGGTCGCGAAGTTGTTATCACGGATAAAGCTGTCGATTTTTTCTGTAAATATGAATGGCCTGGAAACGTCAGAGAGCTAGAGAACGCGATGCGCAGAATTGTTTTGATTTCCGTTGGAAAAGAAATATCAGAAGAATATATTAAAAGTATTTTTGACCATATTTCACGGGATAATATTGATATTCCGCAAACAAATATTAAATCAAATTATCAAACTCTTGATGAAGTTGAAAAGAAGACAATTCTTGAATCTTTGAGATTAAATTCATTTAATATGAGTAAAACTTCATCAGTATTGGGAATATCAAGAAAAACCCTTCACAACAAGCTGAAAGCATACGGTATTTCTGTAGAGAAAAAAATTGCGGAAGAATAATTATTTCCTTAGAAGTTCCTTTATCTCATTTATGCCATTAATAATCACTTTATATTCTTTTGAAGATTCATCAAAATAATTTAAATGTTTATAGAAATATTTAAGTTGTTCGTCGATTAATAGTTTTTGTCTTGAACTCATGATTTCTCCGTCAGGTTAGCTGCTATGATTACTTATCGGCAATATGCTTGATAATATAATCAGGTTTTTGCCGTTTAATAATTTTTACTTGACGAAAAATAGTATACTATACATATGTTGCGTATGGGGCTTAATGTTTTACATGCGGATATTGACTCATTTTTTGCATCAGTCGAGCAAGTAGAGAATCCTTCATATCGCAATCGACCTGTTATTGTCGGAGCTGACCCTATGGGCGGTAAAGGACGCGGAGTTGTAAGTACCGCGTCATATGAAGCACGTAAATTCGGAATAAGATCCGCTATGCCTATATCAAAAGCATACTCTATCTGCCCAAACGGAATATTTGTCAGACCTGATATGAGTCTGTATTCAGCATATTCCGAGCATGTGATCAATATTTTTAGGAAATATTCCCCGTCAATTGAACAGATAAGTATAGATGAGGCTTTTATTGATGTTTCGGGAGTTTCAAAGTTGTTCGGCAATGCTGTTTCAATTGCTCAGAAAATCCGGGATGATGTAAAAAATGAAACCTCGTTAACAGTTTCAATCGGTATAGCATCAAACAAGGCATGTGCTAAAATTGCCTCAGATATAAATAAGCCGGACGGACTTACAGTTTGCCCTTTGGGTATGGAAAGAGAATTTATATCAGATCTTGATATTACAAGGCTTTGGGGTGTAGGCAAAAAATGTGCTGATAGACTTAGAAATATAGGGATTAATAAAATCGGAGAAATTGCAAATAGAAAATGTGAAGAAATTGTATCGATGTTCGGCAGTAACGGTTACCGCATCTGGATGCTTTCTAATGGAATCGACGGAGAATCCGTTTCTGAATGTGAAGAGATTAAATCTATAAGTAAAGAACATACTTTTCAGGAAGATACGGATTCAACTGAATTATTAATAACAACAATTAGAAGTATGGCTGATTATGTGACCAGGGATGCCAGAAAACATTTATTAAAATATAAAACAGTTTCAATAAAATTACGTTTCTCGGATTTTACAACTATTACCAGATCAGAAACTTTTGGCGAATATTTTGATGATTATGCGACCGCTAAGAGCAGTGCGGAAAAACTTTTGCGGAGAAATATTTCATTTAGAAAAATTAGACTTATAGGATTATCAATATCAAATTTTTCAGAAGATGTTCAGAATACACTTTTTGAAAATCCAGAAAAAGTATTAAAAACTGATGTGTTGATTGATAAACTTAAATTAAAATATGGTGAAAAAATAGGAAGATGCGGAGTTTAAAAATTTTCCGTTGACTATAGAAACAAAAAATATTATTCTTTAATTGCGCTTTTTTCTGCGCAAACGGAGGCTTTATGGCATATTTTATCACTGAACAATGTGTTAATTGCGGAGTCTGTGAACCTGAGTGTCCAGTTAATGCTATCAGGGAAAATGCAGACAAGAGGATTATTGATGCTGATAAATGCACTGAATGCGGCATATGCGCATCTGTATGTCCTGTTCAGGCGATTGAACCTCCAAAATAAAGTTTGACAATAGAATATACGATTTTAGGTTTAACCAAAAGGATGTGATAAAAATGCCAAGTCCGTTATTAGTTAACGTGATCGAAGGCGATCTCGAAAAAGCGTTCAAAAATCTAAAGAAAAAAATGGCTCTCGAAGGTATCTTCAAAGAACTCAAAAGAAGAAGATATTACGAGAAACCGTCTGAAGAGAAAAAACGCAAAAGAGAAGAAGCTGAGAGAAGAAGACTTAAAAAAATGCGCCGCATGGCGGTGCAGGGAAAAGTCAAAAAATTCTCAGGGCCTGCGGGTAAATCTTTCGGCAGAGGTTCTGCCGACAAAGGGGAATAGTCCCGACTGGAGTCATACCGAGAGGTATGACTCTTTAATAAATACCACAGGCAGAAATTATGCAGAATCTTTTTCATGACAGCAGGCTGATACCGCTTGCAGAAAGAATCCGGCCAAAAACAATTTCAGAATATTTCGGACAGGAAGAACTAACCGGCGAAGGCCGTGTTGTGCGGATGATGATAGAAAAAAATCTTCCGTTTTCAATGATCCTGTGGGGTGAACCTGGCTGCGGTAAAACGACACTCGCCGGTATTATCGCAGAGAGCCTTGATATCGATTTTCATTTTTTAAGCGCTATAAGCTGCGGAGTATCAGAGGTAAGAAATGTAATCCAGATTGGGAAAAAAAATAAAGCTGCAGGATCCAAGACTCTTCTCTTTCTTGATGAAATTCACCGCTTTAATAAATCACAGCAGGATTCAGTTCTTTCTGCCGTGGAAAACGGCGATATTATACTTATCGGGGCAACAACGGAGAATCCTTCATTCAGTGTTATTTCTCCTCTTTTGTCAAGAACCCGCGTAATAAAACTGAAAAAACACAGCAGAGATTCTCTCAAGAAAATTCTTAATAAAGCAATAACTGAAGATGAAATAATATCAAAGATTAAAATAGAATTCAACGGAGCTGAAGATGAACTGATTGAATCATCAAACGGCGACGCAAGACGAATGCTTAATATTCTTGAAACAGCGGCCTTGACATCAAAGGATTCTATTATAACATCAGAAATTCTCAAAGAAGCTGTGAAGGAAGTATATTCCATTTACGACAAGAAAGGTGATAATCACTATGATTCCATATCAGCTTTTATTAAGTCAATGAGAGGTTCGGATCCCGATGCGGCCGTGTTATATTTGGCAAAAATGATATTTGCAGGCGAGGATCCTATGTTCATTGCACGTCGAATGGTAATTTTTGCATCTGAAGATATCGGAAATGCAAGCCCTACAGCACTTTCAATAGCACTTTCCGCCTTAAATGCTGTTGAAAAAATAGGGATGCCCGAAAGCCGTATAATTCTTTCTCAGTGTGCATGTTTTCTAGCTTCATCCCCGAAGAGTAATGCTTCATATATTGCAATTAATAAGGCTCTAGAATTCGTTGAATCTAATTCATTTGAAATTCCCTATCACCTAAGAAATGCACCGACATCATTGATGCGTGAAATGGGTAATTCGATAGGTTATAAATACCCCCATGACTATCCGGGGTCTTTTGTTAAAGAAAAATACTTGCCCGATAGTGCGTCTGATTTAGTTTTGTATAATCCGACAGAAAACGGTTCGGAAAAAAATATAAAAGAACGGCTCAAAGTTTTGTGGCCGGAAAGGTTTGAGAGGTAATATGTCTGTTTCAGAACAGTTGTTTGAAATTATTAAGGAAAAAAGTTTTAAGTATTCCGAAACCGCTGAATTTAAGCTTGCTTCAGGTCAAATGAGCAATTACTACTTTGATTGCAAAATGACTCTCCTTGATCCGGCAGGACTCCGTTTGATCGGAAAGGCCGTTTACGAAAAAATTAAAAATATTGATGCAGACGGCATCGGCGGTTTGACTCTTGGTGCTGATCCTATCGCAATTTCCACGTCTTTGGCTGCACTTGAAGATGGAAGAATACTCTATCCTCTTATTGTACGCAAAGAGCCCAAGGGACATGGAACGCAAAAATATATAGAAGGGCATGTTTCTAAAGTAAAAAAAGCTATTGTACTCGATGATGTAATTACGACAGGTGCTTCAACAATTAAGGCAATTGAGCGTATGAGAGCAGAAGGAATAGATATAAAAATTGCTTGCGTTATTATTGATAGAGAGGAAAATGATGGTAAAAGTAATATAGTAAACATGGGTGTGGATGTAATTCCGCTTTTCAAAAAGACGGATTTTAAATAAAAAAAGGAGAAACAACGGATGAAAAAAGTTTTTTTTATTGTTGGAGCATTTTTAGTCGCTGGCGGGGTTCTTTCTGCATCTCCGTTCAAAAGTCCAAGCCTGAACGGTTCAACCGGACTAATTTCTACACCGACTGCAAACACTGGTTGGGAAGATTCTCAGTTCGGTTTTGATGTAGGTGCGAGATATCTTGAAGACGACAATGATGATACTTATGTTGCTACTGCGACTTTTCAGCTTTTCAGAAAGCTTGAACTCGGTGCTGCTTATGATATGCAGGATGAGCGCGGCGATGACACGATTCTAAATGCAAAATTTAATTTCTACGGTTCTGGAAGTTCTGCTCTTGCTGTCGGCGGCAATTATCAGATGATTGAATTTTTTGACAAAGATGACAGTCATGATTTCTATCAGCTATATCTTGCTGCAACTTACGGCGGTCAGTTTTTCGGCATGCCTGCTGAAACTACAATAGTTTTCGGCAAAACTTTTGCCCGTGAAAGTGAATATAAATCAAGATTTAAAAAAGCTTTCGATTTCTCAATGGGATTCGATCTCGAATTGCTTCCAAATATTTTCAAAGGTTATGTTCATTTCATAAATGATTTTTCAAACTATTCTTACAGTGTTGATCCGATAGGTCCTGATGCTTTCGAAAGAGGATGTTTTAATACAGGAGCGAGAATCTGTGTTTTGAAAGACAGCAGAAGATTTAAGCTTAATATTGATGCACTTCTTGTAGATGTTCTTGATAGAAATAGAACTTTTAGTCTCGGCGCTGCTTTCGGTATGGCATTCTAATTAAATTTCACGGCGGTTTTACCGCCGTGAAATTTAATTATTATTACTTCTCCGCATTTTTATATCCGCCTTTGTTTTATGAAAATCTCATTAATTAACTTGACGATAATAATATTGAAGATATCTTTGACTGTGGATTTTTCTTTCAATTTTTTTGTCTTCCGTTTGGAGTGCTGAATGAGTCTTTTCAAGAAAATTGAGTCCGATCTGCAGGATTCATTAAAAAGCGGTAACGAATTACGACTTAGTGTTTTACGCATGCTTAAATCCGACATTATGTACGAAAAAAACAAGACAGGAAATGATCTTCCGGAAGATAAAATCCTGGAGGCTGTTTCGCGTGCGGCAAAAAGAAGAAAAGAATCTATAACAGAATTCGATAAAGCCGGTAGAACGGATCTTTCAGATAAAGAAAAGAAAGAACTTCTTATTATTGAAGAATATCTTCCAAAACAGATGACAGAAACTGAGATTTCTGCTTTCGTAGAAGATTTTATTTCTAAAAATGGAAAGCCTCAATCAAGTGAAACTGGCAGGTTTATCGGAATGATAATGAAAGATTTGAAAGGCCGGGCCGATGGCAGTTTGGTAAAAGAAATAGTTTCAAAGAAAATATCAAATTAGGATTTGATGTGGGAATTCCCAACGGCTTAATTGATCAAATAAGGCTTCGTGCTAGAATCGAAGATGTAGTAGCTCGATATGTTCCAACCCTAAAAAAAAAGGGTAATAATTTCACAGGATTGTGTCCTTTTCATAAAGAAAAGACACCTTCTTTTATTGTTTCACCCGATAAGCAGATATTTCATTGCTTTGGCTGTCATGCAGGCGGAAATGTTTTTACTTTCGTATCAAAGGTGGAGAATCTATCCTTTCCTGAATCAGTCAAAATGATCGGGAAACTCGTTGGTATTGATGTGTCTGAGGGAGAAACTGCTTCCGATGATGAATATTATCGCATAAATGATTTTGCGATGAGGCTTTATAATAAATTTCTTTATGATGATGCAGGACTAAGTGCACTGAATTATTTGACTGAAAGAGGTGTAAACGAAGAAAGCATTAAAAATTTTCGTTTGGGCTATGCTCCTGATAGATGGGATTTTTTAAAATCGGCCTTATTTAAAAAGAAAGCCGATCTAGATAAGGCTTCTGAAATTTCTGTATTAGTAAAGAAAACAAGAGATGATGGAAGTGTTCATTATTTTGATTTTTTTAGAAACCGTGTAATTTTTCCTATAACTGACCGTTATGGGAAAGTTTCAGCTTTCGGCGGCAGAGTAATTGGTGAAGGTGATCCGAAGTATTTAAATTCACCTGAAACAGTAATTTACCGAAAAAGAGAAATGCTGTACGGTTATGAGCAGGCAAAAAATGAGATTAGCAGTCTAAAGCGTGCTATAATTGTGGAAGGTTATCTAGATGTGATAGGATGCCATCAGGTCGGCATTAAGAATGTTGTTGCCCCTTTGGGAACGGCACTAACCGAGGAACAGGTTAGATTTCTCTCTAAGAGTGCAGAGGAGATTGTTTTGCTTTTTGACGCGGATTCCGCAGGATTTAATGCATCTTTGCGGTCGATAGGTGTTGCCAAAGATGTCAATGTCAGGGTAAAAGTTGCATTATTGTCCGAGGGTGATCCTTTTGATTTTGCTGTAAAAAAAGGAATGAGAGAATTGCTTCTTCTAATTGATTCTGCTTTGGATAAAGATGATTTCAGCATTGCTTATGCTGTAAAGGATATAAATACCAAAGGTGTTAAGCATTCTGTTTCCAGTATCTTTGAAATAGCTAAAAATATAAGTTATGATACAGAAAGAGAAAGTTTCTTTAAAAAAGCAGCTCCATTTTTAGGTACAGATTATATTTCTTTGATAAGAGATTTTTCAAAAACAAATACTGTCTCACGGCCTAAAGCAGTTGTGGTTGAAAAAGAGGATATTGCTTTTATCGACAGGTGTTATAAAGACCTGGATGAACTTTTAGTCAATTGTCCGGCTTTGATTGCAAAAGCCGCATTTGACTTTTCGGAAAACAAGCCGGATTCAGTGTATGGAAGTATTTTTGAAAAGCTCGTCCATATTTTTTCCGAAAATGAAAGTATAGAACCGGCTGATTTTTTTAACTATTTCGAAGGTGAAGAATTAAATTATATTTCTAAATTTATATCTAAAAAGATTGTTAATGAAGATTTTGATAGAAGTTATAATGAGATATATCTGTCCATGAGGACATTTATAATAAGAAAAAAAATTGATTATTATATCAGACTTCTCGCGAAAGATCCGTCTGAAGAAGCTAGACTTGAACTTGAATCGTGGAAGCGGGAAGAAAGAAAACTTGATGATTATCTCGAAAAAATAAGGGGAACTCAGCCTAAGAGTGAAGTACTCGGGGCTTTTTGATATAAAGAAAGTGAGGTTTATTATATGAGTAAAGCGGAAATTTCGCTTGAGTCGATTCCGGAAATTCAAAAGCTTATAACAATAGGCAAGACAAACGGAGAAATTACCTATGACGAAATAAATGAAATTCTTCCGGATAAGCTTCTTAATTCCGATAAGATTGACGATATTTTTATTCTCATAAATCAGCTTGGAATTGAAGTAGTTGAAGAATCAACGCGAAAAGGAAGCATGCTTGCAGGCATGAGAACTCCTTTCGGCGAAGATCAGTTTTATACCGATGACACGATACCCCAAGCTCCCCCGACAAAAAAAGGTGCAAAATCACCCAAGAAAAAAGATGACAGCGGCGGAATTGATGATCCAATCAGATTGTATCTTCGCGATATCGGAAAAGTTTCACTCCTTTCCGGTGAACAGGAAGTTGATCTTGCAAAAAAGATAGAAGACGGCGAACTTATGGTTGAAAATGCCGTACTTGGCTCTTCTCTCCTTTTGAATGATCTGCTTCGTAATCATGACAAGGTTAAAAAAGGCAAGATTAAACTTACAGATGTTCTTAGAACGAATGCGCTTTATTATTTTTCTTCAGTTGATATGAAGGATATGGAAAAGCGTTATGATAAATATATGAAGCTTATCCAGGAAGAAGACAAAAAATTTCTTCAGCTTCAGACAAAACTGAAAAAGCTGGAAGAAGATTCACCTAAATATGTAGAGGTGAAAGCTCAAATCGATGCGGTTTGTGAAAATATTAAAAAACATATTACTGATATGGGAATCAATCAGCTTGAGATAATTAAGCTGTCTCAGAAAATACAGTCAATGGTTTCAAGAATAAAAGAAACCAATGTGTTTTTTAAGGATATCGAAAAGAGATTCAAGAAAGATCTTAAAGATATAAAACATTATGCCAGAAAAGCCGAAAAAGACGAAGATGTAGATTTGATCGTAAAAGATTTAAAGCTCAAAAATAAGACTATTCTTCTTGAGTTGGTAAAGGATATAAGAAATAACGAAAGAAAAATCAGGCGTATTGAACAGGAAGCAGGAGCTTCAGCCGAGGACATTCTTTCATGCGGAAGCCAGATTTCTCAAGGTCAGAGAAAAATCAGCATTGCAAAAAAACAGCTTGTTAATGCAAATCTAAGACTTGTTGTTTCAATTGCGAAGAAATATGCAAATCGCGGAATGCATTTTTTTGATCTTATTCAGGAAGGAAATATCGGACTGATTAAAGCCGTAGATAAGTTCGAATACCGTAAAGGATATAAATTTTCTACATATGCAACATGGTGGATACGTCAGGCAATAACAAGAGCTATATCCGATCAGGCCAGAACAATCAGGGTTCCTGTTCATATGATTGAACAGATAAATAAAGTAACGAGAGAGACAAGACTCTTTCAGCAGGAATTCGGTCGTGAACCTTCACCTGAAGAATTGGCAGAGAGACTCGGATGGCCTGTTGCCAGGGTAAAAGGGGTTAAGAATGTTGCCCGCGAACCGATATCTTTGGAAACTCCAGTTGGAGAAGAAGAAGATTCATTACTCGGAGATTTTATCGAAGATAAAGATGTTGATTCTCCGGCTGTGGCAGCTGCTGACAGAATGCTTGCAGAACAGATAAGCGGAGTTCTGAGCACGCTTCCTCAGCGTGAACAGAGAGTCATTCGTATGCGTTTCGGTCTTGATGACGGTTATGCGCATACTCTTGAAGAAGTCGGTTATGTGTTTCATGTTACAAGAGAACGTATACGTCAGATTGAAGCAAAAGCTTTAAGGCGTCTGCGCCATCCGTCCAGAGCTCGTAAACTAAAAGATTATTTGGAATATTCTTGATCTTAAAATAAAAAAACCGTCTTTAAAAGGCGGTTTTTTATTTGATTACTGATTAAAACTATGATATAAAAATATTGGAGTTGTTATGAAACCAAATATTTTACGTTCACAGGGAATGATCGGTTTATTTCTTTTCTTATTTTTTATAAATTCCTCTATACTTTTTATATCATATAGAAGCAGTGAAAAAAAAATCCTTCAGGCAACGCGTGAGAGACTTGAAAGCGTTGCTGAAATGTCTTCTAAACTTCTGGATATAAAAGCATATTCCGCCATAAATGATAAAATTTCAGCTCTTGGTTATTATGATCAAATTGATTCAAAATCCGAACTTCTTTTTGACGAGAATGAAGTTGAATTGATTGAAAATTCTGAAGAATTTAAAAAAATTTCAGATCAGCTTAATATAATACGCGAAGCTGAGAAAGATATTATTCTGTATTCATATATAA
>JAEWVM010000182.1 GCA_023396615.1 Spirochaetota bacterium | reverse complement strand
ATTATTTTTTTACTTCAGAATTTTGATTATAGAAAATATTTGTCACTGACCAAATTTTTTCTTTTATTTTCTTTTGCTGCACTTATTGCGCTCTACATCCCGGGAATCGGTCACAGCGCCAAGGGTTCTATCAGATGGTTTAATCTCGGATTTTTTTCGGTTCAGCCTTCCGAATTTGTGAAAATCGCTTCCATTATATACTTGGCCAAGGTGTTCTCCGCTAAGCATGAAGAAAAAACTTTTTTAAAAATGACGGTTCCTCTTGCAGTGGTCGGAATAATTTTTCTTCTTGTTCTTCTTCAGCCTGACTTCGGTACTGCCGTAACTCTGCTTTTTGTTTCCGTTGCGGTTTTATTCGTTTCCGGATTTTCATCATTATATTTAATTCTTCTCGCACTTGTCAGCGTTCCGGCATTTTATCTGATAATATATCAGGTCAATTACAGATGGATGAGAATTATAGCTTTTTTAAATCCATGGGAAAACCGCTATGGTATCGGTTATCATATTACGCAGTCTTTTATTGCGTTTAAGAAAGGCGGTTTTTTCGGTGAAGGACTTGGTCTTGGAACACAGAAAATCGGGAAGCTCCCGGAACCTCATACGGATTTTATTTTTGCAGTTATCGGCGAAGAAGCCGGAATTCTCGGAGCAGTAATAATTATTTCATTGTTCGTACTTTTTTTCTGGCGGGGCATGAAAATCGCTTTTGATGCTGTTGATGATTTCGGACGTGTTCTTGCAATTGCTCTCACTCTATCTGTGACAATTCAGGCTTTTTTGAATATGTCTGTTGTAACCGGTCTTATTCCTACAACAGGAATTCCGCTTCCTTTTATAAGTTATGGAGGCTCCTCGATGATTTCAAACATGATCGCGGCAGGCATCCTTCTTAATATATCAAAATACCGTGAAACGGTTAATGAGACATTTAAATCGAACGATAAAGAGGTTTGGCATGAATAAATCGCTTTTAATTACCAGCGGAGGAACGGGAGGACATCTGAGCCCCGCAATTGCACTTTTCGAAGAATGTAAATCGAGAGGCATTGACGCCTATATTCTGATTGGTGAAAAAGACAGAAAGTTCAATTATCTCAGAGAAGTTGATTCTGATAAACTCATCAGTTACGGCGCTCCGTCATTTTCGAAGAATCCTTTTATGATTCCGTTTTTCATAATCCGTTTTTTCTTTTCAGTATTCACTGCGATGCGTATTATGAAGCGAATTGGAGCCGATGACGTTATCGGAATGGGCGGGTACGTTTCTGCCCCGGCATTGATGGCCGCTAAATTTACAAAAAGAAATATATATCTTTGCGAGCAGAATACTGTTCCCGGGAAAGTCACTGTCCGTTTTGCCAAAAAAGCAAAATATATTTTCGGAACATTTGATGAATCAAGGGATTATTTTAAACCTGAAATTCGGGCAAAAATAATTACTGCAGGAAACCCGATACGCAAAAAAGTTCTTTGCGATATGGATAAAAACAGCGCAAAAAAATATTTCAACCTGGATCATTGTTCTAAAATTGTTCTTGTTATCGGAGGCAGTCAGGGGGCTCTTCAGCTGAATGATCTGATAATGAATCTGAAACTTAATTATCAGAGCGATTTTTCTGATGTGGGAATTATCTGGTGCACCGGTTCTCTTTCATATGATAAATACAGCAAAATCGTAAAGGAAAACAGTAAAATGGGATCAGTTTATATTTCTCCTTTCGTAGAAGATGTCGGAATTGCTTACCGTGCGGCTGATATCGCAATCAGCAGGTCGGGGTCAGGCGTTATGATGGAATTTGCGGCGATGGAGCTTCCATCTGTTTTAATTCCTTATCCTTATGCCGCAGCTGATCATCAGAACAAAAACGCAGATGCGTTTGCCGCTGTCGGAGCCGCTGTTAAGGTTCAGAGTTCGGCTGCAAAAGCAGATTCGTTTGCACCGATGCTTTTTTCACTGATTTCAAGTGAATCAAGAATTAATCAGATGAAAAATGCATGCGTTAAAGCTGCGAAATTAAATGCTGCAGCGGATATAATCGATAATATTATCAGATAGTGCTGAAGGGGAGCAGAGATGATTTTCAGAAATAAAAATGGCATGCATTTCGTCGGTATCGGCGGAGTCGGCATGAGCGGAATAGCCGAAATTCTTTTGAATATGGGTTTTAAGGTTTCAGGTTCGGATAAGAATGATTCCGATAACACAAGACGTCTGTCTTCGCTTGGAGCTAAAATTTACAAAGGACATGATAGTTCAAATATTGATGATGAAATCAGCGTTCTTGTAACATCAAGCGCAATTGATTTTGACAATCCGGAAATCATTACAGCGAAGAAAAAAAGAATACCGATAATCCACCGTTCGGAAATGCTTGCAGAGCTTGTCAGAATGAAGCATGGAATCGGAGTTGCCGGAACTCACGGAAAAACTACAACATCATCGATGCTTTCGAGCGTATTATGGAGCTGTGGTCTTAATCCTACGAGTGTTGTCGGCGGCAAGGTTTTAAATTTCGGCTCAAATGCCAGAAGCGGAGAAGGTGAGTATCTTGTTTTTGAAGCTGATGAATCTGACGGAAGTTTTTTAAAGCTTCTTCCTGCTATCAGCATTGTCACAAATATAGATTCGGATCATCTTGATCACTATAAATATTTTGACGGCATAAAGGAAGCATTTCTTAAATATATCAACAATATTCCTTTTTACGGATATTCGGTTCTTTGTATTGATGATACCGTAATTAGAGAAATTCTCCCTCAGGTAGATAGACCTTTTTATACATACGGTTTTTCGGATGATGCTGATTTTCACGGTAAGGACGTGCGTTTTGAAGACGGAAAGATGAAGTACAGCTGTTATTTTAAAGGAAATAAACTGGGCGATGTCGAGCTTGGTCTTTTAGGATATCATAATGCTCTAAACTCGCTTTCTGTTGTAGCCGTTGCATGTGAACTTGGTATTGACTTTCCTTGTATCGCCCGCGGAATAGCGGAATTTAAAGGGGTTGGAAGGCGTATCGAGTATATCGGAGAGAAAGACGGAATTCTTGTTCTTGATGATTACGGGCATCACCCGACTGAAATAAAGGCCACTTTGAATGCTGTAAAAAATCTTGGGCGCAGAACTGTTGTTCTTTTTCAGCCTCACCGGTATTCACGTACACAGCTTTTGTATCAGGATTTCGGAAAGGCTTTTTCTGATGCGGATTTGCTTTTTTTAACGGAAGTATATTCCGCAGGGGAAAGACCGATTGACGGTGTTTCTTCAAAATTAATTTCAGATGAATATGTAAAAAATGAACATAAAGAATGTCATATCTTCCAGTCACCGTCTGATGCAGCAATGCAAATCGGTAGTTTTCTGAAGAATGGAGATATTCTTATAACTTTAGGCGCCGGAGACATTTATAAGGCAGGAAAAATATTCCTTTCCGGCGGGGTAAGTTGAATAAGTTTTTTCTGCTAATATTTCTTTTTTCCAATGTTTATGCAGAGGAAGAGTTTAAATCTGTTGAAGCAAATGGGTTTAGTAATTATCCGGTTTCTTTAGTTTTTCATGATTCCGGTTTAAGAAAAAAGGGAAATTTGTACATTGCTGATGTAAAAAAAATCAATAAGGTTTTAGATTCTGCCGGATATTTCAAGGATTATGATGTTTATAAACAGAACGGAAAACTGATAATAAAGGTTACAGAAAGAATTCCTATATACAGAATTCTTGCCTCTTCTGATGTTAACTATCTGTTTGAAATTGATTCCAATTACAGGATAATTTCGTCCGGGAGAGTATTTTCGAAAATGCCGCTTTTAGTGATAAATACATCAGATTTGAAAAACGGCAAATTGTCGGGCAGAATACATGGACTTCTTGATAAAATTGAAGAAATGAAGTCCTCGTTTGAGACTGCAAATGAGATTGAAGAAATTGATTTGACAGATGGCAGAAAGGCGGTTTTAACATTAAGGAACAGGCGTACGAAGTTCTGTTTTTTCGCAGAGAAAATGAGTTTCGCTAAAATTGATGCTCTTACGGGTTATTTTGACCGATATTCTGTCTATCCCGAGCATGTTGAGCTGTTTAGCGAAAATGCTGTTCTATACTGACTGGAGTTTTATATGGATGAAGTAATTGTAGGACTTGACATCGGTACATCGAAGACCTGCGCGGTGATAGGGTTTCTCAGTGAGAACGGTCAGATGGAAATTGCCGGAGTCGGAATATCTCCCTCAAAAGGCCTTAAAAACGGCGTTATAGTTAATATTGAATCTACGATTGAGTCAATTGCAAAAGCGATGGAAGATGCGGAACTGATGGCCGGCGCAGAAGTGACAAGTGCATATGTCGGAATTTCAAACGAACAGATTCAGGGTGAAAATTCCAGAGGTGTAGTAGCCGTTTCTAATAGAAATAAAACTATTTCTCATGCAGAGATAAAACGTGTTATTGAGGCAGCCCAGGCAATAGTTATACCTGCGGAGCGTCAGATAATTCATGTGCTTTCGCGTGAATTTCAGGTAGATTCCCAGAAAGGTGTAAAAGATCCGGTTGGTATGAGCGGAGTGAGGCTCGAGGCTGAAGTTCATATTGTAACGGCTTCAAGTACCGCTCTGATAAATCTCGGTAAAGCTGTTGCCGGTGCAGGTCTTGATTGTCTTGATGTTGTATTTTCGCCGATAGCTTCGGCTGAGGCCGTTCTCAGCAGGGATGAAAAGGAGCTCGGAGTGGCTCTTGTCGACATTGGCGGAGGAACTACCGATATTCTTGTTTATACTGACGGAGGAGCTTCTTATTCGGCTGTTTTGCCGGTCGGGGGATCTCATGTTACCGGAGATATTTCAATTGGACTAAGAACTCCGATTGATTCTGCAGAAGTGATTAAGAAAAAGTTTGCTTGTTCACTTATTGAACTTGTTGATGCTGCCGAGACTATTGAAGTTCCCGGAGTCGGAGGCCGTGCGCCCAAAAGAATATTCAGAAATGAACTGGCTGCGATTGTTGAGCCGCGAATGGCTGAAATAATGGAACTCGTAGACAGAGAACTTTTGAAGAGCGGAAGAAAAAATATGATTGCCGCCGGCATTGTCCTATCCGGAGGCGGCGCGATGATTGACGGCTGTGCGGAGCTGGCAGAAAAGATATTCAATCTTCCCGTAAGAGTCGGGATTCCTAAAGACGTAATGGGATTGAAAGATAAGGTCGCGTCGCCTGTTTATGCCAATGCAGTCGGTTTATTGAAATACGGACTTCGTAATTACCGTGCAAGAAGTTCAAGACCTAAAAAGAAAGGCCTCGGAATAACTGGCTCAATAAAAAGATTTGTGGAAAATTACTTTTAACATTTATTTTATCAATATTTTAAAAACCGTTATTTGATTATTGCAAAAGAATGGTTTTCATTTTTTCTGCAAGCCTCAGGTTGAATCTGAGTGATTCCTCCATGGCTTTATACATGAAAGAAGAACGTTCGGCTATTTTTAGATTCTCCGGCTTGTTTTTTTCATCTTTTGATTCATAACCTTCTGTAAGGGTATGAATGACTTTCTGCATCGAAAGTCCGATTATATCGCAGACAGTTTTTCTTGATTCAAGATAGTTATCCAGTTCATCAAGTTTTTTTATTAAATGCCGAATTTCATTCTGAGAATCGGTTTTTATTGCCAAAACAAGTTTTTCTGAATTTTCTTTTGCCTTGCATGCTCTTTTATAATAGGATTCAATTTCGTTGAAAATTCTTTCAAACTTATCTCTGACTTCATTCAGATAAATGTTGCCGTTAGGTGCGGAATTATATATTTCGTCAATGAAAGAATTTAAATCTTTTGTGCCGCTAAGTTTAATCTCTTCGGTTTGTTCGTGTTTTACACCGTTTAGAATGACTCCGTCACTGCTTGCATTTATTAGTGAGGGTGAATTATGTTTTTCGAACCAGTTTTTGAAAATGATCATTTTCTGATTCGTAAATATCTGAGGACTTTTTATACCTTTCATGAAAATTTTAGGCAGTGCAGAGAGCTGTTTTCTGTTGAAATCCTGCTCGGAAAAAAAACGGTTTGTTTTTATATGCATCTGCTCGTCGAGATATGATCCTCTTGCATGAGCCAGACCGGAGGTGAATGAAAGATCCTGTCCCGTCAGAATTATCGGATTAGCGCCTATTCTAAGAGCAAAATCATATGCATTTGTTGATACAGATCCTCCGTGTGTGACTTCACCTTTTTCTCCTGTAATTTTTTCAATCCAACGGACATTTTCAAATAGAGAGGATATCATGACCGTTCGTCCTTTGAAAAAACGGAAGACGGAAGGATGTGTTGACGGATCAGTTACAAGAACGGTGTCTGTTTCTGAAGAATTTTCAAAATAACGGGCATTGATAATTTGCGGATCGACTGAAACACAGAAATGAGGTTCGATCGAATAACGCTTCAGAAGATAGTAGGAGGTATCGACTGCTATTATCACAGCTTTATCTTTGTTTGCTTTTATAAAATCAATTGATTCCGTAAGCGACGGTCCGGCACATACAATAATCGCGGGTATGTCATTGAACTTATTGAAAAAAACATTAACAGGGATTGTTTCAGTAATACGCTTGATATTTCTTGCTGAATTGGAACTCCACAGCCTTTCAAACTTGGATAAGGTGGCTATGTTTACTTCCTTGTTCGAAAAATAGGTTTTTATTGAATTGTTGATATTGTTGTAATAGTCTCCGTAAACCTGAGCCGATCCTCTGTGAAAAATGAAAGTGACGCGGTTTGTTGATTTTCCCTTAAGAAGTTCTGCGAATTCGGATTCATCGGGATCAGCGCATATAATGACGCGTTCATCCTTTAATATTGCACTTAAGTCCCTTGATTCAAGCGATTGTTTCAAAACTTCAGTTGAACGTTCTATTATAAGAATATTTGAATATTTGCCGATTTTTTTTAGAATTATTTCAACATGGTATGCAGAAGCGAAACCGTATATTACGAATAAATCAAAAGAAAAATCTCTTATTTCTGAGACAAACCGTTCCGCTTCCTTGACAGGATCGAATCTGCTGTGGAGAGGTATTTTTTTGCCGTCTGATACGACTTCAACTACGGGAAGTCCTTTAGGTGTAAAGATCGTTGATGCCGTATTTTCCGAGCATGATATTATTTTATCTCTGAGAAGCGGGTTAAGCAGTTTTAAATTATTTTCTAGATAGTTCATAGTTTACCTGAATTCGATATTAATGATCAAACCGTGATCAAGACTGCTTCCCGGCGGCGGATTTTGTGAAAAGGATTTTCCTTTCCCCTTGAGAATATATTGTATGTTATAGTTTTTTTGAATATCAGAGAGGATATCAAGGGTTTCAGATTCTGTTTTGCCTGAAAAATCAGGCAATTTGTCAAAATTTACAAATGACTTCCCGGAGGTTTTTTTAATTTTATCCTGAGTGATTTTTTTAACGTTATTTTTTCTGTATAATAAAATATCGTCTGCAATTTCTGAAAAAATAGGAGCTGCTATTTCGCTGGCGGAAGTAATTCCTTTGGGTTCATCAATTACAACTGTTATGCAAATGTCGGAGTCTTCTACGGGCGCGAATCCTGCGAAGACAGAAAAGTTAACATTTTTTACATAGCTTTTCTGTATAA
The DNA here is from genome assembly GCA_023396615.1 of Spirochaetota bacterium. GTDB lineage: Bacteria > Spirochaetota > UBA4802 > UBA4802 > JAFGJZ01 > JAKJGA01. The sequence continues at coordinate 14,645 of JAEWVM010000182.1, read as the reverse complement.
ATTTTTGTGCTGTTCCGGTTTTGCCTCCTGCAGTGAAGTATTTCAGTTTTGCTTTGCGTCCTGTTCCTTTTTCAATAACATCTTTGAGCATTTCTTTCATTTTAAGAGCATTTGCTTCAGTCAATATTCTTTTTGAACCGTTATTTACAAAGGTGCGAATTGTATTTCCTTCATTATCTTCGATTCTGTCTATGATGCGCGGTGAAAGATAAACTCCATTATTTGCTATTGCAGAATATGCAGAAGCGAGTTGAAGAATTGTGACAGATACTTCCTGACCTATTGAAATTGAATATTTTGAAAGTCCGGACCACTCGTTCACCGGACGCAGAATTCCGCCGCTTTCACCGGATATGCCGGAACCGGTAATTTCCCCGAAACCGAATCTGTTCATTATTTCGTAAATTTTTTTGCCTTCAATCGTACCAACAGACTGAGTTATAAATGAATTACATGAATATCTTATCGCTTCTTCAATACCTATATTTCCGTGTGTACCCGTACAATTGATTGTTGTGTCTCCTATCTTTACAGCGCCCGTACAGTTGAATCTTTGTTTTATGTTTTTTGTATTTTCAATCCATGCCGAAGCTGAAAATGCTTTCATGACGGAACCCGGTTCAAATGAATCCGTTATAGCAAAAAATCTTCTTTCATCTTCGGATGAAAGAGCAAAATTATTCGGATCAAAAGACGGGTACTTTGCAATTGCAAGTATTCTGCCTGTTTTTACTTCTATTATCGTAATTGTACCGGATTTGGCATTTTTTGAGGTTACAGAATTCTCAAGAGCTTTGTAAGCTCTATTTTGGATGTATCTGTCAATTGATAGAATTATTGATGATCCGTATTTATCAAAGAGACCGGAACTGGAAGTATTTTTATCCTGTCCGTTTAATACATCGTTATAACTGTATTCCAGACCTTCAATGCCATTATTCTCAAGAGAGCAAAAACCCGTGATATGTGAAAAAAGATTAGCGTAAGGATATTTTCTGACATCCTCTTCCAGGATATATATTCCTTTTATTTTTGCAGATCTAATGCTCTCTGCTTCATATTTTGATATATTTCTTTTGAGCCAGATAAACTTTTTTTTCCGGCTGATTTTTTCGGATATTACATTTTTTGATTCTGATAATATCGATGAAAGTGCGGCAGCTGTTTTATCGATTGATTCAACTTCTTCAGGATTCGCGAAAATAGAAAACCCCGGTACTGATATCGCGATATAGTCTCCATTGGAATCTTTAATATAACCGCGTTTTATGAGACGGCTATTATTTGTATTTACCGTAATTCTGCTGTCAAAAGAAATAAAAATAACTTTTAATGAAATTAAAAAGGCAACAATAAATACGATAAATCCCGTAACGGCAATTCTTCTTCTGAAATGTTTTTCTTCCATCACCGAATCAGGCCTATTCTTGTAAAATCCATATTTTTGATATTTTCCGAATTCCAGAATAGAAGAAAAGCTCTCCCTTCTATTCTTTCAACCGGAACATATCCGAAGTAGCGTGAATCCTGAGAATCTTCTCTGTTGTCTCCAAGAAGAAGAATCATGTCTTTAGGTACAAGCCCGTCAATTTTTCCGGTTTCGTAGATATCATAGTTAGTTTTTCCATTTGCATAGGGTTCGTCGAGTTTTATGCCGTTAAGATAGACGAAATCATCTTTTAACTCGACTTTGTCTCCCTCGACTGCAATACAGCGTTTGACATATTCTCTTTTTTCATCACCGGGAGAAAGAGGCCGGAATATTACAACATCTCCGCGCTTAATTTTGGGAAATAAAAATGGTTTTATTTTTTTGGGAGAATTCATGAAAAACAATCGAGGCATATTAAATCCGTAGGAGATTTTCTCGGCAAAAATATAATCTCCTTCAATCAGCGTTTCTCTCATTGATGAAGTGGGAATGTAGAATTTTCCGATAAAAAACTGCATAACGTGAAGAGCTATTACCAGAGCAATGAAAACTGATTCTGTCAGGTCATAAGCAAGATTAAGGAGTCTATCACCGGGAAGTATTGTTTTTTCAAAAGAATGGTGAAAAGTTTCGTAATTTTTCCGAGAAAAAGCATATATAGGTATTAAATAACGGTATTCAGCCGTTCTGATATAAATAAAGCTTCTGAAAATAAATTTTATCGAATGAATATCGCTAATACTGCATGAGTCAGTTCCTCTTGTATTTTCGATACGAAAATTAGAGCCTTCAAGTATTATTGCAAATTTATTGTTTCTAATCGTCCAGAATAAAAGGTAAATGGATTTAAATATCCAGTATGTTGTGAATAATGAACATAGAAAATAAATAGGCAAACGGAACGTGCCGACTGCCGGTGAAGCTGCAGGAATGAAAATAAAGGAGTAAAAAACGAAAAGAGATACAAAAATGCAGATAAATATTTTTTTTACAGCATATTTAAGTTGAAATTCTAATCGCAAGTCAACTATTTCGGATTTTATCTCGGCATTTCTGAACATTTCACCCGCCAGCAGACAAAAACAAGAAAATTTGCGATAAAATAATTATTTTTCTTGATTTTGTGGAATTTTATTATACTAGTTACCCAATATCTAATTGGCAGCTTAACAACTGTCCACAATTTTTTAAGATGGAAAAGTTAAAAAAGGGGATAGAGTCGCTTGCTGGAGATGCTTTAGCCGAGCTTATTGCTAGGCTTGAAATTACATCAAAAGCCCCTAATACAATTGCGGCAAAGTTGGGTACTCTTGAGGGCGTTGATAAACTTTTATCTTCATTATCAGAGAGGGATCTTCACGTTTTCTCCGTAATTGCAAATGGTGATGATGGTGTAACTATAAGCGAACTTGAAAAAGCCAGTCATCTCAAGTCGGATCAGATAGAATCTTCAATGGAATCCCTTAAAAACCTGGCACTCGTTTACATTTTTAAAAATAGAAAACATTTAAATAATAAACTCGATAAACTGCATGTTTATAAACCCATATCGGATCTTATTATACCTCAAAACAAACAGTCTGTAGTAGAAAAGCTTAAAAGTTTGATTGAGTATGCTGAAACAAATCCTGAAAAAAAAATCAGCTCGGGATTATCTAAAGAAAAAATAAAATTTCTAGAGTCCGTTTATGTTTTAGGCGGAATAATGACGCTTCAGGAAGCGTATGAAGAATCTTCTTCAAAAAAGCTGTCTTCGGAACTTTTTGAACTTCGCGATTCCGGATGTATTGACATTATTTCAATACTTGATTTCCCGTATTCGACTGCAATAATTCTGAAAGAAAAGTTTTTTTCATATTTTCATTCAAAAGCCGGTGAAAAAAGATCTTTTACCGCATCAAACGGATATCTTGCAATAAACAATATTCTCCGCTCATTTGATATAATTTCCACATACGGACTTTATCTGACACAGCAGGGTGATTTTCGAAAAGTTGACCGGAAAAGACTGTCAGAGGCTTCTTATTCTCTGACTGACTGGAACGGTCAACAGCTTAGCATTGATGAATCCAGTCAACTTTCATTGTACTTGATGGATATGCTTAGAATCATATCTCTTCGGAAAGATGCGGTTTTTGCGGATTTGTCATCTGTCAGCGAAGATATTATATCTCCTGACAGGTTGGTAAAAAAGATAATAACCAAGCAGAAAGACCGGTTTGAATGTAACACTGTTTTTTCACCGCCTTTTAAGACGCCGGGGAAGTCTGAACTCGAGTCGTTTGTCAATGCTTTGATCCGCAATTCTTCTGTGAATATATCTCACATGAAAACGCATTTTTTTGCAAGTTCGGTAACTGTAAGTCCCAATTTCCTGAATCGTTTGAATGAGTCCCGACAGATAATAACAGAAAGCTTCATCAATACTTTCCGTTTTCTTCTGCTTCTGGGTATTGTTGAGGTCTGCGGTGGAGAGATAACTCTCAGTCCAGTATACGAAAAGATAACCGGAAAACAAAAAACTGAACCTGAAGTTAAAAGTCTTTATATAAATCCTGATTTTTCACTCATCGTTCCTAAGGATACAGTCAAACTTGAGGCAATATATCTTATTGTTGCATATTCTGAATTATTGAAAAATGATGTAATTATAAACGCTAAGATTACAAAAGATTCTATAATCAAAGCTTATAAGAGGGGAATGGAGCCTGATGTTTTCTCGGCTAAGCTTGAAATGCTTACACAGAATCCGCTTCCTCAGAATCTGGCTTTTTTGCTGAAAGAATGGGTTAATCAGACTCATAAAATCGATATTTCACTTGTTCATGTAGTTCATACTAATAGAACTGATTTTCTTGAAGAATTGAATAATCATTTTTTTGAGACGAACCAGTTCAAACAGATATCTGATAATTACGCTATAATTAAAAAGAGCGGTCTAGATGAAGTGATTAAACTTGCTGAAAAGCACAAAGCCGTAATTACTCTGATGAATGATGAAAGCGGAGAAATGTGAAAAATCATTGTTCATCAGTATAAACTGTTATTTTGTTAGGTTTTTTCCAGTTTATATACTGACTTAGGGCTGCAATTGTTTTCTCATTAACGAAGAAAAGATTATCCTTCAGTTTCACCAGCATTCCTTTATAAATGGCATATTTACCCTTGTGGTCCACATATCCTAAAGGTTCAACGTTTTTCCAATTTTCGCAATTTTTTAATACAGGAATTTTCCTGAGATATAATTCTTTAATTTTCCCGTCGTGAACAGCGTTCCTTAGCAGTTTTTCCCACTCCAAATTCTTACCCCTGATTCGAATTGTACTTTGAAAGCTCTGCTTTTAATTTTTCATTTTCAGCACGTAAGCGTTTAACCTCTGAATGAAGAGCAATAGATTCCTCGCGGCTGAGTTCATAAGTTCTTTCCTGGGCTTCGAATATTTTCGCGCGTTCGGCTATTTCTTGTGCGGAAAATTCTATGACTGACTGCTGGGCTTTTATTGTGTTATTTGCATAAATCATTTCCTGATTTCTTAGAGAATCGAGCATTTCTTCGGCATCAAGAACATTTTTGAGTTCAAAAAGCGATTTTTGATGATGAATAGTGAATTCTTTAATTGCTTCATTGAGATTTTTTTGTTCATCAACAAGATTTTTTTCATATTTAATAATTTTTTCAAGCGCATGTTTTTGTGAATCAGATTCAAATGGATATTGTTTATGAACTTTTATTAGACTTTGGTAAGCTTCAAGACGGTCTTCTGCCTCTCTTGAAAAAGATTTCATCATAAGTTTGTATTTTTCAATGATTGCTGTTTTTTCTATAAGAATGGCGAATTCTCTTCCGTCTATTGTTTTATCCAAAAATTCCAAGTTGAGAATTTCTGAAGACAGCCGCGTTGCACAGTCTATATCTTTTCCGTGAACAAGAATATACTTTTGACCACTTGCAAGACGATTGTCATCTTTTATGATATCCACAAGCTCGGAAAGGTTGTTATAGCTGATATCAATTATAAAAATGTTGCCGTTATCCGATGAAATAGCTTCATTCTGGAAAGAAGTAATAATATTGAGATCAAGGCCGGCTTTTTGTATCTGATCTGCAATGCCGGTTGCTGATGATTTGTCAGAAAAATACCAGATGTCTACTTTATCCATTTCTACTCCATATGACAATAAATGCGTACTATTTCAGAAAATAGTATTAAATAATAATATCAAGAACTTTTTCAACCATTAAATCAATTAAAAACCTAAAAAAAATGTTCTTGCCAAATATCGAGGGTTTTTTTGTGTGTACATCTTCGGAGTGTTATGATTAAAATAAATAAACTGAAACTTGTATTTTTCTGCCTTCTGACTTTTTTTGCTTTTCGGTGTTCCCGTCAAAGTAATGATGCTAAAAAATTTGAAGATATAATATCTACAGCCGTTCTTGAAATACCTTCAAATGAATCAACTGATTCTGATTTTTTTAAATCAGTGGATGATTTGACAATTCTTCGTTCATACCAGGTTCAGGAACAGATAAACTGGTATCTCGGATATGATTATGCCGGAACAGTTGCTGCATTCGAGCGGTCGCAGAAATATATACCTGCAATAGAAAATATTTTTAAAAGAGAAAAAGATATTCCGTTTGAACTGATGTATTTACCTCTTCTCGAAAGCGGTTTCAGCCCTGTAGCAGTATCAAAGTCAAATGCTAAAGGTTTATGGCAGTTTGTCAGCGTGACTGCTGAAGAACTTGATTTGATGGATGATTCATACGTAGATGAAAGAAATGATATCCGAAAATCCACTAAAGCTGCAGTGAAACATCTTAAATATCTATATTCAGTTTTTAAGAATTGGGAATTCGCACTTGCCGCTTATAACGGAGGAGCCGGATATGTCAGAAATATTATGTCGAAAAATCCCGGGATGAATTACTGGCAGCTGGCAGAAGCGAATAAATTCAAAAGAGAAACAGCTCTTTATGTTCCAAGATACGCCGCACTTCTTATTATCCAAAAACATCTTAAGACTACAAGTATTTATCCGAAACTGTCTGACGCCAAATTTGAATTTATGAAAGTAACTATTGAAACGCCTGCGACTGTTTCAGGTGTTTCAAAGTCTTATGGTATAAGCGAAAAAAAAATACGTGAATTCAATCCGCAATTAAAAGGGAATGTTATACCGCCTTATTACAAAACATATTCTTTACTTATACCGCATTCGGAAAGAATCGCAATGTTGGAATAAGAAAATTCGTAAATTTATTTGAATTCTGTTTAGTATAAAGATGCTTCATCGATACCGGCATTATATAATGCCGGTATCGATTCTCGGTGTTACTCAAAAGATTGGGATAATATCAAAGAATATAATGATGAAAAATATTTATTAGATGGAATAATCACCTACATCAGATTTCCACATAAATATGATGTTCCTGTTTATCTTGATTAATTCTGACTTATAAATGCTGCATTCGAAAACGTATAGCTCGGAATTAAATAGGGTTCCGATGTTATTGGTATATCACAAGCTAATTATATCAGTTATAATTATCATTCCTTTAATGAAAATGAATTCGGTTTGTATCAAAACGGAGTTGATTAATCTCACGGCTCGTTGAATACTGTTAGCTGAAACTTTTAAAAAAAATGATTATGAGGTGATATGAATACTGAGAATGCAAATTCGCTGGGATTATTGCTTTACGGATTTTCCGGTACGGAAGCCGGTTTGCTAAAAGGGGAGATGAAAAATTTTCATGAATCAGAGATAATATTTTTATCCGCATCGCAAAGAGAAGATCTAACAATCAAAGATATCCTGCAATTGCCGGAACATCCTTTTCATGAACCACTTAATAACAGATTTATAATGTTTCTTGGTTTTGATGATGACTCAATAATGAAATTTATTAAATCTTTTCCTTCAAAACTGAAACGTCCGATATTTTGCGGATTGACAAGTTCAAATATTGAATGGAAAGTCAGCTATCTTATGGAACATCTAATTGAAGAAAAAAGAAATTTCGAGAAAGTGTCAGATGGCTGAATCGATATATGATATTGAAAAATATTTTAAAGCAGAAGTTGTTTCTCATCCATGCGGATATTTTTCTGATAGAATTTCAACATCGGTAGTATTTTACTGCAGTTCATGCCTGCCTCCGGAACTTGTTGATTTCATTTTGTCTGCAGGCTATAGAAGATGCGATAATGTTTATTATCGGAACATTTGTAATCAATGTAACGCCTGTACGTCTTACCGCATAAAAATTAAAGAATTTATTCCAAACCGTTCACAGAGACGAAACATTATTTCAAATTCTGATTTGAAAGTTTCTTTTCATAAACTGAGTCTTTCAGATAATAAAAAGCTTATTTACCGTGATTATTATAGAGAAAGGCATTCGGACGAAAGTTTTACGGGTTTATGTTCGAATGATGTTCTGATTGATGATATTATGATTTCACAAATGTTTTCAGACTTCGGCAATTCTGCTGAATGCGAAGTGACTACGGAATCAGGAAGAATCGTTTCCTTCAGCACTGTTGATTTTGGAGAGAGGTCGATGTCGGCAGTATATACGGCCTATGATCCATTTTTTATCAAGAGGGCTCCTGGAATATTTGCAGTTCTTTCCATGATTGAAAAGTGCAGAGAAATCGGATTTGATTATCTTTATCTGGGATTCTTTATCAAAAATCATCCGAAGATGAATTATAAATCATCTTTCGGATATTCTGAAATTCTTGATAACTGCCAGTGGCTGGATTTTCAATCTTTATAGATATCCTCTTTTAGACTGTAGAGAATTCCATTTGCAAGTCCGACAAATATGTGGTTGCCCATCGCTGAAGGAGCAGTGCTGACTCTTGTTTCAAATCCGAAAGTCCATGCTATTTTTCCTTCTTTAGGAATGGATAATGAATAAAGATTATTTCCGGCAGAAATGTACATTTTTGAATCCATCATAAACGGCTGATAAATTTGAGAAGAAGATAATTTCTTGTCCCAAATCTTTTCACCGGTAATGCGGTTCAATGCATAAAATGTTCCTGTTGAATTGCCCAAGAACATCATGTCATCTATTACGAGCGGAGTCGTTGATATGTTAGATTCTGACTTAAACCGCCAGAGTTCCTTTTCTTCATCAATTGATACAGCATATAAAGTGCCGTTGATTGTCGGAATGTAAAGAATATTTTCTGATATCATCGGTGAGGCGTTGGCAATTCTGCTTTCAGTTTCGAAAATCCATTTTTGGTTTCCGTTTGATCTCTGCAGAAAAAATACCTTTGATTGATCCGTGCCGGCTATCAGATAATCTTTTTTGGCATAGTATGCAAGAGAAGAATATACTCCGCCGGATAGTTCTTTTCTATAGTTGAGATTTCCATTATGACTAAAAGAGTAAAGGTATCCGTATGTTGTTGCAAAATAAATATATTTATCTATCAAAAGAGGCTCTGTTTCAAATAGAATAGGACCTTCAATTTCTTTTTTCCAGAGAATTTCTCCTTTTTCGGCATCAATTGAATAAAAGTTGCTGTTGACATCTATAATGAAAATCGAATTTTTATAAATAACCGGCCGCGATTTTATTACAGCGGCAAGATTTATTTTCCATTTAAGAGTGCCGTTGAAATTATGTGAAAAAAGAGTCTTGTTTTCCGACATAGAGATTATGGATTTTTCAGTTATCAGCGGACGCATTATCTGACTAAGACTGCTTGCAAAGGTCCATCGTATACGGTATTGAGCTGAGTCTTCCATCAAATTGATCTGAAGTTTTCGTTTTTCATCTTTTGTAAGCGAAATAGACTGTTTGTATGTTTCGTAACCGAAAGCTTTAATTAAAATTGTTAAATTTTTGCTGTGTTCGGCATTGATTTTTACTGAATGTTTGCCCGCCAGTTTTCCGTCTATATATATATCCGCGTGTCTTACCTTGGTAATAATCTCAAGAGATGTTTCATTTTTGGGGATTTCAGGTTTAACTGTTTCTGCTGCAACGGTTCCGCCGAGGATTTTTCCGTCAGTTTTTACCAAGTCAGAAGTCAGTTTCGTTTTTTTGCTGATATTGAATGTGTTAACATTAGTGACTGAAAGTTCATTCTGTCCGGAGTCATATGTTTTAACTTTCCAAAAATACTGACCAGGCTGCAATTTCAAAGCTGGAGTTGAGTTTGTGTTGAAAGTTTTTCTGAAGACAACAGCCAGAAACTGTGAATCTTTTGATATCTCAAGACTGTAAACGACATCAGGAATATTTGTCCATCCGAAAGGTATTTCTGCTGCGGTCTCTGTTTCTTCTAGCTCTTTTGCGGTGTTATTTGCCGGGAATGAAAGATTTGGCGCTTCTGCATCTATAAGAGAAAATTTGCGGATTTCGGAGTAAGCTGTTTCTTTATCTGGATTATCTTCTTTTACTTTCCAGTAATATGTTTGTTTCTTAAGATTACCTTTTATTTTGATATAGTTAGTATCTGTTTTGCCTGAAAAAATTATGTCAGAAAAAGCTTCATCGGATGCAACAACAACATCATAACGGGCGATTGAAGGATCCTGTTTCCAGCTGAGTGTTATTCCGTTTTTTTCGGCAGTTGCAGATCCGAATTTTGCATTGTCCGGAACCTGAAGAGTAGGCGGAACAGCATCTGTTTTTTTTGTTACCTTGAAAAGTGCAGGGCGGCTTTTGGATTCATAACCGCTGAGAGAAGCAATGTTAATTTTAGTTTTGATTCTCCAGTAATATTTTCCTTCCGGAATATCATCGAGAGCGATCTGAGTTTGCGCTGTCTGAATTGATTTAATTACAGATGAAAAAGTTTCATCTTCGGCTATTTCCAGAATATAACTGGAAGCGATTTCGTTTCTGCTCCATCTGAAATTTATTAAAGGAAGAGTTGAATCGAAATATATGGAAGAATTATTCGCAGGATTAGCGGGATATACCGGTGTATCCTTTATAAGCAGAAGCCGGCGGGTTTCGCTGAGTGTTATATCGCCGCTTGCGGTTTTACTTTTGACTCTCCAGAAATATCTTCCTTCTGACAATTTTATGGATTTCTGATTAGTATATATTTTAAGATTATCGGAAAAATCGCGCTTTGTAGATATTTCTATAGATGAATTCCGGTTTTCTTCTTCTGAATGTGAAAATGTAACATTGAAGCTGTTTATATCGGAAATAATTATTTTATTATTATCAGGAGACTTTAAAATAATCTGCTGTTCAATCAGCTGCGGATTGTTTGAGTTATTGGTAATCATAAGCATCTGATTTTGACCGATGGCGACTTCTCCGCCAGGAGTTATGTATTTCGCACTTCCGGAAGATACAGACATATTGATGTCTGATGATGACGATTTGGAAATCTGAGCATCGGCAGTTTCTATTGAGATGATGGAGTTGCCTGATTTGATGTTTAGCTCGGTATCCGCTGAAGCTCCGGATCTTTGGGCAAAAATTGAACCTTGTTCAAAGTTAATATCTATTTTATTTCTATCCTGAGAAAATAAAATTAGCGAATTTTCGTCCATGTTTATATCTGTTCCGTCAGATAAATGAACTACTGCTTCTGAGCCTTCTTCGGTTTTAATTGAATCATTATTGTAGACTGGTGAATTTTGATCAATGGTTGACCAAATGGCCTGTTTTGAATATTTACGGAGAGCGCTTTTTTTCTTGAAAGATACAGTACCTATCTGTTTAGAATTTTCGGCTTTTAGATCTTTGTTCAGATCTGAATAAAGAAGTACCGAGAATACGGCAGCTGCGGTAAAACTTGAAAAGACTGCAATAATATCAGAAAAAATAGAATTCATACCATTACCTATTTGTGAGTTCTCGTGAACACGCCGTCCCAAGCAGAATCAGGAGGAGTAATCTTGTAAAGCTCGCATCTTTCAGCAAGCATGCGGGCAGATTTGTCTTTGCGGCCCTTAGCTTTTTCACTTTCAGATAATTTGGCTATTGCAGAATCCCATTCCCTTGCCAGATAAAGTTTAAATCCTTCTTCGTATAGTTTTACGTGATCGACTAAGTTCGGAGTTGCGTCGGTTTTTCTGCATATCAGCTCATAAAGTTTTACGGGTTCATTTTTACCCTTAACTCTTACAAGATCAAGTTCGCGCGTAAAGCATGTTCCGCCTGTGTGATCTTTAATCATTTCTGTGATGAGAATGTTTGTTCCGTAATCTTTGCCCGCGGCTTCAAGACGCGCTGCGAGGTTGACGGTATCACCCATCATCGTGTAGGAGGCGAGGGCGTCTGTTCCCATGAAGCCTACTTTGGCAGGTCCCGTGTTGAGTCCTATTCTTATGTCCATTTCTCTTGCTTCAGAAATATATGCGTTTTTTGATTTCCAGAAAGCGCGCAAGTCGTGAAGTTTTGCTATCATATCTATGGAAGCAAGACAGGCTTTAGTCTGATGATCTGAAACATCTACCGGAGCATTAAAAATTCCGACTATTGCATCACCTATATATTTATCGAGGACTCCGTCATAGTTTTTGAGAATTATTGTCATTGAAGAAAGATATTCGTTCAAAAGAGAGGCGAGATCTGCTGAATGAAGTTTTTCACTGATTGTTGAAAAACTCGCGACGTCGGAAAAGAATGCTGTAATTTCTTTTTCTGATCCGCGCTTTAAAGCGCCAAGATCTTTCATTGCTTCGTTAACTACAACCGGATCTACCATGTTCCCTAGAATGTTTTTAACTTTCTCACGTTCTTCCAGTCCCAGTCCCATGTGAACAAACGAACCGGTTAACTGACCGATTTCATCTCCGGAAGAAGGTTTGATTTCTACTCTGAAGTTTCCCTTCTCGATTTCATTGGTAGCATGCAGAAGTTTTAGCAGAGGAGTCGAAAATGTTTTCGCGAAAAAATATACGAAAAGAATTGCGACGGAAAGAGTAATTCCCAGTATGTAAACGTTGATTCTTTGGATAGCGTAAACGCCTTCAAAAGCTTTACTTTCCTCTATAGTCGCGATTATACCTATTCCGCCGAATCCGATCTTGCTGAATGAACCCAAATGAGTTTTTTTATCAGAATCAGAATAACGTATGGTGCTGTTCGGTGATTTGCTCTTGAGCATCTGCTGAACTATCGGAGATTTTATAAAGTTTCCGTGGTTGAGTACTATTGCTGCATCATGATGTGCAAGTACTTCTCCGTCTCCGTTTACCATAAATGTTGTCGTACTGTCTGAAGTCTGAGCAAATGAAGGCAGAAATCTTTCGAGTTTTATATAGCATGCAAGTGTTGATTCAACTTCTCCATTGTCGCTTTTTTTAAATGGAAAAGATATTGCAAGTACAGGATTTTTGAATCCTCTTGAAACATTAAATGCCATAAATTCATTTGAAAAAGCCCTCAAGAAGGAATCGGAAAACTCCTGATTTATTCTGTTGAAATCATCAATGGAAATCTGATTATTCTGCATGAAGTCTCTGTTTTCAATTGATCTTGTTATAATCAGTTTATTGTCATCAGATTTGCGGATAATTGCTAGATAGAGAAGAGTGTTATCATTTGTAAAAAAGTTTTTTGCGAATAAATATTTCTGTTCTTCGCTCTTAAACTCCTGATTCATTGCGGAAGCCATTAAATTAAGTTTGTCGGCGATGGAAAACATGTCGGATTCGACTTTTTGGGAGATTATGGATGTCGTCCGGTTGTTGTTAGTTTCAATCGTACGCTGCATGTCATTTTTGAAAAACACTGTCGCGATTACGGTCATAACCGTGAGAGCGGTTATTATTACTAAAGATACGATTATTATCAATTTAGTTCTAATCTTAAGACGTTTGAAGAAACCGAACTTGTCTTTGGTCATACTAAGCCCCGATACTTTTTTTTAGAGTATAGACCGTATGTGTAAAATTTGCAAGACAAATAAAAAAAAAGCGGGCATGTGCCCGCCGGAAATTACTTAGTAGGTTTGTAAATAGTAAACTTCATATTGCAAGCTTTTTCGAGAATGTCGACTCTCCAGCCTTCATTTTCAAAAAAAGTCTGAAACGATTTTGCAACCGGATACTGTACTCTTTTCTTAGGATTGTAAACACAATAATCTCTGTCATCCCAGTTTACTTTCTTAAGCATTTCCCAGCCTTCGGCAACGATGTATTTCAGAACATCTTCTTCCTGACCTTTAATATTGCTGATATCTTTAAAACCATAACCTGCCATCTAAAACCTCCAATACTCACACTATGTTGAGACTATAATTGAGACTTAACTTTTGTCAACAAAAAATAATTTGCCGTACAATTTAGAATTTAACCATAAAATTGATGACAAAAACAGCAATAATATATGTGAGGTTTTATAAAAAGATTATGTAAAAATGACAATAAAAATGAAAGATTGCCGCCTGGAGATATTATGCTGCGCAAGACTATTTCTAAAATTAATCAATTAGATCCGAATCTGAAGTATTTTCTGATAGCTGTTCTTTTTTTAGGGATAAATAACGGTATCTTAACTACAACATTTAATAATTATATAGAAGATATTTTCTCGTTAACCCCTGATAAACGTGGTTTTCTGGAAATTCCCCGTGAGCTTCCGGGATTTATTCTTGTTATAGTGACCGGAATGATTGCTTCTTTTTCTATGAGATTCTGGGCTGTTGCAGTCGGTTTACTTTCTGCAATGGGTGTCATGGGGCTTTCTTTCCTTTCTCCTTCGATATCAGTGATGCTGATATGGATGGTTATGTGGAGCATGGCTGATCATTTGTTTATGCCTGTCGAAAACACTATGGGGCTTCATCTTGCTAAAGACGGCAAACACGGAAAAAGACTGGGTCAGCTTTCGGGAATCCGTAATCTTGCAATGATACTCGGTTCTTTTATCGTCTGGATTATTGCTTCAACTAACCGTTCTACGGAACCAGGTCTGCTTTACAAATGGCTTTATGCAATTGCTGCTCTCGCGGCGGTAATATCTTCTTTTTTCTTTTACAGGATGCGTTTGGATCACGAGCGTCATGAAGAAAAAAAGAGATTCGTTTTTAATAAGAAATACACTTTGTATTATATTCTTAACATGATCTTCGGCGCCCGTAAGCAGATATTTTTGACTTTCGCGCCTCTTCTTCTCATAAAATATTACGGTGCAAAGCCTGAAACGATGGCTGTGCTGATTTTGATAGCGTCTACACTCGGTTTCGTCTTCAGGCAGTATTTCGGC
>JAEWVM010000179.1 GCA_023396615.1 Spirochaetota bacterium | reverse complement strand
TGTTGGGACAATGCCTGCATGGAAAATTTTTTTGGAACTCTGAAATGTGAAACGATCTATTTGGAAAAAGAAAATAAGTTATTGCCAGCAGCGAAGATGATTAAGAAAATAAATGACTATATAGATTCCTATAACAATGTAAGGATTAAGAAGAAATTAGGTTGGCTTTCTCCCGTCGAATTCAGGGAGTCAATTTCATAAGTAAAAATATTTTTGTCCAACAAAAAGGGTCAATCCACGAAGACCATAGCGGGACACTGCAATATTTACTTCAGTGGTGGGTGCTAAGCGCACCATGAAATGATAAATCGAAACGAACGAGGAAGTCCGTTGAGAAAGAGAAATAATCGACTGAAATCAATAGCGAATTCATTCGAGGTGAGGGTGCACGCAGTATTTCCACCCCAGTTGGTTTGTTTTGGATTTGGCTTTCAATAAATTCACCGGATGATGGCGAATTATTTTTCAATAGTTATCGCCAACCATTTTATCAATCCAATCCCGTCACTGAATCCAATGATAAAAAAAGACTTGATACTTTGTCATTTGATATGTATCATGATATCTATCAGATGAATGGGGGATAATATCATGGACGCAGCAAAAATATTTACAACCGGAAGGAGTCAGGCCGTTAGATTGCCCAAGGAATATAGATTTTTAACCGAATCAGTATTCGTTAAACGGATTGATGATATGGTTATTCTTATACCGAAAGATAAAGTTTGGGATAATTTTTCAAAAAGTCTGGAGAAGTTTCCTGAAAATTTTATGTCTGAGCGGATTCAACCTGACATTGAAGCGAGAGAAAATATCGAATGAAGTATCTTCTTGATACAAACATATGTATTTATATAATCAATAAAAGACCCGTTTCTGTTATACAGCGGTTATCGAATTATGAAATAGATGATATTGCCATATCTTCAATTACGGTTTCTGAACTCGAATACGGCATCAATAAAAGTATGAATTCCGAAAAAAGCCGAATTGCATTAATTGAATTCTTGTTGCCGTTTCAAATGATTGATTATGATTTTAAAGCGGCAAAAGAATATGGAATTATCAGAGCTGACTTGGAGAAAGCCGGTCAACCGATCGGAGCTATGGATTATTTATTAGCTGCACAAGCAATATCGTTAGATTTAATTTTGGTTTCTAATAATTTGAAGGAATTTTCAAAGGTTAAGAAATTAAGAATGGAGAATTGGGTTTAATCGCATGGTGTCATGTGATACATAAAAGGTGCAGAGCACCTTTTAAATCCGATGTGTCCGGTCACCGGACTTGTTGCATAAGGCTGTCGTATCGCCTGAGAGTCAGGCGTACTTCATAAGGCTTCGCCTTATGTATTCGTTTTTTGCATGGATCATGCAAGAATATTCAAAGGGACGAGGGGCTCAGTCGCCGCTCCTCATCCCTTTGAAATCCCCGCCCGCTCTTTATCGGGCGAATTCCTCGCACCGGCTTTTCGCCGGACGCTGCGGTCGCCCGAATTGTGTCCGACTGCGTCGGACGTTTTAATGATTTTGTTTTCATTCATCTTTTTTCCACGTCAGGTGCTTTGTTTTGGGTTTGAAATTTCTGTAATCACTAAGCATGCAGATTTCAATCGTTATAAAATGGTATATTTTATGGTGCTACAAACTTGTATTGATTTTGGTTTGCTCGAATACGGCGGAATGAGGTTAGGGGAAAGAGCTGGTTTGAAGAAATTAAACAGTTGACATGTAACTATATTGTGATTACGTTAAATGATCGATAGGTTATTCATTATGAAAGTCAATATTGTACAAATAGGAAACTCGAAAGGGATACGAATCCCTGCTTCAGTTCTATCCCAATGTCATATCGGAACAGAAGTTGAAATGAAGATTGAAAATCAGAAAATCGTTATTATTCCTGTAAAAGAAACACCCAGAAGAGAATGGTCGAAAAAGTTCAAAGAAATGTCTGAAAATAAACACGACTCTTTGCTTATTGATGATTCATTGGATATCGAGCAGGAAGATTTCGAATGGTAATAGATCAATATGATGTTGTGTTGGTAAATCTTGACCCAACAGTCGGTCATGAAATTAAAAAAAGCCGGCCATGTACCGTAATCTCGCCGAATGAAATGAATCATAATATTTCAACAATAATCATTGCGCCAATGACAACAAAAGGACATGACTATCCGTCTCGTGTTAAAACAAATTTTAATTTAAAGGATGGATGGATAGTCATAGATCAGATTAGAACGATAGACAAAGTAAGAATAATTAAAAAATTAGGCAACCTTGACAAGAAAACGGTTACGAAGATAAAAGCAGTTATAAAAGAAATGTTGGTGGATTAAGTTTCGCATGGTGTCATGCGATAAGATCAAAAGGGACCGGGCTTCAGTCGCCAGCCCCGCCCCTTTTGAAATCCCCGCCCGCTCTTTATCGGGCGAATTCCTCGCACCGGCTTTTCGCCGGATGTTGCGGTCGCCCGAGTTGAGTCCGACTCCGTCGGACGTTTTAATGATTTTGTTTACATTCATCTTTTCCTGTAGTGCTTAGCGCACTTTCTTGATTTTAGAAATCATTCATTATAAAATATCATTACGCGTTTATTCGCTTCGCTCAGCATACGCGTAATTTTTTCTGCGGCAGATGGATTATTTTGAATTTGACATTCGAGAAAACATTATGAATAAAGATTTTAATGATCATTGAGCGGCATATTCTATAGTGCTTTTCGGTGTATTGGCTTTGGTATGTTTGAATACTGTTAGGCGTTTGTGAAAAGAACTGATTTAATGAATTAATGTACGTCTATCACGTCAAGCATGGAAGTTTTGTGTATTGCGGTTAGTTTTATAGAGTTAAGTGAAAAGCTCGGATAGAAGGAAGTTTTTAATGGATATCGATGATACGAATTTAATGTTCCATTTCACAAAGACATTGACTGGGCTGGATTATATTATAGCCAATAAGCGTTTAAAATTTAATAGTTTAGTAAACTTAAACGATGCGAAAGAATATTCTAAAATATTTCATAAATTTGTCAATTATGATGATCCTCTTGATCTTTGGGGAGAAGATATCTCTGAACAGCTTAATGAACAAATTAAAAAGAAATATGGAATAATTTGCTTCTGTTCAAATATTAAACCAAAGGTGTTTGATCAAAATTACGTTGGAAAAGAAACAGACTTATTTCAACCTGCTTGGAAGCGAAGTCGAATGTGGACACAATATGCAGATAACAACAGTGGATTGTGTTTCATTTTTCAAAGAGATAGAATATCAAATATAGTTAGTCAAAACCACCAATATTCCTTAGGAAATGTCTCTTATCGATATTTTGACGAAAATGATCCAGTTATTCATGATATAGAAACTCTCGATATTGAAAAAGTAAAAAATAATCGCGAAGAATATATTGATAGTTACATTAAAAAATATTTTTCATTCTTATTTTATACAAAAAACGTAGATTATCGAGATGAAGCGGAATGCCGATTGCTAACAAATGATATTTCCGATAATTATTTTGATATTTCAGATTCTTTATTCGGAATCATAATAGGACATAGAACTCCTAACAAATACCACAGTATAATATCTGAACGTTGCAAGGGAAGCAAGATTAAATGTTATAAAATGGGATGGAAAAATGGTGCACCAATAATATGTGACTGGTCTGATAATGAAAAATAAATATTAAATTTATGTCGGGCGCTTCATTAAATTACTACGAGATGCTGTAACTACTTCTTACATCAATGCTCACCGCG
>JAEWVM010000215.1 GCA_023396615.1 Spirochaetota bacterium | reverse complement strand
GATGATTACTTCAATAAGAGGGAAGGGTCTCGTTTCAATCGACACAGAAACGACTTCCGTCAAACCGATGGAAGCCTCAATAGTCGGTGTTTCATTTTCGATTGAAGAAAAACAGGGTTGGTATATTCCTGCTGACCAGGCAGATTTATTTTCAGAAAAGAGAACTGAATTTTCATTTGAAGAAGCTCTTTCGCTCATTAAGGAAATTCTCGAAGATGATTCGATAAAGAAAATAGGTCAGAATATCAAGTACGATATTCTCGTTTACCGCAATGCAGGTATTAATGTCAGAGGTGTAATTTTTGACACGATGATCGCTTCATACGTTCTTGAAAACGACAGGCGCAGGCATAATCTTGATGATATGGCGCTGGATTATCTGAATTATAAAACCATAACCTACGATGATATCACCGGAACGGGGAAGAACAGACTGGATATCCGTGATGTTCCGCTTGATAAAATTTCTGAATATGCCGCCGAAGATACGGATATTGCGTTGAGGCTCTATCATTATCTCAAACCGCGGATTGAAGCAGAAGAGAGCCTGAATAAACTGTTTTATGATATTGAAATGCCTTTGGTTGATGTGCTTGCGGATATGGAGTATTGCGGAGTAAAAATCGACAAAGCTCATTTCGCGTATCTTTCAAGCCATCTTTCATCATTGATGAATGAATGCGAAGAAAAGATTTATTCTCTTGCGGGCGGTAAGCTTAATCTGAATTCTACGAAAGAGCTTGCAGTACTTCTTTTTGAAAAACTCGGTCTCAAGAGTTCAAAGAAAACAAAAACTGGTTATTCTACCGATATATCAGTTCTCGAATCTCTTAAAGGTTCA
This sequence comes from Spirochaetota bacterium, assembly GCA_023396615.1. GTDB lineage: Bacteria > Spirochaetota > UBA4802 > UBA4802 > JAFGJZ01 > JAKJGA01. The sequence continues at coordinate 17,593 of JAEWVM010000215.1, read as the reverse complement.
CATGAAATAATCGATCATATTATCGATTATCGTATTTACAATAAACTGAATGGAACCTACATTGCTCCGATTCCTCTTCTTGTGAATGAGCGTACGGGCAGGGTTCATACGAGCTATAATCAGACGATTGTTTCAACCGGGCGTCTTTCCTCAACAGAGCCTAATCTTCAGAATATTCCGGCAAAAAGTGATTTTGTAAAAAAAGTCAGAAGAGGTTTTGTTCCGGAGAAAGGTTATATTCTGCTTTCGGCGGATTATTCGCAGATAGAATTACGTCTCGCCGCGCATATTACGGGTGACGCTAATATGAAAAAAGCATTCACAGAAAAAATTGATATTCATAATATGACGGCATCAAGCGTTTTCGGTGTGAGTGCCGATGAAGTAACTCCTCAGATGCGCCGTCAGGCAAAGATAATAAATTTCGCTACAATTTACGGAGTGACTCCTTACGGGCTTTCTCAGCAGGCTGATATTTCCATGAGCGACGCGAAAGTATTTATCGAGAAATATTATGAAACATATCCGAAGTTTCGCGATTATATCGACCACATCACCGCATTTGCTCTTGAAAAAGGATATGTTGAAACTCTATGCGGAAGAAGGCGCTATATTCCGGATATCGCTTCGTCAGTTTCATTTAGACGTGAAGGTGCTGAACGAATAGCGATCAATACTCCCATTCAGGGTTCATCTGCCGATATGATTAAGATTGCTATGCGCGATATTCATTCGGATTTTATCATTAAGAAAATGAAGTCGCGAATAATACTTCAGGTTCATGACGAGCTTGTTGTTGAAACTCATGAAAGTGAAATTGATGAAGTGAGCTCTATTGTGCGGAACAGAATGGAGAATGCGATGAAACTTGATGTACCGGTTGTTGTTGATATAAAGACTGCCGATAACTGGGCTGAAGCTCATTAGAGTGCAATTGCTTTTAGTGATAGATAAGGGGGAATTATGAGTTTTGCCAAAAGAGGCGCCAATACTCAAAATGAAAAAAATTTGGCAGACAGGATAAAGCTTTTAAATGAGCCGGAAATAGAAAAACTGATTATGGATAACTATGCAGAAAATGTTTCCGGATCCATAATGTATTATCTTGATAAAAATTCTGTAGATGTTTTTCATCACGATCGCATATTTCAGATTGTAATAGCTGAAATATCGAAAAGCGGATTCAGATTTGTGAAGAAATACAATGGTGAATATTCTTTCGAGATATATCTTTCCGCATTAACAAGAGAAAAAACTTATGAGTATCTCTATAAAAATAAAATAATAAAAAAAATAAAAAATCCTCATCAGCATTTTGCGGATTATTCGAAAGCCGTATATCCCGATATGGAGTTTCTTTCTCTTGAACGCCGCGAACTTTTTGTTTCTGCCTGTGATATAGCAGCAGATTGGAAAAAGTCTTTGAAGCCTGAAGAATCCGCCGTATACGTTATGCGGGTGAAAGAAAAAATGAGTTTTAAGGAAATTGATTCGCTTTTGAAAATTGCTGACTCTTCAAAGATTTTTGCAAAAATACTTAAAGAAATGAAAGATGAGCAAATGCCTAGAATAATGAAGGCAATTGACAGCTATTACGGAGTTTACTGATGGATATTCTGAAATATATAAATGCCCGCATAGAAGGCAATAGTGTCGCAGACATTAAGAAAAAAGATAATGCCGAGATTCTTCTGTGCAGTGCTGTTCTGCATGGTGAAGAGAAAGCATCACCCGGTCAATGCCTGAGTTTTGACGAAGCGGTTTACTTCGCGGATAAAGGAACTGAGGTCGATTCGGATAAACTATTAATCGCCCATATTTCCGAGTGTTCCGAATGCCGAACAATGATCAGAGAAATAATTGAAGCTTCGCGTAAAAAGAATTTGAAACTTTCAGAAAATTTACGTACAGTAAACGCGAAAGAAAGAGTTCTTCCAAAGTTTAATTTTTCATTTGATTTCAGAAAGTACCTTGCGCCTGCGATTGTTATTGTTGTGTTCGGTGTAATAGCTTTTTTTGCTGCAGACGGAATTTTCGGTTCAGGTGATGATATCGAAGAATTTAAGGTTAAAACGGATTCAATGATTGTGAAAGCAATAACAGATGAAGACGTCAATATGATTCAGACGAATTCGGTATCATATAAAAATGATCAGGAATCGGGTTATTCAATTACCAAAGATAAAATGATTCGTGCAGGTTATGTTTTTTTCATGATCCAGAATTCCGGAGAACGTATTCCTGTTTATGAAGACATTCTTTCGAGAGATATTTCCCGCTCCGGTGAAGTTCACATGAATCTTGCGGTTGCAGTCGGTCAGAAAGATTTTTATGAGGTTTTCGATGAGCTTGAAAGTATCGGCAACGATATGGAGAAATATTTTATTCAAGGATATGCCGCGGCGTATCTGGTTTATAAAATTAGAGAAAAGAAGGAAACGGATGACGGGGTTTCTGCTGCGGAATCATTCGATCTTGATTCAAAGACCAAGGTTGAACGGCTTTTGGATAAAATTGACGATGAAGAAAATTATAGTTATGAACTTTTTGAACTTAGAAATGCGGTATTTTCTCTTTCTTTGAAATAGGAGGAAGCATGATTAAGAAGATTGTGAATGAACAGAAGGATTATTTTTACTCAGGTGCAACATTGGATGTTTCATTTCGGAAAAAGAGTTTAAAAAAACTTCTTTCTGTTATAAAAAAAAGAGAATCGGAAATAGCGGAAGCTATTGCAAAAGATTTTAAGAAGCCGTTGTTTGAGTCCTTCATAACTGAAAGCGGAATTATTGAAGATGAAATAAAATTCATGCTGAAGCGTACCGTCAAACTGGCAAAAATTAAAAGAGCGAAAACTCCTGTTTTTCATTTTAGGTCATCTTCTTATATCGTGCCCGAGCCGTACGGCAATGTGCTTGTAATCAGTCCATGGAATTATCCTTTTCAGCTTGCGCTTTCTCCTTTGATAGGAGCGGTTGCCGCCGGAAATTGCGCCGTGATTAAGCCGTCTGAACTTTCTCCGAATACGTCAGAAATTATCGCGGAGATTATAGCTGAATCCTTTATGCCCGGCCATGTCTGTGTTGTCAACGGCGGACGTGAAGTAAGTGAGGCTCTTCTTGATGAAAAGTTTGACTACATTTTTTATACCGGCGGTGAAAACGTCGGAAAAATAGTGATGCGGAAGGCTTCCGAAAATTTAACGCCGGTTACACTTGAGCTTGGAGGAAAGTCTCCCTGCATAGTAGATAAGACTGCTGACATCGATCTGTCCGCAAAACGTATCGTGTGGGGAAAATTCTTAAACGCCGGCCAGACATGCGTTGCGCCTGATTATATTCTTGTTGATGAAAGTGTATCCGAAGAGCTTAAAAAGCGCATGGTTCATTATATAAATAAGTTTTACGGAACTGAGCCTCGAAAGAGTCCGGATTATGCACGAATTATAAATGAAAGACATACCGCAAGACTTATCGGACTAATGAAGGACTGCAGTATTTATTTCGGCGGAGATTCTGATGAAAAAGAAAAGTATATTTCTCCGACGATTATTAATTCTCCGACATGGGAGAGCCCTGTCATGAATGAAGAAATTTTCGGTCCGATTCTTCCTGTTATAAATTATTCCGACCTGGATTCTGTTTTGGACATAATTAAAAAAAGTTCAAAACCTCTCGCGCTTTATCTTTTTTCAAAAAGTAAAACAACAGAAAGTGAAATTATGATGACTGTTTCATTCGGAAGCGGAGCGGTCAATGATACCATTATCAACGCAGGTTCAGCATATATTCCGTTCGGAGGAGTAGGTTCGAGCGGAATGGGATCATATCATGGAATAAAATCCTTTGAGACTTTCACGCATTATAAAGGCATAATAAAAAAATCAAACGCGATTGATATAAATCTCAGATATCCGCCGTACACGGATAAAAAGCTTAAACTATTGAAAAAGATATTGGGATAGTTTTATTCATTCCAGGAAGTTTTGATAACGCTTCCGTTATTTTCCGTGTTTTCGATTCTGAGATAGGTGTCGATTTCTTCCTGCATATCTTCAACATGTGAAATAACTCCTACGATGCGTTTTTCTTTTCTAAGTGCTTTCAAAGTATCAAATACAATATTAAGTGATTCTTTGTCGAGCGAACCGAATCCTTCGTCAAGGAAGAAGAAGTTCTCTTCTGCGCCGCTGATCTTGTGAATGTCATCCGCAAGCGCGAGTGAAAGAGAAAGAGCCGCCTGAAATGTCTGTCCGCCTGAAAGAGTTTTTGCACTTCGTGTTTTTCCGTCGTTTAAAAAATCGCGTATTATGAAGCTGTTATCTTCCGTAAGTTCAAGTGAAAGTTTCTGCCGTGTTAAACGGTAAAATCTTTCATTGGCACTTTGGCAAATATTATTGAGATAAACTGAAGAAACGTAGTCAACAAATCCGTTTGCCTTGAAAAGATTCTTAAGTGTTTTAATATTATCTTTTCTCAAGAGAAGTTTTTCCTTTTGAGTGGTTATTTCTTTTATCTTCTTCAAATCTTCGGAAAGTTTTATTTCTTCTGTCTCGAGAATTACTATTTCGCGGCTAGAAGATTTAATCGAATTTTCAATTTCTTCGAATTCCTTGTCTGTTTGATTATGGAGTTCTTCGTCATAGGTTCTGCCGTTAATCTCCGATTTTATGGAGTTTAATCCGTTATTTGCTATGCTGAAATTCTCACGGTAATTGTTTAAAAGTTTTCTGTCTTGGGCAATATTACTTTCGCTTGAAAGAATTGATTCAATATCAGCAACTGATGAAAATCTATTATCTTTAAGCTTCGTTTTGATTTCTTTTTCGGCTCTTTCGATTTCTGCTGATTCGTGTAATATGTCTTTGCGGCGTGTTGAAATTTCTGCGGTTAAAGTTTGAATTCTTCCTGTGAGCTGTTCGCGCGCGTTAAGTGCGTCTTTGTATCTTGATTCAGCGTTTTCATATTTTTTAATAAAATCATTTCTGTTTGCTGTTAAATCAGAATCAGTCGCGATTTGAAATTCATTTAAATCAAGCAGCGTTATTCTGCCTTTAAGCTTATCGCAATTGCTGTTCTTGCTTTCATATTCAGATTGTATATCTTCAAATCGCTGGATGTAGCTTTTTTCTTTTTTTTCAAGTGAATCTATTTCAGAATTAAGATTCTCAAGAGATTTATCTTTTTCAATAACTAATTTATTTGTTTTTTCAGCTTCTTCTAGTTTCAGCATAACGCTGCTTTTATCGCTCAGGTCACTCCAGATGAAAAGTTTTTGGTGTTCATTGATTTTAATAAGATGATTTGCCTTTTTGTTTTCTGTTTTAAGAAGCTCTTCCTGTTTAGCATTATACAGAGCGTGAATATTGGAAAGTTCTTTCGAAACGGAACCGAGATTGTCAATATGCTCTTCAAGTTTATCTTTCATTGATTTGGAGGCAGATATTTGCTCAGAAATATCTGCCGGTTTCGCAGGTGACGGATGTTCCTTTGATCCGCAAAGAGGGCATGCTTCTCCTTCGTGAAGATTTGCAGCGTAATCCGATATTTTCTTTACGGTATTAAGTTCTTCCAATTCTTTTATTATAAGTTCCAGATTCTTTTTTGCTTTTGAAATATTCTGTTCTATCGATTCTGCTGACTTTGAAAAATCTTCAATGTCTTTGAGTTCTGTTAGATTATTTTTTGCAAATAGATCATTCTTTTTCTTAATGAGTTTTGCAATATCGTTTTTGACTGTGTCATGTTCTTTATCTATTATTTCAAGATCTTTAAGATATCCTTCATTATTGGAAAACCAGTTTGACGCGTTTGTGAGACTTGCGATATCGGTAAGAGAAAGTCTTTGTATCTTTATTTCGTCTGACTGAACTGTTCTTTCGGCTTTTTTTGATTCTATTTCGTTTCTCAGTTTCAGGCATTCTGATTTTCCTATGTCTATACGCGCTTTGAGTTTTTCAGCATCATCCTGATATTTTCTAAGTTCTATTATTGCTTCAAATTCTTCTGCTTTGCGTTTGTATGTTTCTTTTTCTGAATATTCTTTTTCAGCTTCATGAAGAACTGTGTCTTTATCTTCGATTTCCTTTGAAAGTTTATTCGATTCAGTTTCTTTTAACTGAATTTCTTCTGAATATCTTTTCATTTTTAATTGGGAGTTTTTCAGCGCGTCAAGCGCGGGTTTGAAATATACTATGCAGTATTCTCTATCGTTAATTGAAATTTCAAGTTTATCAAATGACTCTTTTTGCTTTTGCAGTGCATTAAACGCTTCTATTGCTTTCTTTTCTTTTTCTATCAGATTTTTGAGAGTATCCCATTCAGCTTTTTTTTCTCTTAGTAGTTTCTGCTGTTTTAAATCTTTATCAAGTTTTGTTTTAAGTATTTTGATGTTTTCAGCTATAGAATCAAATTTTTCAGGAGTGATGTCTCCTAACTGTTTGAGCTGACCTTCGATGTTTTCGAGTTCCGTTTCATTGCGTTTTTCAAGATTTGAGGTTTTGTCCGCGAGATCATACTTTTCAAGATGAAACAGTTCTTTCATCATAAGGTTTCTTTTGCTGTTTTCAAGCTGAAGAAATTCCTGAAATCTGCCCTGTGGAATTATTATCGTTCTTTTGAAATTATCGTAACTGATTCCGATTATGTTTTCGATTGTATCATATTCAATAGGTTCCCAATCAGTGCCGTCTTGTTTGAACGCGCGTCTGTCCGGTGTTTGAAGTTTATAAAACTGTTTTTTTTCGCGTTTGACACTTACAGTTGTCATGTAAGTTCCGGATGATGTTTTGAAAATGAATTCTATCGACAATGAGTCGGATTTAAGATTCATTATGTTAGAACCGCGTTCTCGGTTATTGAGTCTTTCTGTTTCTCCGTAAAGAGCGAATGTTATTGCTTCAAGTATTGCGGATTTGCCGCTTCCGACATGTCCGAATATTCCGAAGATTCCGGCGCCGGTGAGCTTTGTAAAATCGATTTCCTGCTTTTCTCTGTATGAATAAATTCCGCTGAAAGAAAGTTTTACAGGTATCATTCGTTTTCCTCCGCGATGACTTCTTTGAATAAAGCAATGATATCATCCGAAGGTTTTACTTTTTCTCTATGGACGAAATAATCGATGAACAAATCTTCAATGTTCTTCTGCAAATCTATTGTCTTTGAATTCTGTGAGAGTTCATTTTTATTTGCGACATCAGGAATTAATGCGACGATTCCGTCATGTGATGCGTATAGACATTTTCTTTCTTCAGCAGAAAGAAAAGTTTCTGTAGCCATCGTAAGTTCAACGAGCGCATCGTTGTTTTCTTTAAGCCATTTTTCGGCTTCAATTGTGGTCTCGAAACGGCCGCGCAGAAGTTTTTTGCCTTTTGTAAGTTCAACGTATTTAATTGAAGCTTTTTCTGAAGGCTTAATATCGGCGATAACAATATATTTATTCTGGTCGGCTTCTCCGAAGCTGTATGCAATCGGGCTTCCGGAGTAAACAACCGGAGAGTTTTCTTTTGATATAATCTGTTTGCGGTGAAGATGCCCTGCTGCGGTATACTGAATCTGCGGTGGAATATTTTTTGTGAATATTGCCTGTGCTCCGCCTATATGCAGAATAGGTTTTTCATCATCACCTTCTTCCGGTATCTCGCCGTCTTCGTTCATGAAAAGCAGATGCGCTGCAAGAATATTGACGCCTTTGCTGTCGCAGTATTTTGTTGCTGTTTCATTCCACTTGTTCATGAGAACGGTTCTTAATTCTTCTTCGCTGTTTTGTTCTCCGAGATATGTTTTGAGCCGGATTTCATTAGCGTACGGAGTTAAAAATATTCTGAGAGGAATATCATTTCCGGGGATGATAAGACTTAAGAAGCCGTTATCACTATCAGTAACTTTAAGCCCGCTGTCGAGTTCAAACGGACGGATACATGAATTCGGATATCCCGCAAATATTATTCCGCATTCGCGCGCGAGAGAGTCGGGGGCTTCAATTCTGTCCGGTGAATCGTGATTTCCCGCGATTGCAATGACGGCCCGTTTGCCGTTATTTGAAAGCTTTTTTAGAGTTGTATATAAAAGTTCGGTGGATTCTATAGGAGGATTCGCTGTATCGAAAATATCGCCTGAAATTATAACTGCGTCAACGCACTCATTTTCTGCGATTGAGTATATTTCTTCCATTACTTCAACTTGTTCCGCGTGGCGCGGATATCCGTTAAGCTGTTTGCCGAGATGCCAGTCTGAAGTGTGCAGTATTCTGATTGATTCGGAATTCATGAAGTCTCCTGCTTTCAGGAAAACTATACATTCGTTAAGATGTCAAGCGTAAAGAGAAAACGGGAGACTTTATTCCGTTATAAAAAAAATTTTGTCAGGCGGCATTTGAATGAACATTTTTTTGTTTTTCCGGCAGACCTTGAGTACATCCGATGTTTTAGCTATTTCGGCTCTGATTAAATTTCCGCCGCATTCTGCGATAACTGTTGTCGAGAAAATTCCTTCAATTACTTCAGCGATTTTACATGAAAAAATGTTTTCTCCTTGGGTTTGTTCAGAAAGAATATTGATGTAATGCGCACGTATTCCGATAAAAATATTATCTTTTTCCGGAACTATGCCTGCCGCATGGATAGTCATTTCACTGCATTTGATTATTGTTTCTTTCCCGGATGAAGAAATAATTTCGGCAGGGAAGATGTTTTTGCAGCCGGTAATTCTTGCCGCGTTTACACTTGACGGATGATCAATGATTTCCTTTTTGGATGAAGTCTGTACTGACTTGCCGTTTTCAATTATCATTATTTTATCGCTTAGTCTGTAGGCTTCTTCGATGTTATGAGTGACGAGCAGAACCGGTTTATGAAAATTGTTTTTTATTATTGCGATAAGTTCGCTTTCGAGAATATGTTTTGTGTGCCCGTCTGCCGCTGAAAACGGTTCATCAAGCAGGAGAATATCCGGGTTTGTAATTAACGTTCTTGCAAGCGCGCACCTCTGCTGCTGCCCGCCCGAAAGCTGGTTAGGTAAACGCTTTTCGAGCCCTGTAAGACATACTTTATCAATGATTGCGCGGACGTCCGAATGATTTTTTGATCTGTTAAACACGCTTAATCCGTAAGATATATTCTGATATACTGTCATATGAGGAAAGAGTGCGTAATTCTGAAATACATAACCGATTTTTCTTTCTCTCGCATGAAGGGATATATTTTTTTCAGAATTAAACAGATGTTTTCCGTTATTTGTAATATATCCGGAATCGGGATTCGTTATTCCGGCAATGCATTTCAGAGTCATACTTTTTCCACAGCCCGAAGAGCCGAGTATCGCGAGAACACCGTTTTTTAAACTGAATGAGATGTTCAGTTCAAAATGCGGAAGTTTTTTTTGAATATTTACTTCAAACATGGCGTCCTTTCCGTTTAGTGCCGATCCGGCTTATTATGAAAATAACTGTTAACGCCGAAATTGTCATTATTGTTACCAGAATATTTACTGTTCGTGTGTCATCAGCCTGAAGGGCGTTATAGATAGCAATGGGCATCGTAAGGGTTTTGTCCGGAATACTTCCGGCTACCATTAGAGTTGTTCCGAAATCGCCAAGAGCTCTCGCGAACGCCATTGTTGTTCCGGCTATTATTCCCCGCCATGAAAGAGGAATCAGCAATGTGATGAAAATATATATTTCATTCTTGCCAAGTACACGCGCGGCATTCAAAAGATCGCCGTCTATTTCGCAAAAAGATGTTTTTGCTGATTTAATGAGAAACGGAACGGAGACAACTGATGCGGCTATAACTGCACCGACCGGTGTGAAAACAATCATAACATCGAAATTCTTTTCAAGAAAAATTCCAATTGGAGACTGCCGCCCGAGCAGAACAAGAAGATAGTATCCGAGAACAGTCGGCGGAAGAATTACCGGAAGATTTATGAGTGAATCGATTACATCTCCCGCGCGGCTTTTGCTCATGCTCAAGAAATATGCAGTCGGAATTCCTATAATCAGTGATGTCAGTGTGGCACAGAGTGCCACTTTTACTGAAAGAATCAGCGGAAAATAATTTAATTCATTCATAACATCTAATCACTTCGGAAAATCAAATCCGTATTTTTTTAGAATCTGTTTTCCTTTTTTGCTTAATATGAAATCTGAGAACAATTCGGTTTCTTTTTTGTTTTTTGACGAAGAAATTATGCATAAAGCCTGACTTAGAGGTTTGTGAAGCTTTGAATCGATCAAAAAATATCCGACTTCACCCGGTTTTACTGACGCGAGTGCGATGAATCCCGCTTCAGTGTTTCCGGATTTTACAAGCGAATACGAATGCTGAATATCTTTTCCGTATACGAATTTGTCTTTTAGTTTGTCCCAGAGACCCAATGCCGTGAGCGCTTCTTTCGCGGCTTGACCGTATGGGGCGTATGACGGATCGGCGATGGCTATTTTTTTTATATCCTTTGAAAGAAGATCTTCAAGGTTTTTTATCCTTTTTGGTGAGTTAAGAGAAAAGGCGCATGCGGCTCTGCCTATTGCATAAACTTTTTTTGATCCGCTTTCGGCGTAATTATCTTTTATAAGAGAATCTACAAAGCCTTCATTAGCTGCTATAAAAAGATCAAAGGGAGCTCCGTTTTTAATCTGCGCGCAAAGATTCCCTGAAGATGAAAAAACCAAAGTAATGGTTTTTCCTGTTTCTTTTTTATAAAGGGCTGAAATTTCATTTAAAGGAAGATTTAAATTTGCTGCAGCTGCGACGGTTATGATTTCTTTTTCTGTCTTTGCCTTTGCGGGTATCTGAATGAATATAAGGGAAAGAAATCCGGCGAATAATAAAGATAAATATTTTTTCATAAACCACCTCAATTGATAAAATATCTGCGTATAGTAAATCGTCAAACGGATTCGGCATTCTATTGTTTAATCAATGTAACTTTATCATGAATTTACAATAATCCTACATTCCTGTTTTTAATCCTACAGAAATGTAGGATTAACGGCGTTTCTTTATGCAGTAACATCTCTGAAAAAAAACGGTATTATGCAAATGCGTATAGTGCGGGATGATATTCACCCATCTTATATTTCGTGAATGTAAACTATCTGCCAAAAATAACTCAAAGGAACTGATTCCGCAATAATAATCAGATTAACGAAAACTTGGCACACTTCTTGTTATGTATTCTTTGAAAAGATTTTTTGCTAAGGAGAATAAAATGAGAAAAGTAGCAATTTACGGAAAGGGTGGGATTGGAAAATCAACAACCACTCAGAACACAGTAGCCGCGCTTGCCGAAGCGGGAAAAAAGGTAATGGTAGTTGGATGCGATCCTAAAGCGGATTCGACACGACTTCTTCTCGGCGGTCTTTCACAGAAAACGGTTCTTGATACACTCCGCTTGGAAGGTGAAGACCTCGATCTTGAAGATGTTGTAAAACCGGGTTTTAAAGGTACACGCTGCGTTGAGTCGGGCGGACCTGAGCCGGGCGTAGGATGCGCCGGCCGCGGTATCATCACATCAATCAATCTTCTCGAACAGCTCGGAGCTTATTCCGACAAATGGGAACTTGATTATGTTTTCTATGATGTACTCGGTGACGTTGTATGCGGCGGATTCGCGATGCCTATACGTGACGGTAAAGCGGAAGAGATCTACATAGTTGTATCGGGCGAGATGATGGCGATGTACGCGGCGAATAATATCTGCAAAGGTATCGTAAAATTCGCTGAATCGGGAGTTGTCCGTCTCGGAGGTCTTATCTGCAACAGCCGTAAGGTTGACAGAGAAGCTGATCTTATTCAGGCGCTTGCTGATAAACTTGGAACTCAGATGATTCACTTTGTTCCGCGCGACAACATGGTTCAAAGAGCCGAGATAAACAGAAAGACTGTTATCGAATATGATCCTTCTGTCGGTCAGGCTGATGAGTACAGAATGCTTTCTCAGGCGATTGATAAGAATACAAAATTTGTAATTCCTACGCCTCTTGAAACCGAAGAGCTCGAAAAACTTCTTATAGAGTTCGGACTCGAAGCATAATTGAGAAAAAGGAGATAAAACCATGTTAATGATAAGAGCAATAGTAAGACCGGATAAAGTTAATGCTGTAATGGAAACTCTCATGCAGGAGGGTTTCCCGGCTGTAACTAAAATGAACGTATCAGGAAGAGGAAAGCAGAGAGGTATCAAAATCGGAGATGTTACTTACGATGAAATACCTAAAGAACTTCTTATGATCGTTGTTCCTGATGCTGACAAGGATCTTGTTATCAAAACCATTATGGGTGCCGCAAGAACGGGTGAGCAGGGAGCCTTCGGTGACGGTAAGATTTTCGTGTCACCGGTTGAAGAAGTTTATACCGTTAGTTCGGGTGTAAAAGAAACAAGTGAAGGAATTTCGGAGGCAAAGGCATGAAAGAGGTAATGGCGATTGTGAGAATGAATAAAATCAATCAGACCAAGCGCGCCCTCTCTGAAGCCGGCATAAGTTCAATGCATGCTAAAGACTGCCTGGGCCGAGGAAAAGGACTTGTTGATTTTAACGTTCTTCACGGTGCGGAACAGGGTTACGAAGAAGCGATAAGCCAGCTTGGAAGCACTCAGAGATTGATACCCAAGCGTATGATTTCCGTGGTTGTTCCTAACAAACTCGTGAAGAAAGTTGTGGAAACAGTTATCAGCGTGAATCAGACGGGCAAAAGCGGAGACGGCAAAATATTCGTTATGCCGGTAATGGACTCAATCAGAATCAGAACCGGTGAATCCGGCGACGAAACTCTGGACGAAGCGTGATTCCGGAGGGAGGAAAACATGACTAAAAAAGTAGATTTTAACAACATAAAACCGGAAGAAATTAAAGAAGAACTGCTCTCGAAGTATCCGGTGAAAGTTGCGCGTAAAAGAGCAAAGCAGATTGTAATCAACAAAGTTGATAATGGTGATGTGGTTCCTGAAGTTCTTGCAAATACAAGAACGGTTCCGGGAATTCTCACAATGCGCGGATGTGCTTATGCAGGATGTAAGGGTGTTGTACTCGGACCTACAAGAGACATTCTTCAGATTACTCACGGGCCGATAGGATGTGCGTTTTACAGCTGGCTTACAAGAAGAAATCAGACCAGACCGAAGACTGATGATGCGCCAAATTTTATGCCGTACACAATGTCTACGGATCTTCAGGAAGATGAAGTTATCTTCGGCGGCGAAAAAAAATTAAAGAAAGCCATCGAAGAGGCAATAGGTCTTTTCAAGCCTAAAGCTATCGGGATTTTTTCAACATGTCCAGTAGGTCTCATCGGAGACGACGTGCATGCGGTTGCCCGTGAAATGGAAGAGAAGTTTCCTGATGTGAATATCTTCGGATTTTCATGCGAAGGATACAAAGGAGTGAGCCAGTCTGCGGGACATCATATCGCCAACAACAAAGTATTTACTGATGTTGTAGGTCTTTCTGATAAACCCAAAGAAGGTAAATTCAGATTCAACATTCTCGGTGAGTACAACATCGGAGGTGATGCTTTTGAAATCGAACGTGTTGCCGAAAAATGCGGTCTTACTATCCATTCGACTTTCAGCGGAAACTCGGAGTATGAGGAATTTATTACAGCTCACACTGCCGATCTGAATGTCGTAATGTGTCACAGATCGATCAACTATCTCGCTGAGATGATGGAAAAGAAATACGGTATTCCTTGGTTCAAGGTTAACTTTATAGGTGCCGATTCTTCTGCGAAATCTCTCAGAAAAATCGCCGAATACTTCGGAGACAAAGAGCTTATGGCTAATGTTGAAAAGGTAATCGCTGAAGAGATGATTGAAGTAGAAAAAGTCCGTCTTGACGTCAAGAGCAGATGCGAAGGCAAAACAGCGATGCTTTTTGTCGGCGGATCGCGCGCGCATCATTATCAGGATCTTTTCCGCGAAATAGGAATGCAGACTCTTTCTGCAGGATACGAATTCGCGCACAGAGACGACTATGAAGGAAGAAAAGTAATTCCTGAGATAGTAATCGATGCTGATACAAGAAACATCGAAGAACTCACTGTGGAAAAAGACGATAAGAGATTCAGCCCGAGAAAGAGCGAATCCGAAATCGAAGCGTATTCGAAGAAAGGATTCAAATGGTCTGATTATGACGGTATGATGCCGGAGATGAAGAACAACACTCTCGTAATAGATGATCTTAATCATTACGAAACTGAAGTTCTAATCGAAAAATACAGACCTGATATTTTCTGCGCAGGGATCAAGGAAAAGTATGTTGTTCAGAAGCAGGGCATTCCGCTCAAACAGCTTCACAGTTATGACTACAGCGGTCCGTATGCGGGATTCAAAGGTGCGATCAATTTTTACAAAGAAATCGACCGCATTCTGAACACTAACGTTTTCAAACTCGTTAAAGCTCCATGGCAGGAAACTCCTGAACTTTCAGGAAGCTATGCGTGGAATAAATAGGGGAGGTTCTTATGTTATTAAGACACACAACAGATCAAGTTGCCGAAAGAAGCGCTCTCACGATCAATCCGGCAAAAACTTGTCAGCCGGTGGGAGCGATGTACGCGGCTCTCGGCATCAACAAATGCCTTCCGCACAGTCACGGGTCACAGGGATGCTGCGCCTATCATAGAAGCTCACTTACCCGTCATTTTAAAGATCCGATAATGGCGACTACAAGTTCGTTTACTGAAGGTGCTTCGGTTTTCGGAGGCCAGGCAAACATACTTGAAGCGATAACAAACATTTTCGCTCTTTATGATCCTGAGATAATCGCGGTTCATACAACTTGTCTTTCCGAGACAATCGGGGATGACCTTAATCAGATCATCAAGAAAGCTTACCAGGAAGGCAAAATTCCTAAAGGTAAAAAAGTTTTCTATGCAAGTACACCGAGTTTCAAGGGTTCGCATGTAACAGGTTACTCGAACATGGTAACAGGTATGGTTCAGTACTTTTCTGAAAATACCGGAAAACCTTTGAAGCAGATAAATTTGATTCCGAGTTTCATCGAACCTTCGGATATGGCGGAAATCAAACGCATAACTGCAGAGATGGGTGTTAAGTTTGTAATGTTTCCTGATACATCCGGTGTTGTAAACGGTCCGATGGACGGAAAGTTTCACATGTATCCGAAAGGCGGAACGACTATCGAGCAGATTAAAAGCGCGGGAGATTCATCTTTCACTCTGGCTCTGGGAAGAGTCGGTGCGATGAATGCTGCCAAGCTCCTTGACACAAAATGCAAGGTTCCATGCGAGATACTCGATCTTCCGATAGGTGTCCGCGGAACTGATAATTTTATCAATAATCTCCGCAAAGTAGCGGGAGTACATGTTCCTGATTCTCTGATGATGGAACGCGGTCAGCTCGTTGATGTTATGAGCGACATGAGCCAATACACATATAATAAAACAGCGGCTCTTGTCGGTGATCCTGACATCCTCGTTTCAACAGCTGAGTTTCTGGTCGATCTTGGAATAAAAATTATCTATGTAGTATCCGGAACACCTGCCGGTCCGAAGTTCGAAAGACGAATCAAGGAAATCGCAGGGGAAGAAGTCATCGTAAAAACAGGCGCGAATGCCGACATGTTTTATTTCCACCAGCTGATCAAAGGCAATAAGCCTGATCTTATTTTCGGAAATACTTATGCCAAGTATATCGCTCGCGATGAAGACATTCCTCTCATCAGAATAGGATTTCCTATCTATGACAGAGTTGGACATCAGTACATGCCTGTTATGGGATATAAGGGCGGACTTCGTCTGCTTGAGAAAATACTTTCTGCTGTTATGGATCGTCAGGACAGAGATGCTCCTGAAGAAAGATACGAACTGGTAATGTAAGGGAGGACTCCATGATTGATTTGATTGAAGCGCGGAAGAATCAGGTTTATGTTAATAAAAAGGATTCTTTCAATATTGAATGCGATAAGAAAAGTGTAGCAGGTTCCGTCAGTCAGCGCGCGTGCGTGTTCTGCGGATCAAGGGTTGTACTTTATCCGATCGCCGACGCTCTTCATCTCATTCATGGTCCGATAGGGTGTGCTGCGTATACATGGGACATACGCGGTGCCCTCTCATCGGGACCCGAACTTCACAGAATGAGCTTCTGTACGGATCTCCGCGAAAACGACGTTATCTACGGCGGAGAAAAGAAATTATATAATGCTCTCATATCTCTCATTGAAAAATACAATCCGAAGGCTGCGTTTATTTATTCAACCTGTATCGTGGGTCTCATTGGAGACGACATAAACGCAGTCTGCCGGAGAGTATCAGCTGAAAAAAAAATACCTGTCATTCCCGTGCATTCCGAAGGTTTCAAGGGAACCAAAAAAGACGGATACCGTGCGGCGTGTGAAGCTTTGTTTACGCTCACGGGATTTGATAATGAAAGCGAAGTGCCGAAGCACAGCATAAATATACTCGGAGATTTTAATTTAGCCGGCGAAAGCTGGATAATAAAAAATTATTACAAAGAAATGGGAATAGATGTAGTTTCGTGTCTTACCGGCGACGGACGCATCGATGAAATAAAGAAGGCTCACCGCGCGTCATTGAACGTTGTGCAGTGTTCCGGTTCTATGACTTTTCTCGCCAAACTGATGAAAGAAAAATACGGAATACCTTTTATCAGAGTTTCATATTTCGGAATAGAGGATCTATCCGAAGCTCTTTATGAAGTGGCGCGTTTTTTTAAAGAAAAAGAAATAATTGATAAAGCTGCTAACCTGGTCGGCAGAGAGCTTTCAGAAATATATCCTGAAATAACAAAATTCAAATCAAGGCTTGAAGGAAAGAAAGCGGCAATCTATGTCGGCGGATCTTTCAAGGCATTCTCTCTGGTTAAAGCTCTCCGTCATCTCGGAATGAAAACCGAAGTTGTCGGAAGCCAGACAGGAAGCAAGGACGATTATGATTATCTAAAAGAAATCTGCGATGAAGGAACAATAATCGTCGATGATACTAATCCGCTCGAGCTTTCGCACTTCATTGAAGAGCGGGGAGTTGATCTTTTAATCGGCGGAGTAAAGGAACGTCCGATTGCATATAAACTCGGAATTGCGTTCTGCGATCATAATCACGAAAGAAAGATTCCGCTGGCCGGATTCGAAGGCATGGTCAATTTCTGCCGCGAAGTTTATTCGTCGGTACTGAGTCCCGTGTGGAAATATTCGCCGGCATATAGAAAACGCAAAGGAGGAATCGTATGAAAGCACAAGAGAAAGTAATGGAAAAAATAGCGGATTCCGCAAGAAACACATGCAGATTGTGCGCTCCTCTCGGTGCCAGCACAGTTTTTAGAGGTATCGAAAACTGCATACCTCTTCTTCACGGTTCACAGGGCTGTTCGACATACATACGCCGCTACATGATAAGTCATTTCCGTGAGCCGATTGATATAGCGTCTTCTAATTTCAGCGAATCGGCGGCTGTATTCGGTGGAAGAGAAAATCTTCATATAGCCCTTGATAATGTCATCGGGAAGTATCAGCCGTCACTCGTCGGAATCGCAACGACATGTCTTTCTGAAACTATAGGCGATGATGTTTCGCTTTATATAAGAGAATATAATGAAAAGAATAAATCGGAAGTTCCGAT
>JAEWVM010000213.1 GCA_023396615.1 Spirochaetota bacterium | reverse complement strand
TATTGAGGTTTTTCGGAATAAAGCCTGCTCCGATTCCCTGAATCTTATGCGGCCCGGGCTTTCCGCCTGATATAACCGGAGAATCAACCGGTTCAACCGCGATTATTTTTACTGAAGGATTTCTTTCCTTCAAAACTTCGCCGACACCGCTTATAGTCCCGCCCGTTCCGACGCCTGCAATGAAAATATCCACTTTGCCTTCGGTGTCTTTCCATATTTCTTCGGCAGTTGTTTTTTTGTGAATCTCGGGATTGGCAGGATTATCAAACTGCTGAGGAATAAAGCTGTTCGGAATTGCTGCAGACAGTTCATTAGCTTTTTCGATAGCTCCTTTCATTCCTTTTGCGCCTTCAGTTAAAAAAAGTTCGGCACCGAGAATTTTCAGCAATTGTCTTCTTTCAATGCTCATTGTCTCAGGCATTGTCAGAATGAGTCTGTATCCTTTTGCCGCTGCGGTGAAGGCGAGTGCTATACCGGTGTTTCCGCTTGTCGGTTCAATGATGACGGTGTCTTTGGTGATTTTGCCGGATTTTTCAGCCGCTTCTATTAATGCCTTGCCGATTCTGTCTTTTACGCTTGAAAGCGGATTGAATGATTCGAGTTTGACAAGAATTTCTGCAAGGCCGTCTTTGTTAAGCTTGTTGATTTTTACAAGCGGAGTGTTGCCGATTGTTTTTGTAATGTCGCTGAATATCATATTTATTCTCCTTATAATATAATTTAGATTATTTCAGATATAACAGTGCAGATTTCCTTAATGCTGAAATCGGGTTTTTTGTACTTCATAGCTTCTCCATACAATACAAATACTATAAGAATAGTAGTAATTGTCAAGTAAAATATTCAGCCGAAGTCGGAAGATTTCGGCTGAATATTGATAAGGTAATTGATTACATATTTTCAGCTGTTATTTGTGTCTTTCAAAAATGATGTATATCGTCCTCAGTCAAGTAAATTCTATTAAAAAGATAGTAATTGCTTGACAGTTATGTCATATCATGGAAAACTTCTGCCGTAGGGTTATAATGATGAAAATAGAATCAATTCTTGCTCAGGCCGGAGTTCTCAGAGATGAAACTTACGGTGCTCTAAGCACTCCGATATATCAGACAGCTACATTCCGACATCCGTCTTTCGGTGTTTCAACCGGCTATGATTATTCACGCACTTCTAATCCGACGAGAAAGGTGCTGGAAGATACAATAGCGGTTTTGGAAAATGGAAGCAGTGCTTACGCTTTTTCAAGCGGTATGGCCGCAATCAGCGCAGTATTATCCATCTTTAGTACGGGAGATCATATAATTATTTCTGACGATCTTTACGGCGGAACTTACCGTATATTCGAATCTGTTTTTTCGAATTTCGGTATCATATCGGATTACGTAAATACTTCAAGCATTGAAGAGATTTCATCAAAAATTAATCCTTCAACAAAAGCAGTTTTTATCGAAACTCCGACAAATCCGCTGATGAAAATAACAGATATTAAAACTGTAGCCGCATTTGCGAAAAAAAATAATCTGCTTACCATTGTTGATAATACGTTTATGACGCCATATTATCAAAAGCCGCTTGATCTGGGCGCGGATATCGTTTTGCATAGCGGAACAAAATATTTGTCCGGGCATAATGACATACTCTGCGGATTCGCCGTTGTGAAAGATTCCGGATTATCTGAAAAAATTGCGTTTATTCAGAATGCAGTCGGAGCCGTTCTATCTCCGAATGACAGCTGGCTTGCTCTAAGGGGTTTGAAAACTTTAGCGGTCAGGCTTGAAAGATCGCAAGAAAACGCGCTTCGAATTTCTGAATGGCTTTGCGGAAATAATCTGGTGAGCAGGGTATATTATCCGGGGGATTCTTCCCATGAAGGGTATGCCGTGCATCGAGCTCAGTCTGCTGGATCCGGTTCGATGGTTTCATTCCGCGTCCGAGACGGATTATTTGCAGAAAAGATAATTAACAATGTCAGACTGATTTGTTTCGCGGAAAGTCTCGGCGGTGTTGAATCTCTGATAACTTATCCGTATATTCAGACTCATGGAGCCATTCCCGAAGAAATCAGAAAAAGAAGCGGTATCACGGAAGATCTTCTAAGGCTTTCCGTAGGCATAGAAAATGCTGATGATCTGATTGGCGATTTAAGTAATGCCTTTAGTGCTTGATATTGTTATATTGAAAAGAGAACCACATGAAGCAGTTAATTGATTTTGATGAGATTGTTGACCGCAGCGGAACATGGTCTTTGAAGTGGGACAGGCTGAAGCCTTCAGAGAACAATAAAGAGGTACTTCCTTTCTGGGTTGCGGATATGGATTTTTCATCTCCGCCTGAAGTTATTTCCGCATTGCGTGACCGGGTTGAAAAGAAGATATTCGGTTATACTGATGTTCCGGCTGAATATATTTCTATCTTAAAAAACTGGTATAAGACCAGATATGATGCTTATGTTGACTCTGAATCAATTTTAATAGGTTCTGGTATTGTTCCTTCATTAGGCGTCATCATCAGATCACTTTCTGATCCAGGCGACGGTGTTCTTGTTATGACTCCTGTCTATTATCCGTTCTATGATATAATAAAAGATAATGATAGATGTGTAGTTGATTGTCCTCTTGATTTTTATGACGGCAGATATAACTTCAATATTATAACTGCCGAGGGAGTTTTGAAAAATGCTGAAGCCGAAGGAATAAACACAAAAATTATAATTCTATGTTCGCCGCATAATCCCGGCGGAACGGTTTGGTCATTAAGTGAACTTAAACAGATAAATGATTTTGCCGTCAGAAACGGCATTATGCTGGTGTCTGATGAAATTCACGGCGATATTATCTGCGGCAGAAATAAATTTATCAGTCTTTCGTCGGTATCTGATAGTGTTATCGTAATATCAGGACCTAATAAATCATTCAACACAGCCGGACTGCATATTTCTCATTTTATAATCAGTGATGAAAAAATTAGAAATAGAATCAAACGCGGAATTTCTGCGACCGGATTTTCACAGCCAAATGTGTTGTCGCTTTCGGCGGCTATGACTTCATACTCCTGTTGCGCCGACTGGCTTGATGCTCTTGTTTCGTATCTAAGAACAAATCTTGATTATGCTGTTGATTATATCAATAGAGAAATAGAAGGCGCGACCGCGTTTTATCCTGAAGGAACATATCTGATATGGGTTGATGTGTCCGAACTGATGAAAAGAATGAAAATTAATTCAGACCATGAACTTGTAAAACTTCTTGAAAAGGATGCTTCTGTTAAATTTACTCCGGGCAGTGTATTCGGCCGCGGCGGTTTAAATTTTATCAGAATCAATGCAGCATGTCCGTTATCCATGCTGAAGACGGGACTCGCTAGATTCAGTTCACGGGTTCGTAATAATGAAAATAACAATAAGAAGGGTTGTTAAATATGAGCTATAAAGTAGCAGTTGCTTCAACTGACGGGAATATCATAGACCTTCATTTCGGTCATGCCGATAGGTTTCATATTTACTCAGTATCGGAGCAGGGAAATAGTTTGATTGAATTGCGTTCTGTTAAGAAATATTGCGCAGGTCAGACTGAATGTTCAGAAGACAAGATGGATACTTTGAAAGCGGTTTCTGACTGTGACGCAATCATTTCAAAAGTAATCGGACTTTCACCTAAAAAGAAATTAGAAGAAATAGGTGTTAAAGTTTTCAGTATGGTTGATACAGTTGATAGCGGCTTAAAGAACGTCTATTCTGTGCTTTCGCAAGACTGAATTGATATAATTTAGTTTTAACTATAATCATTTTTACTTCTCATTAATATTCTGGATAGTTATCCGTTTTTTGGATAACTATCCATTTTACCTTAAATCTTATAAACACAGTTATTTTTTCTCGACATTAGTTGCATAATACATATATTGTGTTTGTAAACAAATGCATGGAGCAACAAATGGGCATAAACCGTGAAACGATTCAGAATTTCAGAAAATCACTGCGTGTACTTGAAC
>JAEWVM010000124.1 GCA_023396615.1 Spirochaetota bacterium | reverse complement strand
GAATGGAAATAAGCTGGCGGACTGCAAAAACGAGTCTTCCGATAAATGTAGAAATGTTTCCGTATTTGATGAAGTAATTCTCTGCTTTTTGTACACCTTCTCGGTTTATTAAAAGAAGATGGGCAATCTTTGTGTCAGCAAGAGAATATATGATTTTGCGTCCGAGAAAAAGAGCGAGATAATAATTGATTAGTGCTCCGAAAATGGAACCAGCGATTCCGCAAAGCGTCACAAGAAAAATGTTGAGTTCACCGTTCGCGGCTTTCCATGCCGCCGGAGGAATCACTATTTCTGACGGAAACGGAATGAAAGACGATTCAATAGTCATCAACAGAGTGACGGTAAAATAATTAATATGCGACATGTACCAGTCAATTACAGGAGAAAAAAATTCAGCCATTTACAACCCTCAGTGTTCTATTTCGTTTAGAGAAAGATTTGTGAAAAATTACATCTTCTGTAATTTTTGAGATGTCGGAACAACCTGAAAGAATCATCGCAGTGATAAGTTCTTTGCGGATATGTTCGAGATAAAAAGAAACTCCTTTATCGTACATCCCGACAGCGGCTATGGCAACCGGTCTTCCGATGAGAACGGTTTCTGCTCCCAGAGCCAGTGCTTTTATGACATCTACTCCGCTGCGGAAACCTCCGTCAATCATAATCTGTATGTGTCCTTTTACGGCCTTTGCTATATCAGGAAGAATTTCCATCGTTCCGCGCATCTGGTCAAGAACACGTCCGCCGTGATTTGATACGATGATCGCCTTTGCTCCGGCCTCTACTGCAAACTCGGCATCACGAGGATGCATGATTCCTTTAAGAACGAAAGGAAGATCCGTTGATGAAATAATTTCGCGCAATGTGTCGAGACCCTTTGGTCCGACGGATTGATTTTTCATCTGCATTGTTTTGAAAACTACTGCATCGATATCCATTCCAACTGCGATAGCTCCTGCGGCTTCGGCAGCTTTGATTCTCTCTATTATTGAATCATTGTCTTTTCTAGGTTTGAAAATCGGAATAGCAAGACCGCCGGCATTTTCAACGGCATTTAATCCGATTCTGTATTTGTACGGAGTAGCGCCGTCACCGACAAATCCGATGGTTCCGGTATCTCTGCATCCCTTTACAACCGAACGGGCATAGAGTTCTTCATCAATTGCTCCCGCCATGTTTGTTACAGTTCCTGTGATAGGCGCTGCCATTACAGGAAAACTGAGTTTATGATCGAGAAAGAATGATGTAGTGTCCGGTTCGTCAACGTCGTGAATGACGCGGGTATTTATCTTGTATTCGTTGATTGCTTCAATATTCCGTTTGAAAGAATCTCCGCGTCCTACGGCTCCCATTCCCGGAACACCTGAAGCGCATTTCGATCCGTCGCATTCCGTGCAGGCATAACAGACTTTATTGAATTTCTCGCGGGCTACCGCGCGGATGGTTTCCATGCTGATATTACTTTCGTCGGATATTTCAATCTGAATTATTTTTTTAGCTTCTGCAATAATCCTTTCGGCTTCTTCCAGAGTTTTTGCCGTAGCTATAATATGCCCTGCTTTTTCAACATTTGATTTAGGTTTTGATATTTTATCACCGAGATTGACGCTCATGAATATTTCATTTATACCTTTGACCTGGCGTGCTTCATCAAGGCCGATTATTCTGTTGACGATTCCCGGTTTGGCAATAATAGCTCTTTCTATTGATACTAGATTTTTTGTTGGTTCCAGATTTGAAGGTTCTTCTCCCAGAGCAATCTCTATTGCGGCTTTCATAAGATCTATTCCGCTTGAAAGCGGAAAAGTATAAGTAGACATAAATCCGCCGGAAAGCCTTGCCGCGAGTTCGCCGATTTTTACGCCGGTTGAAGTAACTTTGATGTCTCCTTTAGCAAATCCGTGAGTTATGTTGAGAGCCTTGATGCCGAGAGTCATTACACGTTTTGCTTCCTCTATAATTTTTTCAGGAAGAAAAGACGGCATGGTGTGGCCTTTTTCTATGAAGAAAGGCTGGTCTTCGATAATTCTATCTGCGATTCCGGTAAACGTTACTTTGCCTTTATAAATGACGGCGTCGATTGAAAGCTCAGGACCGTCCATGAATTCTTCTATAATTAGTTCTCCGGAAGGAGATGAATCTTTTGCATTCTGATAGGCTTCGGTGATCATGCCTTTTTCTTTTATAAGCATTACACCGCGCGCACCCATGTTATCGCATGGTTTAATAACAACAGGAAACTTTAATTTATCGCAGGCTTTTTTTGCATCCGCGAGAGACCAGACGGGATAGAATTTCGGAGAAGGAACTTTATGTTCTTTGAAACGAGTGCGCATTTTTACTTTATTTGTTGCAGCTTCAGCGTCTTCAAATTTAATTCCGGGAAGATTAAGTGCGCTTGCTACTGCTGAAACTGTCATCGAGGCATCGGTGCCGACAGTGAGAACTCCGTTTATCGGAGTCAGTTTGTTCTGACGTCTTGCTTCCCTTACGGTTCCTTCAAAGTCACGAGTGCTTATTACAAGAGGAATGTCGGCAAACTTCATTCCGACTGCTTCAGGATTATAATCGGTTACAATGACCTGAAGACCCATCTTTTTTGCAGTCTGAATTGCCGGAAGCTGAAGCAATCCTCCGCCGATTATCATAATTGTTTTTTTCATTATGCCGTCACCTCGTACCGGAAAATAAAGAGAACAGAAAACCGGAGCATGTTCGAATTATGTCTCATACTGTTTTTAAACAGTCAAGAACAAAAGGAAACAGCCGGCCGCTTTCCGTTTTACGCCAACAGAAAAACGAAAACCGGTCGGCCGAAAAAGAAAGTGTCCCGTAGAATTATCGGAATAATGATAAAAAAGATTAGCGCTTTATCTGAAGGAATCAGCTCATAGCTTCTTCTATAGCCGAGAACAAATCGTCTTTGTTTTCAAGACCTACTGATAGACGGATGAAGTCATTACCGATTCCTGCGTTTATTCTATCCTGTTCAGGCATGTTTCGGTGAGTTGTGCTTGCAGGATGAATCATAAGTGTTTTAGCATCGCCGATGTTAGTACAGTGAGAAATGAGTTTGATGTTATCTATCATTTTTCTGCACGCTTCATAGCCTCCTTTGAGACCAAAACCTAACATTCCGCCGAAGTAATTTCTGAAATATTTTTTAGCGTTTTGATGTGAATGATGATCTTCAAATCCCGGATAATTGACCCATGCAATTTTCGGATGAGAAATAAGTTTTTTCGCAAGATACTCCGCATTTTCGCAGTGACGCGGATAACGTACATGAAGAGATTCCATTCCGTGAAGAAGGAGCCATGCGTGAAGAGGAGCCATGCATCCGCCGGTGTTCATGAGAGTTTTTCCTCTCATTCGCATGATGAATGCGAGCTCTCCGTATTTTTCCACGAAGCTTTTACCGCCCGGTGCTGCTTCAAACATCATAGGATAACGCTTTTCATCCCACGCGAATTTTCCGCTGTCCACAACCGCGCCGCCTATAATTGAGCCGTGTCCTTCCATATACTTAGTGCACGAGTGAATTACAAAATCGGCTCCGTATGAAATAGGATTGGTTATAAAAGGTGTTGCGATTGTATTATCAACTGCAAGCGGCAGGTTCAACTTAGCGCATATTTCTGTTATAGAATGGTAATCAGGAACGACAAGCGAAGGATTGGCAAGGTTTTCTACGAATACAAGTTTGGTGGAATCCGTGATTGCATTTTTTAATGAAGCCCCGTTAAGAGGGTCGAAAAAAAAGGTGTTGATTCCGAGTGACGGAAGAGTGTCCGTAAAAAGCCCCATTGATCCGCCGTAAAGGCAGTTAGCCGCGGCTATTGAATCACCGGACTTTAAAAAATTCAGTATAAAAGAAGATACAGCGGCCATTCCGGAAGAAAAAGCAACTGCTCCGACGCCTCCTTCGGAGGCGGCAATCCGGTCTTCTGCTACCTTGACAGTCGGATTATCTATCCTTTGATAAATGTGACCTGGTGCATCCATTGCAAAAAGTTCCGCTGCATGATCGGCGGAATCATAACAGAAAGCCGAGGTTTGATAAATCGGAACCATCCGGCTTCTATTGTGTTCATCCGGATTATATCCGCCGTGAACAAAAACTGTTTCAATGGATTTGTTTTTCATATTATCTCCGGAATTTTTTAACATTGTCTTATGCGTACATAAAAACGACAAATATTTTTTAAATCGGCAACCTTAATTTTTATCACCGTGTCTGCTTTAATGGAAGTAATATAATGAAAAAATCAGAAACTGTATCTTTTGCAACTCATTTCGGTGCTGCGATTCTAGGTTTTGCCGGAACGATAATTCTAGCGGCTTATTCAAAAACACCTGAACTTAAGGCTGTATCTCTCATTTACGGATGTGCCATAATTTTTCTTTTCACTTCGAGTGCTGTTTATCATGCGACTAAGAAAAGCGAGAATTCTGTTTCAATTTTCCGCAAACTTGATCATTTTGCGATTTTTGTCATGATTGCGGGTTCATACACTCCGATCTGCTATTTATTCCTGGATGGCGCATGGATGATTTCAATTCTAGCTGTACAGTGGTCGCTTGTTATCGCTGGAGGCATAATTAAATTTTATGTTACGGGAAAATCGCGCATACTGAGTACATCAATATATCTTATTATGGGATGGATTCTTCTTATTCCCCTCAAAAAGCTTATTTCTACTATTCCTTCTTCCCAGCTTCTTTTTCTACTGGGAGAGGGTGTTGCTTTTACGACAGGAGCAGTATTTTATATGATCAAAAGACCGGCCAGAGTTTTTCACGAAATATTTCATGTTTTTTGCATCATCGGTGCGGCTCTTCATTATACTGCAGTTTTTCTTTCAATCGTGTGAAAATAAATCACTAGATTGATATAATAGAATGGGTCTCATAATTCTTGACTTTTGAATTTAAACGGATATAATGATTCAAAAGAGAGGTTAGTTTTGAAGTATTTAAAAATATTGGTTTTTGTATTTGCTTCAATGTTTGCCGTAACAACTTCGGTTGATGCCGGCATGATTAAAAGTTTGAAGAAAAAAGTTGCCGGTATCAAAGGCGATAAGAAGGAAGATAAAGCAAAAAATAAAAGCGCAGTGCCTGCAAAAAAACCGCAAAGCAAATATGACTATGAGACAAACGAGTCTGGAGACAGAGAAACAGACATTAAGAAAATTCTTCCTCCTAAAAGCGAGTATACTCATTGGATTACAAGCGGTGTTTTCGGGCCGGTAGACGGATCAATCGGATCAATTCTGATTGTTCCATATATTGTGAACAATGACGGAAAGGTTCAGGTCATGCTTCTTGTTCCAAAAGATTCGGAACATAAATATATTAAAATGACGCTTGGAACGGTGAATTTCGGTAAAAATGCAGCACAGGAAGTTTTATCTGTATTTTTTGATCAGGCAGATAAGGATAAGGAACGCGAGCTTTTTATTCTTTGTGCTTATCAGAAGGGAAATGAATATTTAGTTGAGACTGCAGTTTATAACTGGAATAAAAATAAATTTGTAAGAGAACCCAAGCTGGAACAGAAATTGAAAAATCTTTCTCCGACTATTAATGTCCGCAGGGCGCTAAGAGCTATGGAAAAAAATTCCAAGGGATAATTTTTTACTATTGAATAGGTAATACAAGCCCCGGCAAGAGAAATTCGGCCGGGGTTTTTTATGTTAGAATTAATGTTCAGATAAAAGGTAATAAATATAATTGCTGATAAATCACTTTTATTATATATTATGAAGAGGCTCTGAAATATTATATGATTAAAAATAAATTAATTCTATTTTCTGCATTGGCATTATCCGTTTGCGGCAGTGATAAAAGTTCTGATATGACAAAGGAAGAAATATGGACAAATATAAAGGAAAATGCCGCAGTTGTCAATGAGCTGCCTTCTGAGTTTTATTCGCCTTACATGCAAAATCTATCAACCATGGGATGGGAAGATGGGATACATATCAGCCGGGACGGTCTTGATTTGTATTGCGTTTATGTTCCGGGAGATATGCTTTCTTTTAGTTTAGCAGGACTCGATCCTGATCAGTTCGGTCCTTATTTGCGCGGTCCTTTGTACGGAATGGATCTTGTTTCAAATCCGGCAGGAAGAACTTCCTGGATACATGGCGATATTTTATATTCGCATAGAAACTCTGTGTCTGAAAAATTTTCTAGCTGGACGAATTCCGGAGTTTCTAAATCTGTTTTTAGCGAAGGAGCTCCATTTTCTTATAGAAAAACCGGATCAGTTCTTGAAAAGTTTGTTTTTACCTCAAACAATAAAGCTTCGACATATGATCTTGATATTTGGAGCGTTGATAATGCAGGATTGAATCCCTCCGGTACAGAAGCACCCCTTGCTAATTTTCCTCACTCGGCATATACTGAGGATAATCCTGATATGGAGTATGTCGGAAGTAATACTATTGTCTTGATGTTTGATAGCAGTGATTACCCGGGCGGCTTGGGAAGTCATGATATTTACTATTCAATCAGCACTGATAACGGAGCCAGCTGGTCTGCTGTTAATAATCTGAGTACGGTAAATACTGTTTCGCAGGAGCATCAGCCTCATTTGTACAGAGATAGTAATGGAGATTACTTCTTGTATTTCTCCGCAACTAATATTGATGGAAAACTTGCCGTGTTCAGGGTTGTGCAGCAGAATCCCGGTGATTGGAGCAGCTGGGGTAGCCGTCAGCTTGTTGTTTCTGCAGGAAACACCGCAGGGGTTGGAGAACCTACGCTAACTGATAATGGAGACCTTTCCTTTGTTGTTGTTTATGATAACAGTGATGGCGGAAATTATGACCGTTATGATGCGGATCCGTGGTTTATGCCTAAACGTTAATTTGTAAAAGAAACAACTGGCAATTTGCCGCCATTCAGATGCTTAAATATATGTTGTAATTATGACATAATTAATAGCTTGAATTTTTTTACTTTTTATGTTAGCGTTCTCGTGTTTCAAACGGAGTTGATAATGATTTTGTCTGCTGAACTGATTTCTACTTCAAATGATGTAGAGGCCGATGCAGTCGGTTCCATTTTTATTTTTGAAGCGGATTTTTTCCGTTCAATGCATTTGTGTGATTCTTTCTGGGGAATCTTCCGAACAATGGTAAAAGGCGGAGCCAGAAGGATAATTATAGATATGAAAAATCTCGATTTTGTAGACAGCATAGGAATTTCCGTTTTAATAAACGCTTCAAAACTTATAAAATCCGTCAAAGGAGCCCTCGTTATAACTAATATCTCGGAAAATGTTGAAGTGATGCTTAAGCCGCTTGATATTTCACGGTTCTTTTTTGTAATGGATAATAATTCAGAGGCCCGTACCTTTTTGACCGGAGGAAAATTTTAAATTGCAGATAGATATTGTCAGCCTTTCGCCTGCGGATAGTATTTCAGATTCGGCGGCAGTATATAAAATTGTGATGCCGAAAGATGTAGATTATGCAATCTCTCGTGAAGTCTGGCTTGTTTTGAAAACATTAATCGACGGCGGCGCTAAGTATTTATATGCCGATTTTAAGGAAAATGAGGAGATTGACAGCTCAGGTTTGAGCATGCTGATCCGTCTGGCAAATTTGGTTAAGGAAAAAAAAGGGAAAGTTGCTGTTGCAAATCTTTCGCAGAAAAATCAGCGTCTTCTTTCAATGGTTAATGTTCCTGAGTCTATTTCGGTATTTTCTTCAGAAACGGATCTTCTGGATTCTTTCCGCTAATTGCTTGACATCTATACGTGCGTATAGTTATTGAAGCTATGAAAAAAACACAGATTCTTACAGAAAAGCAGAATGAAGTCTTTCAGTATATAAAAACGATAATCGACGATACAGGTCTTCCCCCGACAGTCAGAGAAATTGCCGAGAGGTTTTCGATGACGGCCAAAGGCGCATATGATCACCTGAAGGCTATTGAAAAGAAAGGTTTTATCCGGTGCGGTCAGAATAAATCGCGTGCTATTGAAATTCTAATCGGAAAATCAGAAGAAAAGAAAAACACCGTTTCAATTCCTTTGGTTGGAAAAATTGCAGCGGGTTTGCCGGTTTTTGCGGAAGAAAATATTGAAGAATATATTGAATTTCCCAAAGACTATATCGGAAGGGGTGAATTTTTCGCTCTCAGTGTTAAAGGCGATTCAATGACGGGTGCCGGAATTTTTGACGGTGATATCGTTTTAATCAAAAAACAAAACAGAGCGGAAAACGGAAATATTGTAGCTGCGTTGGTTGAAGGCGAGGCGACATTGAAAACTCTAATGCTAAAGGATAGTAAAGTTCTTCTTCGTGCAGAGAATCCCGCATATTCCCCGATTATGTCAGATGACATAAGTATTATGGGAGTTCTTTCTGGATTGATGCGTTTTTACCATTAAAAAAATTCGATTTATTGCTCTTCGATTAATTAGTTGACAATTATATTTTTCTCTTTATAATTATTTTCGATCAGAGTTGGCTGAATGCGAATTAATATTTAATTTTTACGCTTTAAATGCCGATAAAGTAACGAGAGTGTCCTTCCTATGGACTACTTTCATTCTTCAGTATTGTGAGATATCTTGAAGAAATTCTACGTGATTAAATTTTTATAAAAGGAGTTGTCGCAAATGAGAAAGGAGTTAAAATCCTTATTGTTGCCGGTTCTGGTAGGATTTCTAGTTATTGCGGTAAGCGACTACAAAATCTTTGCTCAGGAAGCAGGTACTACTACGGCTGCAGAAACAAAGGAAGGAACCAAAAAGAAACAGGACGGTCTTGTTCAGGACTGGCTTAATGATTTTGAAGAGTGTGAAGACTGGCGAGCCACTGCGACTTGTCCTCTCGGCGACACAAAAATTCGTAAATATCCGGGAAAACCATCGACCATAAAGGACGATGGAACTGTTGAACCGGTTGATATACCTTTGGAAGATGATAACGGCATTGTACACAAGAATGAACATGTTCTTGGTGTTAAAACCTATTTTATAGACAGAGGTTTTGACCGTGTTGAAATTCTTCCTCCGAACGAGTACATTATCCGCGGTAAGGCTAAGGAAATAAAAGTGTGGGTTTTAGGAAGAAAGATGAGACACACTCTTTATGTTAAACTTAGAGATTACAAAGGACACATTCATAAAATTAAAATCGGGAAACTTGATTTCTGGGGATGGAGAGAAATGAGCGTTGTTGTTCCCGGCTGGCTTCCGCAGTCGCCGAGCTACGCTTTTCTTGATAAAAATCTTCATTTTGTTTCATTGTTCATAGAAAGTGATCTTTATGAAGTTCCGGGTACGTTCTACTCGTACTTTGATAACCTGACAGTTATTACAGATCTTTCTGAGTTTACCGGAGATCCTAATATCAGAGACAACTGGTAATATTCAGTAATAAGATAAGTGCGCTAAGGCGGAGGAAAAAATGAGTATAGTAAAAATAAAAAGGATAACGGTTGCAGTTTTAACAGTAACTCTTGTGTTTGCTGTGAGCCGTTCCTTTTCAAAAATAGTAACAAATGTTCAGCCTGACATCAGTCAGGAAGAAGTGAGAGCTGTTGTAGTTGATGACTTCGAAACAGAAGAAGTTAAATGGAATGTTGAAACTACACCAAAGATGCTTAAGGAAGAAGGCGACAACAAGAAAAGAAGAAATCCTGTTAAGCATGTTCAGCTGAAAACTGTTGAAGGCGGTCCTGCCGATTTAGCAGTTGAAAAATGGGCGGCAAACGGAAAAGGTCTTCAGAAAACAAAAGTATTGGGAATTAATTTTCAGTTCAAGTATCCTGGATATAATTCAGTTCATTTGATTCCTGAAAAACCTCTTCAGATGCCAGGCCGTTCACGTGCTCTTTCTATATGGGTACATGGAAGAGGTCAGGACTATAAACTTGAAGCATGGGTAAAAGATTATAAGGATAATGTTCATATTCTGAAATTCGGTTCAGTTAACTTCGTTGGATGGCAGCCGGTTAAGGCTGATATTCCGAAATATATTCCTCAGGATACGGACACTTTTCCTCAGACAAGAACGCTGAAACTTGAAAGAATAATTTTGAGATCAACACCTCACGCATCGACGGATAATACATTTTTCTTTTTTGACCAGATTAAAGTTCTTACTGAAACTTTTGAAGTAAACTTTGACGGCGAGGGTCTTGAGAAAAACTTTGATTCGATAAAAGATGATTCGAAAGAGCCGGAGAAAAAAGCGGATAGTCCGAAGTAATTTAATTACAAATGGATCTGTTCAAAAGAGTATCCATGTAAGGGTACTCTTTTGTTTTATGCGGCAATGAAAAAATGATCAATGCATTATAACATGAAGAAAAGGAGAAGAAGGGATGTCTAAAGAAAAAATAATTGAAAGGCTTGAATCACTTCTTAAAGAGGAACTTTGGGGAAGAATAAATCCCAAAGACATCAGCATCAATAGATTTAAAGTTCTGGATGATTTTTATAATTCTGCCGCAGGCGAATCAGCAGAAGAAGAGCTTGTAAAGCATTGCCGGGAACATCTGGCAAATTATCAGAACTCTGTTATTGCGATGTATCTTTTGGGTCTCATTTCTTTCGGCAAAGATTCAATGGACAGCAAAAGCCATCTGATGGAACTTCTTAATCTTTATGTTAATGCCCAGAAATGGGCGATTGTGGGTCATATCGCCGACAGGATTCTTGAATTCGGTGAAAACAGGGCTGCTTTACGTGCTCTCGCATTAAGTTATGAAAAATTGAAAAAAGTTAAAGAAGCTGTTCCTATCTGGGAAGAGCTTATAAAGATAAACAGATTTGATTCAGAAGTGGCAAAAAAACTGGCACTTGCTTTATCTGAAGATAAGCAAAAGTCGTCTCAATATTTAAAGCTGGCTTTTGAAGGTTATATCAAAGACGGTAATTTCTCTGAAGTTACAGAACTTCTGGATAAAATAATTGAAGCTTCAAAGGATGAACTTCCTTATTTTGATAAGATAGAAAGACTTCTTTCTGACGTACAGCAAAAAGAAATTGCTGCTGATATGTATAAGAGACTGTATTCATTTTATTCAGACAATGATGATGTTTCAATTGATATTCTTAAACATGTACTCAAAAACAGAAAAGATGATTTTGACTCAAGAAAAAAAATCATAAAGCATTTTGAAAAAAAATATTCGGAACATTCTCAGCTTCAGCAGTTTTTGGCGATTTCCAAGCTCGCTGATTATCAAACTCCGATAAAGACGGCTCTTGATGCTTTTGAAAATAATATTGTTTTTGATTCCGGAAACTATGTAATGCACCGTACATGGGGACTTGGTCTGATTAAGGAAATTAATCAGGATGACATAGTTTTGGATTTTAAAGGTAAAGAAAATCATAAGATGACTGTTCAAATGGCTCTTCAGTCGCTTATACCGCTGAAGAAAGATCATTTTTATGTGCAAAGACATGAGAATCCTGAAGAGATAAAAAAACTTTTCACTTCCGACTTTATGGAATTTTTCCGTCTGCTGATAAATTCGCACGGAAAAAGAATTAACCTTATGACCATCAAGAAAGATTTGATTCCAGATTATGTTGAGGAAAAAAACTGGTCAAAATGGTGGACCAAGGCAAAAAATCTTATCAAGAAAGATGCAGAATTCGCATTTTCTGAACAGAAAAAAGATGAGATTTTTGTTAGAGATAAGCCTGTTACATATTATGAAGATCTTTTAGTAAGATACAAGAATGCGCCTTCATTCAGCGGCCGGCTTGATGCGGCTCTTGATTTGATTAACAATGTTCAGTTTTCTGAAGTGAAAAATGATATAAATCTCTTTATTGATAATTTTATCTCAGCTTCAAGCGAAGGTTCAAATACTAAGCTCATTCTTTCTTATTTTATTCTGAAAAGTTTTGAGAAGTATTCCTCTACGGAAATCAGCGAATTGAATGATATAAAAGTAAAAGTGATAGCTTTCATAAAAGAGAGCAGAGAACTTCCTTTAATTTCTTCAAAGATTTCTTCTTATGATTATAAGAAGGATTTTATCAATCTCATCAGAGAAGAAAGAAATGACTGGTCGTCCATATTCGGGAATATATTATTTGAGACTCCGGTTAGAATTCATAAGTATATCATGAACATTCTTATTCGCGACCATCAGTTCAAATGCATTAATGGATATATTGAAAGAGTCACTGTTGGAGCGAAGGAGTTTCCTGAACTCTTCCTGTGGGTTGCGAGAAACATTCTTTCTTCTTCATGGAATTATGACTGGCTCGATTACTCTGTCAAAGACTTGAGTCTTGCTCTTTTCAGACTTGTTTATGATCTCAAGCGAATCGAACTGAAGTCCGTCCGTTTGAAAAACATTGTTCTTGATATAGTTTTCGGCGGAGAAAATGAGATTCTGAAAAAAGTTATTTCTGAAAATGATAAAGGCATCTGTGCGAAACTGTATGACATGGCGGCTAATTCAGGTTATCTTGAAGACTGGCAGCTTGAAAAGATCAGGCAGACAATCGTTGAGAAGTTTAATGATTTTGCTCCTCAGTCAAATGTTAAAGATACCGAACAGGTAGATGTCGATGCAGAGGAAATATTTGTTCTAAAGAGCGGATTCGACAAAAAGACGGAAGAACTTGCAGCAATGATAAATGTTGAAATGGTACAGCTTACAAAAGAGCTTTCTGTTGCTTCCGATCTTTCAGGAGACATGAGAGAGAATGTTGATTACAGCTCTCTTCTGGAGAAACAGTCTATTCTCAAGAAATCAATTTCTAAACTCGATAGTGAAATTAAGAAGGCAAAGATAATTGATCTTTCTAAGGTCAGCAATGAGACCGTTATGCCGGGAGCCGTAGTTGAGCTAGAGAAGCTTGACAGCTCTGAAAAGATTAAGTACGCGATTCTTGGTCCGTGGGATGCGGATTATGAGAAGAATATTCTTTCGTACCGTTCGGAACTTGCCAAAGCTCTCCTGAAAAAGAAACAGGGAGAAACAGCGGATATCGTTTACGGTGATATCAAATCTTCTTATAAGATTTTGTCGATAGAAACGTTTAAAGCTTAAAAGGTGTTTCACACCTTTTAAATCCAATTTCGCATGGATCATGCGATAATATTCAAAGGGACGAGGAGCTCAGTCGCCGCTCCTCATCCCTTTGAGATCCCACTCCTGGCTTTTTTCGGGCGAATTCCTCGCACCGGCTCTGCCGGATGCTGCGGTCGCCCGAGTTGAGTCGCGCTGGGCGCGACGATTTAGAAATTCTTTTTCTTTCATACATATCTTTCTGAAGTGCTTAACGCACTTTCGTAATTTCGGGAATCATTTAATTTATAATATCATTACGCGTTTATTCGCTGCGCTCAGCATACGCGTAACATGTTCTGTCTCAATAGTTCTTTAATTCGTATAAACCTTGACATGTATAATTTAAATGGTAACAAGTGTTAAAAATATTACACTAAAGAATGATTGCTGAGATTACATTTGTTTTTGCAATAATCAAAAACTAAGGGGTACTTATGAAGATGTTTAAACTATCGGCACTGCTGATTTACGCGGTGTTACTTGGATTTTCTGCCTGCGGAGGCGGCGGAGGAAGTGATGATCCGGATAAACCAGGAGATAATCCTCTTTTAGAGATCAATGGAGATACTTATACCTATACATTGCCGGGCGGCACGGAATTCAATCTTATGTTGACTCCAGACGTTGCGACGACCAAAACCTTTCCAACCGGTACTAGTGACTCAGGTTCTGCGAACGTACCGGCACGCTTCATCATGGGCGAGACCGAGGTGACCTATCAGCTATGGAAAGAGGTGTACGACTGGGCGACAAGTACGGAACGCGGCACAGAAAAATATACCTTTGCGAATCAGGGTCGTGAAGGTAATGACGGTACAGTCGGTGCGTCACCGACAACGGCGAAGCAGGAGCCGGTAACCGATATAAACTGGCGTGACACGATCGTATGGTGTAACGCGCTTACAGAGTACTACAATGCAAATAATGATGACTCTGAAACTGATCTTGTTTGCGTGTATACGTATAGCGGATCAATAATACGCGATTCGAGGGATTCTAACGCAACAGCCTGTGATGGCGCAGAGCAAAAAGCAGGGGCCAAAGGCTTTCGTTTGCCCGGCAGTATGGAATGGGAATATTCCGCGCGCTATCGTGGTACAGAAGCAACAAATGCTGTTGCTGGTAGTGACGGTACTTATTACACGAAAGGCAACAGCGCAAGCGGAGCTACGGCGGATTATAATAATGATTCAGCGACTTCAGCAGTCGCGGTTTACGACGTTTCAAGTACTGCCGTGGTAAAAAGCAAGGGTAGCGGTGAAAATACCCTCGGTCTCTACGACATGAGTGGTAATGTGTGGGAATGGTGCTTTGACTGGCTTCCGTCTTATGTCGGATCGTACCGGGTTTATCGTGGCGGTGCCTATAACAGCACTGCGGACTACGTGTGTTTGGGCAATGTGAACTACGACTTCCCGTGTGTCGAGGACAGTAGCTTCGGCTTCCGCTTCTGTAGGAGCAGGTAAAAACGGCTAACGCCGTTTTTTACAATGAAAAATTAATAATGAACAGTGAATAAAGATGAATGAAGAGTTATTGAAAAATCTGCTCCCCGGAGCAGATTTTTTTATAAAAATTGTGACCTAATCAAAAACTGTCAGTTAAAAATAAAGAGTATGTTTTAATAAACCAATTGTTGAAGTCAGCGAATTTTATCTTTGTCTAATTCTCTCTTAAATAACCTTCTATCAAACTCTCTGGTAAATTATGTTGACAACATGTCATTTATCTGTTATAATATTATTATGAAAACTATGACTGTTGCGAATCTTAAGGCTGATTTTTCAGCTGTTATTGATGACCTGAAAAAAGGCGATGAAGTTGTTATTGAATACGGCAAACGGCATGAAAAGCTTGCAGTTATTGTTCCTTATAAGAAATACAAAAGAAGTAGCAGGAAAATTGGGATCTTAAAAGGGAAGGCTTCTTTTAAAATGAATGCCGGTTTTAAAATGTCTGCTGAAGATCTGCTGAATTTATGAAAATTCTGATCGATACGAACATTTTGCTCTTTATACTTTTTGATGATGCGAAGTTATCAAAAAAAGAAATTGAGATTATTAGCGATGATAATAACGAAATAATCGTAAGCTCAATATCTCTTTTTGAAATCAGTTTAAAATATTCTATAAACAAACTCGAGCTTAACAATATTACTCCGGATAAAATTCCTGATTTACTCATCAGTAACGGTTATATGATTGAAGATATTGATTATATAACTTACTCCTCTTACTATAAATTACCATCAGAATTTCATAAAGATCCTTTTGATAGATTATTAATTTGGGAAGCGATAAGAAAAAATTATTGTTTGCTGTCAAAGGATAGTGCTTTTGTAAATTATCAAAAATATGGTCTTAAGCTTTTATAATATAAGCTGTATCTAACTATTGTTTGTTTCCCCCGTTTGCATTATTTCCTGAAAAGTTCAGTATTATTGATAACAGTTAGAAATCATATAAAACAGAAATACCGTCAAATGTAACCGTCTTGTTAAACATCACGAAATTAGTGATATTTTTCTTGCCAATAATCACTATTGAGATATCTTGTCCTCAGAGGCAAAAGTGAAACTTTCAGCTCAGTCCAGATATGCTATCAGAGCATTGATTGATCTTTCGGTAAACGGTGAAGGCAATCCCGTTTCTATTAAGGAAATTGCCGCACGTCAGAAAATTTCCGAAAGATATCTTGAGAATATTTTCAATAAACTCAAGCGGTCGGGTATTCTTGAAAGCACTCAGGGTAAGGGCGGAGGATTCATTCTCGCGAAGAACTCAGGTTCGGTTAATCTTCTTGAGATAATCGAGACTCTTGAGGGTTCTTTTAAAATCGCGGAATGCGTCGATA
This sequence comes from Spirochaetota bacterium, assembly GCA_023396615.1. GTDB lineage: Bacteria > Spirochaetota > UBA4802 > UBA4802 > JAFGJZ01 > JAKJGA01. Next base: position 1,800 of record JAEWVM010000124.1, on the reverse strand, counting down.
CGCATGACTGCTCGGCTTCGGGCGAGTGCTATACTCATGAGCTGTGGCGCAACCTGAACAATAAAGTTAAGGATTCGTTTGAAAAAATTACATTAAAGAGCATTAGCTCAAAATAGGAGAGAATATGGATACAAACTGGGCATATAATGAAAATGTTAAGAAGCATTTTATGACGCCGAAGAATATGCTTGCGGGTGCGCCTGAAGATTATCATGCCGATGGAGAAGGTTCGGTCGGTTCGCCGGCATGCGGCGATATGATGATGGTTTTAATCAAAGTAAAAGACGGAAGAATCGCCGACTTCAAATGGAAGACATTCGGATGTGCTTCGGCGATCGCGTCAACTTCTGCTTTGTCTGAGCTGGTTCTTGAAAACGGCGGAATGAAACTTGATGACGCGTATAGAGTAACACCTGAGCAGATAATCGCCTATCTCGGCGGTCTGCCTGCAAACAAGATTCACTGTTCGGTTCTAGGCGACAAGGCTCTTCAGGCCGCTATAGACGATTACTATACTAAAAACAATCTGACCAATCCAATAAAGAAAGCTGAGTCTCCGATTGTCTGTCAATGTCTCAATGTGTCTGAAGAAGATATCCGCATGGAAGTTCTTGAAGGTGCAACAAACTGGGAAACTCTTCAGGAAAGAACGAAGATTGGAACTGTCTGCGGCAAATGTCAGGAAAACGCTAAACAGATTCAGGCGAATTTTGTGAAAAGATATTATTCAGAGAAAACATATAATCCTGATAAAGAGGCGTAAAATGAGAGTCTATCTGGATAACAATGCAACCACACCTTTGCATCCCGATGTGATTAAGGCTATAACGGATTTTTTGCCGTATTACGGAAATCCGAGTTCGCTTCATGAGACAGGCCGTGATGCCAAGATTAAAATTGACGCTGCGATTAATTCCATCTCCGAATTTTTCGGATGCCCTAGAGAAGAGATGATTATTACCTCATGCGCTTCAGAATCGAATAATATCATTCTGAAATCGTTTATGAATAAGAAATATGATTTCAAGCCACATATAATTATTTCCGCGATTGAGCATCCGGCGATTCTTGAGACTGCGAAATATCTTGAGAGCAACGGCTTCGATCTTTCTCTTGCTCCTGTTAATGAAGACGGTGTTGTTGAAGTTGAAACAATTAAGAATTTGATTAAGAAAGAAACTGTTTTAATTTCTGTGATGTGGGTCAATAATGAAATTGGAACTGTTCAGCCAGTTGAAGAGATAGGCCGTCTTGCTAAAGAAAAAAATATATTTTTCCATGTAGACGCGGTTCAGGCTGCTGGAAGCATTCATATTTCTTTTAGGGATTTGCCTTTTGATTCGGCATCGATTTCCGCTCATAAGATGTACGCGCCGAAAGGAATCGGACTTCTATATGTAAAAAATTTCCCTAAAAGAAAAAAAGAACTCACTCCTTTGATTCACGGCGGCCATCAGGAAGGCGGATTCCGTGCCGGTACGGAAAATACGATCGGTATTGCCGCTTTCGGCGCGGCATGTTCAGCATTAGCAAAAGAGATGGAAAAGAATCACGCGCAGGAAGAAAAGATACGTAATCATTTTGAAGACCGTGTTCAGAAAGAGATTCCGCATATAATTATCAATGGAAAGAATGCAAAGAGAAAAGTTTCGACATCAAATATAACTTTCAAGTTTATTGAGGGTGAGTCAATTCTTCTTCGTCTTGATCTTCATGGAATTTCAGTTTCTACAGGAAGCGCGTGTTCAACTGGCTCACTTGATCCTTCTCATGTTATTATGGCTCTGTCTGACGATAAGG
>JAEWVM010000079.1 GCA_023396615.1 Spirochaetota bacterium | reverse complement strand
GGCCGCATGGTATGTGATGAGCAAAAAGGCAGACGAAAAGAATAATGTCAGAATTGATTTCGGAATTCAGTCACCGCGACTCAAAGATTCTGATGATAATCCTTTTCCTGTTGTCGCTGATATACTTAAGGCTTTGAAGAAACGTGATGCGAATTATCCTCCTTTATATCTTCAGTATGCGAAAATGGCTATTTTGCAGAGAAATCCGAAGCTTGCTGAGAATTATCTTTTTACAGCGCTTGATCACGCTGAAAAAAAGAATGAGAAGTATTTCGGCGCGCTCGCTCTTCTCGGTGAATTTTATTATATGACGAAAGATCCCGTTAAATCATATAAATATCTTCGTGCCGCCGAGAGCGCATATCAGACTCAGCCTGAATTCACTTACGAAGAATTTTACAAAGAAACCGAATCGATCGGAAAGACTTACGCTCTTGAAGGAAATCTTTTCTATTATTTCTTTGACAAGATCAAGCTCGAACAAACCGATCTCGACTCGCTTGAAAGCGAAGACGTCGACAGACTCGAAGACAAAATGGAAAATTATTCAATCGCGCAGAACAAGTATCAGAAGGCGCTCGATAATGAATATGAATCTTCCGAGCTTCATTATAATCTCGGCCGCATTTATTACATGAACCGCCTTTATGAGGATGCGCTTTCCCAGTGGATGAATCTTTATGATGATTTCGCGAGATCGCCTGAATTGATGTTTTCTCTCGGAAATGTTTTTCTCAGGCTTAATAATCTTGATTCTGCAAAGGCTCAGTATACGAAAGTCATTTCTATTTTTGAACTTGATGCGGACAGAATCAAAAAAGTTGATAACCGTGCGACAAGTCACATCAAAGTATATGAGACTCTTGCCGCATCTTATAATAATCTTGGTGCGGTTTACCAGCTTCAGAATAATGAGGCAAAATCGAGTTTGGCATACTGGAAGTCGATTGAATACGCTCAGAAACTCGGTACTGAAAGTGAATATTCGCGCGTAAATCTCGGACGTTCTTTCAAGCAGAGAACCGAAGAGGTTGAGCCTCTCATTAATGACAATATCCCGTATTCGCTTGAAATATACAGAGAAGACATGAGAATATAGATTTTAATTTCTTTCAGAAATAAATAGAACAGATGAATAACGTTTTACAAGATATTTATTTTCGGTTATCCGTGCTGAACATTCAAGGCAGAAATCGTCGGGGCTTTCAAGTGAAGTGTCCATTATTCTTTTCCATGAGCCGCCGTTAGGTGATTCCGGAAGATTTGTGTTTCTGTTGAATTTTGATGAATTAAATGCCATAAATATGTCGGCGTCCTGGCTTGTGAAGTCCTGTATCGAATAAAATCCGTTGATAAGACATGCAATAAAACCTGTTTCATCTGTCCAGTCTGGTTTGCCGGGTGTTGTTCCGTGCCATGAAATATCAGGAGAAGACTCATAAGGCGAATTTCCGCCTGTAAGAAATTTCTTCCGTCTGAGGGAAGTGTGCCTTTTGCGGAACGCAATGAGCGATTTAACGAAATTAAACATCTCTTGGTTCGTTTCAAGCAGTTTCCAGTTGAGCCATGATATTTCATTGTCCTGACAGTATGCGTTATTATTTCCTTTCTGCGTACGGCAGAATTCATCACCAGCCAGAATCATCGGAACTCCCTGACTTAAAAGAAGTGAAGCGAAATAATTTTTTATCATTTGACGTCTTTCTTTTTCAATGAAAGGAGTAACGTCGTTTCCTTCAATGCCGAAGTTCATGCTAATGTTGTTGTTTTCGCCGTCCGCATTGTTTTCGCCGTTTTCTTCGTTATGCTTGTTCTTGAATGAAACCAGGTCGCGCAAAGTGAATCCGTCGTGAGCGGTTATGAAATTAATGCTGTGAAGGGGAGATCGTTCTTCAGTTGAATATAGATCTGAGCTTCCGGTTATTCTTGTAGCGAATGCTCCTGCTGTGCCGGCGTCACCTCTCCAGAATCTTCTTACGTCGTCTCTGAATTTGCCGTTCCATTCAGCCCATCTTCCCGGGAAGTGTCCCACCTGGTATGCTCCGGCTGCGTCCCATGCTTCGGCAATAATTTTGGTACTTCTTAGAATCGGATCCGATTCGATGCGTTCTATCAGCGGAGGATTCTTTAGAATATTTCCTTCCTGGTCTCTGCCGAGAATGGAAGCGAGATCGAATCTGAAACCGTCAACATGCATTTCGATTACCCAGTATTTCAGGCAGTCTATAATAAATTCGCGCACTATCGGATTATTGCAGTTGAAAGTATTTCCGCATCCGGAATAGTTTTTGTAATAGCGTTTGTCGCTTTCGAGCATATAGTAAATTGAATTGTCGATGCCGCGGAAGCACATGGTCGGACCGGTCTGATCTCCTTCTGCCGTATGATTGAATACTACATCAAGAAAAACTTCGATACCGGCATTGTGAAAATCTCTCACCATTTCCTTGAATTCGTAGAACTGTTCGCCGAGAGCACCTTTGGAAGAGTAACGTCCTCTCGGAGCAAAAAAACTCATAGTGCTGTAGCCCCAGTAGTTCTTAAGCTTTTCCCCTGTCCGGGGATTTTTACGGATATTTTCATTTTCATCGAATTCCTGAATCGGAAGAAGTTCGACGGCAGTAATTCCAAGATCTTTTAGATAAGGAATTTTTTCAGTCAGCCCTTTATATGTTCCGGGCGAGTATACTGATGAGCTTTCGTGAAATGAAAAACCTTTTACATGGGTTTCGTATATAATTGTATCCGTTAAAGCAATTTTAAGAGGCCTGTCAAACCAGTCGAATTCGTGATTGATGACGATTGACTTCGGAGCACCGGCGGAACTGTCTTTGGTTGAATAAATTGCGTCTTTAAACTGGCTGTCTGCGTCATATCCTCGTGGATCAGAAAGTACCCAGTCAAAATTTCCGCTGACGGCGCGCGCGTAAGGATCAAGCAGCAGCTTGTGTTTATTGAAGCGGTGGCCTTTTTCGGGATTGTACGGTCCGTCAATTTTGTATCCGTAGAGCTGTCCTTCATTGATTCCTTCAATCCAGACATGCCAGATGTCGCCTGTTTTGTTGAGTTCTTTGTCGAGCTTAATTTCTTCAAAAGGCGAACCGGGCTCAGATGTATCAAAGAGAATAAGAGAGACATCCGTCGCATGGCGGGAAAAGAGCGAAAATTGAACGCCTTTGTTTGTGATTCTTGCTCCAAGGGGCAGAGGATATCCCGGCAGCTGAACTCTGTTTTTCGTCATTGTAATCCCTTTGGTTTGGACAACCGTATGATTCTATATTGATATATAATAATGGCAAGACTTTTTTGGTTTACATCAGCTCTTATTTTTATTCTCTGCAATAAAAAGAAATTGTAAAATAATGTGTGTTTGAAAGAAAGGTGAAAGAGGTTTCGGATGGCAGATGAAATAGTTGCCGCACTCGGCAGAAAAATTAAACTTTACCGTGAAAACAGAAGGGTAACTCTAAAAGAGCTTTCAGAAAAGACCAATGTTACACCGAGTCTTCTTTCACAGATTGAAAACGGCAAAGCTTCTCCTTCTTTGACTACACTTAAGGCTATTGCTGATTATTTTGATGTTTCAATCGGAGCTTTGTTTGAGTCAAATGTAAAAGCGCCGGTGTCTCCTCTGACAAAAAAGTCTTTTCACAAAAAGATTGTTGCGGACGGGGACGTTACTCATTATCTTATAAGTCAGGGCATTGATGATTTCGAATATCTTTTAATCGAATTTCCGGCAGGTTCAACAACAGGAGCAGAGCCGTATTCTCATGAAGGCTACGAATGCGCCTACTTGATAAAAGGGAAACTGACAATTGAGCTCGAAGGTTCACGGTACGATATGGAAGAGGGAGATTCAATTTCATTTGAATCACATAAGAATCATCGCGTAATAAACAGCTCTGCGGAAAAAGCTGTTGTCCTTTGGGTTGACAGCAAACCGTGGTTTTTTTCACACAGATAAGGAGATTATATGGATAAAAACAGAAAAATTCTGGTGGCTATTTTGGTTTTTCTTCTCATGTCGATGGTATTATCGCTAGTTCAGATTAATACTTCCATGCAGAGGAAAACTTCAGCTTCATCTTCAAATATTACTATCAGTGACTCTCAGGGAGTCGGTGTTGTCAGAGTTTCAGGAGTGATCAGCTCGGACACTGAGGGTCATTTCGCGTCAATGTCAATGCATGAAGCGGTTATAGCCCGCATCGACCAGCTTGCAGCTAATGATAATATTAAGGCGGTTGTTTTAAGAGTCGATTCTCCCGGGGGAACTGTTGCAGCTACTCAGGAAATATTTCAGAAACTTATGGAGCTTCGCCAGAAAAAACCTCTTGTGGTATCAATGGGAGACATGGCGGCTTCGGGCGGATATTATATTTCATCTGCGGCGAATCATATTGTTGCAAATCAGGGAACGATGACGGGTTCAATCGGCGTCATTATAGCAGCTCCTAACTTTAAGGGACTTTTTGAGAAACTCGGCATTAAGATGAATGTAATTAAAAGCGGAAAATACAAGGATATTCTTTCTTCGTCACGTGATCTTTCCGATGAAGAAAAAGCTCTTCTTCAGGATTTGATTGATAACTGTTACAATCAGTTTATTAAGGATGTTTCTCTCGGTAGAAATATTCCTATCGATGATTTTAAGCAATACGCTGACGGCAGAGTGTTTACAGGTTCAAGAGGAGTTGAAATGAAACTCGTTGATTCTGTAGGTACATTTCAGGATGCTGTGAAAAAAGCGAAAGAGCTCGGAAAACTTCCGGCTGACGCGCCGCTTTATGACGAGAATTCTTCCGCGCTTGATCTTATATTCGGAGGAATGGGTTCATTTTTCGGCAAAAATCCGCTTGGTTCGGTTACTGGAAATAACGGACTGATAGAATACAGGTACGTGCCATGAGTTTTAAAGAAAATTTGAAATCGCTTGTCTGGGCTGATTATATTTCAGCCCTAATAATGGATCCGAGACTTTTTGCGGTGAAGATTTCTGAGTCAAAACGCAGAATTATGCCGTCTTCGCTGATGATTTCGTTTCTTGCTTTATTTTCTGTTTTATTATCTTTGTCGCTGATTCTTCCTCAGAGTGAATTCTTTTATTACAAAATTTCTTACGGCTTAGTGCTCGGATATATAATTCTTTTGATGATATTGTTTGTTTTTGCGCTTTCTGCTGATTTTGTTTTTCAGTATCTTGGCTTTCCGGGAAAGGGCGGGCGTATTTTCTCGGTATTGAATTATTCTCTGTTTCCTTTCGTATTTATTCTTCCGGGAGTCGTGATTTTTAATTCGATTGAACTGGTTCCGGTTGCTGTTTTAGCACTTGCTGTGCTTATAATTGCTGGTCTGATTTATTCGGTTTATTTTCTTGTTTCGGTTCTTTCAGAAATGAATTCCGCGCCGGTACTTACCGCTCTTGCGGCTGTTTTTATTCCGCTCATAGCTCTTACTATTGCTGGAGTATTGTGTGTTATTTCGCTTTTCGGTATCTTTTACGGATTTATAGTGAATCTATGAGAATAAAAAAGCCGGTTATTAACCGGCTTTTTGTTACACGGCTTTCTGAACTTTGCCGGAACGGATGCAGCGTGTGCAAACATGTTTGCGGACAACCTGCTTTTCTTCGATCACGCGGATTTTCTTGACATTCGGCTTCCAGAGAGTGTTAGTCTTTCTGTTTGAATGGCTCACATTGTGACCAAACTGAACGCCTTTACCGCATATATCGCATTTAGCCATAAACTTCTCCGATAGTAAAAACTTTGTAGACATCCTTTCTATTGCGCATTCTTATTGCAACAATTTTATTTTAAACAATTTGAAAAACGGGTTTGCCGATATATGTTCACCCGCCGGAGGAAAATTCATGGAAGAAGCCAAAGTCAAGTATCTCGTTTTCGATATCGAGTCGGTTCCCGATACGGATTTAATTAAATCTGTAAAATTTCCGGGTGAAAATATCAGCGGAGATGAGGCCGTCGAAAAATTTCAGGACGAAATACTGAAAATTACCGGTGGAACGAGTAATTTCATACCTGCGACGTTTCAGATTCCTGTTTCACTTGTTGTTGCAAAGGTAGATGAGAATTTCAGGCTTCTGGAAATAGTTTCAATGGACGAACCAAATTACCGTCCGGAAGAAATTACAAGACGTTTCTGGTACGGAATCGAATCCCTTTATAAAGATGCGACTATTGTAACATTTAACGGCAGAGGATTTGATGTTCCTTTAATGGAATTCTGCGCTTATAAAATCGGAATATCCGCCAAGAGACATTTCTCGGATAAAGGGGGAACGCGTTATAGAAACGGTGCCCGTCACATCGACATGCAGGAGTATATGTCGAATAACCATGCCGTTAAGCTTGCCGGCGGACTGAATGTGCTTGCGAAGATGATCGGATGTCCGGGTAAAATGGACACGAAGGGAAGCGAGGTTCATGAACTTTATAAGGCTGGAAAAATCGAAGAAATAAATGACTACTGTATATGTGATGTTCTCGATACTTATTTTATTTTTGTGAGAAGCCGTGTTCTTTGCGGAGATATCACATCAATACGAGAAGGTGAACTGCGAGCTCATGCAAGAGAGTATATGGAGAAGCTTTTCGATAAGCGCCCGGTATTTAAGAAATATCTTGATGCCGTGAAGTGGAGCTGATTTATTTAAAATTTATCCTGTCTATTATTCCGTCAATCACCGCCGCGCTTATACAGCCGGCGGCATAAAGAAAGATGTCGAAGAAATCAAAACGGCTTCCGATAGTAAGCTGCCAAAACGCTGATTTCAGATTATAGTAATCGCATATACCTGAAAGCTGAATGAGTTCGACTATGGATGAAAAAAGAAAAACGCTTATTGCGAGTCTGATTCTATGAAGCCTCGGAAAAATAAATTTTATACCGAAGAAAATGAAGATAGTTATTATGTAATCTCCGAACCATCCGCGGAAATGCTGAAAGTGTTTTCCGAATAGAACGAGACAAACCCCTGAAATAAACAGAACTGATGATATCAAAAAATAGAGAATACGTTTTTGTATAGCGAATATTGTAATCTGCATATCCAAGTAATGAATCCGGTTTGAAAATGCTGAAATTATTTAAAAACTGAAACTTTACTTCGAATCAGCCTATATTAATAATCAGTTATAAGTTGATGAAATTTTAAATAATATTTCTGTCAAAGAATATTTTAAAACGCTGATTTTAATGTTTGATAAAAAATGAATTGTTATTTGAAACGAGTTTATCGAATATTAAAACTGATTCCGTCATGTTGTCAGGAAAAATTATTATTAAAAACAAACATGACAGCTATTGCGATGATGACTTTTTGAAATTACCTGAGTTCTGATGTTTCAAAAAAGGGAAGTATTATGAAAATAAAAGTATTATTCTTAACAATCCTGTTTTTTGTGTTTATCCCGGTTTTTTCTTATTCTGATTTTACAATAAACGGCGGAATGATGTATGATGAAAATGAAAAGAAACCTGTTCTGGGAGCAAATCTTGACTGGCCGAAAATTAATCTTTCGGATAATTTAAATCTTTCATTGGGTTATGTGTTTTCACTTAATAAAGACGGATTTTATACTTCTGCTCCAGGTCTAATCGGTATTGGTTTGATCGGATTGGAAATTGCGGATTCAGATGACGATGACGATGATGAATCAGATGATTCAAATATTGTCGGCGGTATTGGCGTTTTTCTTGTACTGGTTCCCGAAAACATTAAATTTCACTATTGGCTGCGTCCGGATTTAGCTTTTGCACTTGGGCTTCATCCCTGGGGAATAGAATATGATGCTGATGCAGAAAAATTATATTACACCAACGGAATAAGTCTCGATTTTAATTACATAATAATGTCCAGACTGTTAATCGGTTCTTATACCAGTTTCAGATATGTTTATAAAACAGAAACTCCTGTATGGGAGTTGGGATTGAGACTTGGAGTTGTTTTCTAGTCTTTCATATGCGCTTTTATAAGGATTTTTATCACAAGATACATTAATTTGCTTTCGATATTTTTTTTCTTTAATTAAAGCTTAAAATATGCATTTTAGTTTTAACTTATAATTAAAAGGTGATTTGAATGAACAGAATTCTAAAGTTTTGTGTTATCATCGCGGGAGTATTAATTCTGTCAAGTACGGCACTTGAGGCTATTGACAAGGGGAAATACTATTATATTAAATCGGCTCTATCCGGTGATGCCGACCGCGGATTCTGGGATCTGCCGGGCAAGGGCGGCGGTTATAAAAAAGGCGCCGTACTTCAGTTGTGGCAGCATGACGGCGGAGATGACCGCAAATTTATGATTACCCCTGCAGGAAACGGCTGGAACTACATTTCTCCTAAAAACGCTTCGTTCGGAAGATTGTTCAGGGGAAACGTCGATGTTGCCGGCGCAAAAACCGACAACGGAACGAAAGTCGCAATTTGGGATGTTAAGCTAACCAAAAACCGCAACCAGCAGTTTAAAATTGTTTCAGTCGGCGGCGGAAGATATAAAATATATGTTAACGAAGGCGGCGGAAAGAAGATCCTTGTAGCTGCGGATAATTCAGACGCAGACGGAACACGTGTTGTTCTTTGGGATGATAATGATTCATTGGCTGCTCAGTGGATTTTTATAGAAGCTGGCAGAGCCGGTTTTCTTAATCAGGCAGGCGGAGCTATCAAAGACAAGGTTGAAGTGACCGGAGGCTGGGACAGGTATCTTTATGCTTACGGTGAAACTTCTGTTCCCGACACTGAACGCTGGAGTGCTATAAGAAGCCCTAAAAAAGGAAGTAATGATTTCGGAAACTTCTGGGATATACCCGGTGACGGAGCGTTTACAAGGGGCAACGGTAAGAAGCTTCAGCTTTGGGAGATGGAATATAAATTTCAGAAATCTCCTGAAGGCGACAGGCGGTATAAGTTTGAACCTTTGTGGACAAGAACTAATAATGTCGAAGATATCGGTTTTTTTCTTCTTAAATGCAATACAGATACTTATGTTAGAAATACTGCAAGTAACTCTTTTCAGCAGGGACTTGTCCCTTCCGGATTTGTTCATATTCAGTCCGTGCAGGCGGGTGATGCTTCAGATATGGGATGCTGGGATCAACCTGCATATCCGAAGCAGTTTAAATCGGGAGATGCCGTAAGCTTGTATGCGCGTGAAGATGCTGTTGATCAGCATTTTCGCTTTGTTCCGATAGGCGGGGGCTGGTATAATATCGTTTCCGCAAACGGCGGATATCTTGATGTAAGAGGCGGAGTCGACGGAGACGGTGTTCCCGTTCAGGTCTTTCAGCGTAACGGAACTGTATCTCAGAAATTCCGTCCTCAGCTTCTTCCTAACGGAAAATGGAAAATATATACGCATTGGGGAAGAGCTCTTTGTACTCCGAGAAGTTTCGCTAACGGCGCAGCTGTTCACACATGGGCTGATCATGACGGTCCGTGGATGGAATGGAGTTTGACTCCCGCCCAGGGCTCTCCAATCGAAGCTAATAACTCGGCTTCTATTCTTTCAGATCAGACTTATCACTGGAAGATTGATGCTGCCGGGAAAAACCGTTTCCGCTTTATTTCGCGTTTTGACGGTACTTTTATTTCTGCCGATGGAAACGCCGGGAAAAACGGAACTCAGCTTACAGCTTCTTCTTTTAGAGGGCAATCGTCAGAATGGGAATTGTTGATTATATCGAAAGGCGAAGAAAAGAAAACGACAGAAGAACTCATCGCAAAGCGAGCTGATGAAATAAACAATCGTTTGAAAAACCTTGATGATGAGATAAAGAAAAAAAGTTACAAGTTCAGAACAAAGGTCAGCAAAGCTTTCAGCCGGACGATGAAAGAACTCGCCGGAACTTTTGATGTTCCGCCGCCTGTTGATTCTGTATTGATGGCAAATGATAAAAAGCCTTCATCGCTTCCGGCGTCGATTGCGCGTAATGCTGACATGAAGGCTTTCAACTGGCGCGATATAGGTAAAATGACTTCAGTAAAAGATCAGAAGAATTGCGGAAGCTGCTGGGCATTTTCAGCAATCGGTGTTTATGAAGCTGTGTTTAAGATTATGAAAAACACAGAACTTGATCTTTCAGAGCAGTATGCGGTAGACCGTATGGAAGGAAAAACAGCTGCCGGTAAAACATTTGACTGCGGAAGCTGCGGCGGGGGAAATACTCCGTTTCTGCACAAGAGCATGATAACATCAGGAATTCCGACCGAAAGTGAATTTCCGTATCAGGCGAAAGACGGGAGTTCTGCTAATAAGGTTCCGTCGCTTACTTATAAAGTTTCAATGCAGGGATATGTTGCTTTGAAAAATCCTACATTGCGCCAGATAAAGGAAGCTCTTTGCAAATACGGGCCGCTTTATTCATCGGTCCTCGTAACGGATCTTTTTATGGCATACGGATCAGGCGTTTATGATGCTGTAATTCCGGCAGGTCAGACGAATCATGCGATTATCATCGTCGGATGGGATGATGCAAAAGGTGCATGGCTAATCAAGAACTCGTGGGGAGCGGATTGGGGAGAAGAAGGATACATGTGGATCAAATACGGTTGTGCCGGAATAGGAACAACCGCAACATGGATAAGGATTGAATAATTTTTAGGCGCGGAAGTTTACGCTTCCGTGTTTATTTCAGGAACGTTATGAATAAATATCTCGAAGATAAAGGTTTAGTAGATGTTTCGAATGTAAAGGATTTTGCTTTATCGCTTGTTTCTTCATGTGCGGATGATATTGCAAAGGCAAGGACGCTTTATTATTTCGTCAGAGATGAGATAAAGCATTCGACGGATATCGGAGAGAATCCTGTAACACGAAGCGCGTCGGATGTTTTGAAAAACGGTCATGGAATATGTTTTGCGAAATCAATTCTTCTTGCCGCGCTTTGCCGCGCAGCCGGTATGCCTGCCGGATTCGGTTATCAGAAGCTTATACTTGATGATGAAAAATTTCCTTGGCTTGTTCTTCACGGATATGTTTTTGTCTATGTTGATTCAAGGTGGATTAAACTTGACGCGCGCGGTAATAAGGAAGGAATCAATGCTGATTTTTCGCTCGGCGAACCGAAGATGGCTTTTCATATTAGACCCGAATTAGGAGAAGTTGATGAAAACGTAAATCATCCTTATCCGATTAATTCTGTCGTTGATTGTTTGATGAAAAATGAAACACGGGATGATTTATGGAAAAATCTTCCCTCAGAGGTTTAATTTCAAATTGATGCTATACAACAAAAGACGGATTTCTCCGTCTTTTGTTGTGTTGAAAGCTAAACAGGTGTTCTTAGAGTGAATAGATTCTAACGTCGCCTTTGCTCATTGCTCCGCCGTCGGTAGATACTGCAACTGATTTATTGTCCGGGCTGAAAGATATGCCTGTAACAGCGCATGGAAGGGAATATTCACCCTGAGTCATTATTACTTTTACAAGAGTTCCGTCTTTTTTATAAACGGCAAATCCGCTATCCTGAAAAGCAACACCGAACATATTGCCGTCGCGGCTTGATCTTACAAGTGTGTACGCGGCATCAACTTCCTTCTTGATGGTTTTTATCTGTTTTCCGTCTGCAGACCACAATGTAAGTTCTGATTTAAGAACTGCAAGTGTTGAATCAGCAAGGAAGGCTACATCTTTTCCGTAATAAGTTGAATTAAGAGGATCTCCTGTTTCTACTGTGCTGATGAGAGTTCCTTTTGCGAGATCCCATATTTTTACCTGTTCGTCTCTTGATATTGTCGCGAATTTATTTCCGTCAGGGCTCAAAGAGCATCCGTAAACAGAAGTGTCATCATAACCTTTGAAGACTTTGAGTTTGCCGCTTGCGATGTCTCTTGCTTTGACTCCGCCGAAATTATCCGTGCTTGATACGTTGATGAGATTTTTACCGTCACGGGATAGAATCATGCGGTATGACTTTGCGGTTTCGATGTTAGCGTTTACCGAGCATTCGTCAGCGTCTTTTGCTATTGCGCCGAGCTTTTTAGTGTTAACGCCTTTTTCGTCCCATATTTCGATTTGAGCCGGGTTGGTATAGGCAAATGCCGCGATAACGCCGTTAGCATAGTCAAGAACGTCGATTGTCGGTCCGTTTTTAACGCCGAATTTTTTAATCAGAGTCCCGTCCGCGTTATATAGGTTTATAACGTTATTGTAGGAAAAAACAAGTTTTTTCCCGTCGGCACTGAAGCATACGTCCGCAACAGGACCGTCTGCCCCGATTGTTGTTTTTGCAGCATCGTCTTCGGCAAACATGATGCCGAAAGAGCATATGAGCGAAGTTAAACCCGCCAGTAACATTTTCTTTTTCATTTTATCTCCTTAAATTAACAATACTAGTAGAGTATATGTAATGAAAAAAAATAGAATAAAAAGTCAAGATAAAGATTATTTTTTTATCAATTATGTGAATTGCTTGTTTCAGGAAGATGTATTTGAGAAGTTATATACCTAAAAATTTCCGCATTTCGGTTTTTACCCAGCGTCTTTCCTCAAGACTCATGTTTATTCCGAGATGCCAGTATGCATCGGTAAACACTACAGAGAAGAGCGGCTGAATTTGATCGTCTTTGAAGTAAATGTCCTTTATATCCTTTATGCTGCGCCTTATTATTTCATGCTTTGATTGACATTTTTAACGGCATACTCCCACATTAGAACAAGCCGATTATATTTTTACTTTGCTCAGAGGATTATGGAATTACAGCATAAAGTTTCTGTTTCATTGTCTCAGGAACTGATCAAGGGAATACGTATTCTAGCTAAAAGCGGCAAGGATTCTTTTGCATCATACCTTTATAAGCCGGTTGTTGATGCCGGGTGGCAGAAAAGACAGAGCGACATTAATGTCCGCAAAACAATGGAACGTATAGCTCTTGAATCCCAGAATCAGGCTTTTCTTAACACAATAGGTCCGCGGTGCAAGAGGCTTATTATGCATGCCGCCGATGAATCCCTAAGCGCTCTCGGTGATTCTTCAATTTTTTTTCTTGAGAAAATGCAGCTTCACACAAAGGTTTCAGGAAGCCCTGAAGCCCTGGATTTTGTCGGAATTATAAGCCAGCCGTTAAATGAATTCCAAAAAAAGATAAGCGAAAAAAGCGAAAAAATCTTCTCCAGTGCTATCGGCGAAATCGGCAAAGATGCCTTAAAATCGGCTTTTGATCCGGTAAAACTTGATGCTTCTCTTGAGAAGATCAGATTGGACGGAGAAATCAAACGTCTGTATGATAATATTCTTATCGCCAGCAGTTACAGAAATATTTCCAAATGCAGAAAACTTCTCGCCTCATACATCATAAGATTTTCAGACGGCGAGGATTACGCTTCGGATGATGTCCGGAAACTCGTTGCTGCGATGAACAAACGTGAAGAAGGATTCGAGGATGAGCTGAAAAATCAGATGGCTGTTGATCTTTATTTCCGCATCACTAAAAGCATTCTTGACGGAGATATTTCATCCGCGGTTCAGTTTATCCGCAAATACGGCTATATTTTTGAGGGTAATGCTTCAGCGAAACATTTTTATGACATCGACAGACTTGAGAGAATTCTTTATAAAATGATCACGGAAAAGAATCTTTGGGATGAACTCAAATAGGGAGGAATAATGGCTGAAGCAGTATTGAAAATAAACGAGAGTAAGAATGGAAATGTTATGGTTCTGGAAATTGCCGGTGAGATAGACGCTCATACGGCGCCCCTTCTTAAAGAAACTTCTGAAAAAAAAATATCTGATGGAAACATTAAATTAGTTTTTAATTTAGCGAATTGCACTTACATTTCATCCGCCGGTATCGGCGTTCTGAACGCTATTCTCAATTCTGTCAAAGCCAAAGGCGGAGCAATAGCTGTATCGGAAGCTAATAAAACAATAACCGATACCTTCAAGGTTATGTATTTTACCAAAAAAGTTCAACTTTATATTGAAACCGCTGCGGCAGTAAAAGATCTGCAATGAATTCCGGATCATTCCGCTCTGTGACGCTTATCAATTCTCTTGCGGAGCTTTCAAGAGCCCGCGCGGAGGTTGCGTCTTTTATCGACGGGCATGTTCCTGAAATAGATGCATCGCATATTGTCCTTTCAGTCGATGAGGCCGTTTCGAACATCATGCGGCACGGCTATGGAGAAAACACCGAGGGAGTAATAATTCTTGAGATGCATTCATCCGGCGGTTCTTTTGAATTCACGCTTTCAGATACTGCACCTTTGTATAATCCGCTTGAAAAATTTTCAGCTCAGGAAGAACCCGCCGAAGGAGCTGAAGGAGGATTCGGAATCGGTGTCTACAGAAGATTTATGGACGTCCGTTACGAAGTAAGCGAAAACGGCGGTAACCGCCTCATTCTTAAGTGGGAGAAACATAATGAAAATAATGAATCCGATTAAGAATTTAATAAGAAGAAAACATTTTCTGAGAAGACTGATGCCGGGAATACGCTTCAAGCTGTCTGTACTTACCGGCGTTTTCGTTATAGTTATTCTTTTCACCGCTGCGGCATTTAATTACATATACCAGAAGAAACTTCTTGAAAAGGAATATACCGCAGAGACGGAGAATTCTCTGCGCGTTATCAACTCGGTAATTTCTGACATGGAAAATATATCCTCTCATCTCATTCTCATCGAGGATATGCGTATAAGGATAAAAGAAAAGAAGCAGGATCTAAGCAAATATAAGGCAGTATATTACAGAAAAGATGAATCAGCGATGAACAGCTTCCGTTCTCTCGGAAAACTTTTCGGTATGAAGGTGAGATATACTTATCATCCTGTTGCATACGATACATATTTCAGCAGATATCTTTCTGATAAGGATATCGAACTTCTTGAGGAATCCGTCAAGGAAAGACTCAAACGGGAAAGCGGAGAAGATGTAGGCGATGCCGCTTTTAAGATAATTCAATACCGCGCTTCAAGAGCCGCTGCAGCCTCCAAAATTGCAGATGAGATCGAGAATGGAGCTGATTCTGTCCGCGAAAAAATAAATACTCTCGGTGATCCGTCTTCGCTGTCTAAGCAGAATGTGATTAAATACACTAAAATGAAAACCGAACTTGCCTCATGGGAGAAAAGACTTTCTTCCGCCATGAAACGAAAAGCTTATGCCGAAAGGATTCTCCGCGCATCTTTGCGGCCGTATTACAAAGAAGAATTTAAGCGAATTGAAGAGCTCGGAATATCGGGCGGTAATGTGCGAATCGTTTCTTCCGACAAGATCGGAGAGATTACACTTGATACGGGACCGGATCTTCCGGACGCGGGAGCCCGTTTCGCAGATCTTCTTTCTTCTGATTTATACAAGACAGATAGAAATGTTTTTTTTGCTTCCGCGTCGACCCGCCCGGTTCAAGGAATTGTGCCTGATACGCAATACCTGATTAACGGCAAATCTTATCTTGTCAGATATCTCGGAATTTACAGAAATCCTGCAACATTTTCACGGGGCGGAATTATACTTAATGAATTTGATTCTGATTTTTCAGCATGGAAAAAACTGCTCAAAGAAGATAACAGAATATGTGCTTTGATAGCTCCAATCACGGAACAAATGAAAAAGCGGATGGAAGAACTCAAAGATTCCAAGACTCCTCCGGGAAATGATCCTGCATATGTTTCTTTATACTCGAAATATAAGTCGCTTGTAAATGAAAGATCAGTTTCATTCGCAAAGAACAATCCTCATGCTGAAGTTCAGACCAGGCGAAACGCTGAGATTAATGATGAAATCAAAAGGATCAAAGATGAGTCGGCAAAGATTGCAGAGCAGTTAAAAGCCGCATCTGTTTCTAAAGATGAAGAAGATTTTCCGGAAAAGGAATCGCTTGTTCAGAAATCAGAAGATCTTAAAGAAGCCGAACTGAAGCTTAAGGCTGAACTTGACAGAATTAAAAAGGACTATTCAACCATGCCGGGCGTTGTGTCATATGAGGCGTTTAGAACTTTCCGCGACAGTGCTTTGTATGATTATGTTACTCTGCGTCAAGGTAAAAGCTCGGATGAATTCAGGGATTATCTGCGTGATCCTGTTTTTAGATATTCAGCACTAAAACGTTTTGAAACGCTCCGTAATTGGATATACGGCGGGATGTCAGAGACGGCTTTGCCGGAATTTGCCGGCGGTTCGAATAGAGTAAAAATGATTGAAGAAGGTATTGCAGCATTCAGCAGAAGCGAAGCCGAAGAATATATGTGGAAGCTCGATTCAACGCCGTTTGTTCCGGAAATCGGATTTTTCGGATACAAAAACGGGACTCCGGGTATAGTCCATGATGTTATCTCGGCCGGGATAACAGGATACAATACTGTGATCATTGACGGTACTGAAGGAATGCTGAAGATAAAAGACAACGGGCGGAAGATGTTAATCGGCGCCGGAATTCTGGCGTTTGCGGCGGTAATGTTTACTTTTATATTCTCGGGTTTTATCGTAAGACGGATTAAGGGCATTATTTCTCAGGCCCAAATAGCGGCAAAGGGGGATCTCTCTGCTGTGTTTCCAGAAAAGGGCATGGATGAAATCGAGGATATGGCTGTTTCGCTGAATGAAATGATGAAGGGACTGCGTGACCGCGAGGAGATGCGCGGCGATATTTCTGCTGCAGGCGAGATTCAGAAGCAGCTGCTTCCGTCATCAGTTCCGGCAACTCTTGGTGATAATTATTCGATAGGGCATTTTTACCGCTCGATGAAAGGAGTGGGAGGCGATTACTATGATCTGATTGAGCTTGATGAAAACCGTCTTCTTTTCTGCATGGCGGATGTTTCAAGTCACGGAGTCGGTCCCGCGCTTGTAATGTCGACCGTGCGAGCGCACCTTCACGGTATCGTCAAACGCGGTGAAAGAGATATTATCAAGATTCTTTCAGAAATAAACAAACAGCTTTTTACAGAAACACCTGAAACTATATTCGTGACTTTTTTCATCGGTATCATCGATGTGCGAACTCATGAAGTCGAATACGCTTCGGCGGGTCATTTGGAACCCCTTCTTTACAGCCATAAAACAAAATCGGTAATGCGGCTAGAAGCGGGCGGACTTCCGCTCGGTATGGATGATAATGATTTTTTTCTTGAGACCGTTACTTTGAGAAAAATCAAATTGAAACCCGGAGATATCTTTTTTGAATATACTGACGGCGTCAGCGAAGCGATGAATTCTACGCGTGAACTTTTCGGCGACGAAAGACTTCATTCGGCTGTTGTAAAATCCGCTTCTAAAAAAATTGACGTGATGATACGCAATGTCGCCTCAGCGGTTCAGGAGTTTACCGGAATCGAGTTTATAAGCGGCAGCGGCGCGGCTGAGATAAATGATGATATTGCAATGCTTGCATTGAAGAGGCTGAAATAGATTAAATGGTGCTTCGCGTCAGTATATTAAACGGATTCCGTCTATGTAGGAGAACTAATATGAAAAAGATTATTTCCTTTTCGTTTGCTCTTGCGCTTTCGGCGCTTCTTTCGGCAAACACCGCATCAAAAGAAATAAAGCTTAGTGCTGAGCTGATTATAACAGAAATAGAAACTGATGTTTTTCTGGTAACTCACAGTTTCCCGTGGCCGGGAAATTCTTTAATAGTGAAAACCGGTGATAAGAATATTCTCTGGATCGATACACCGTATACTCCGGATGCGGCGGAGATTGTTCTTTCATGGATTAAAAAAACATTCGGCAAAAATACATCTGTAACTGAAATCAATACCGGCTTTCATATAGATAATCTCGGCGGAAACGAAGCTCTTGTAAAAAAAGGAATTTCTGTTTTCGGCTCGGATCTGACATGTGAACTGTTGAAAAAGAAAAGTCCTTCGACGATGTCGAAGATGGTCGAATGGCTCAAAGATGAAAAAAAGACAAAGTACAGAAATGTTTACGTGTCATTTAAGTTTTATCCCCCGAACCGTGTTTTCAATATTAATAAAGAACAGAAAATCAAATGCGGAAAAGAAGAAGCAATAATCTATTATCCGGGTCCGACTCATACTTATGATAATCTGGTTGTTTATCTGCCGGAAAGAAAAATTCTTTTCGGAGGATGCATGATAGTTGCGGCTGAATCGAATAAACCGGGTTTTGTCGAAGACGGAAATATGAGCGCATGGGTTGTGTCTATGGATAAACTCTCCGCGCGTTTCAAGGACTGCAGAATAATTATTCCGGGTCATGGAAAGACCGGAGACGGCTCGCTGATAAAGCACACGAGGGATGTTGTGTCTGCGGTATTGAATAATATGAAAAAATGAAATTGAAATAGTTTCATTCCCGCCGCGGGAAATTGATATTGACAGGCACGATTGAGCCGTGCATAAAATATCTTGGCTGATGAATTCCGGTGATAATTGAAATGACATGTGTTTCCGATAATCACTGAACTCTCAGAACACTTTATCAGGAGGCTGATGATGATTAACAATATTGACAAATCTCTTTTGGATGAAATCATAAAACATCTTCTTAATGCATACAAGCCTCAATCGATATATCTTTTCGGTTCGCATGTTTGGGGTATTCCTGATAAATCAAGTGATATTGATTTTTTTGTTATCGTTAACGAATCCGAGTATGATCATGCTGAAAGGATCAGGATCGGTTTAAGAGAACTTAAGAATGTTCACGCTAATGTTGATATTCTGGTTTATACTAAAAGCGAGGTTTCAGGTAAAAAAGACCATCCGTCTACATTGGTTTATAAGGTTCTTAATAAAGGGGTGAAGGTGTATGAAGCCGCATGAAGAATGGTTATTTAAAGCAGAGAATGATTATGAATCTGCTAAATATCTTCTTACATCTCCAAAACCTCTTTTTGATATAGCCGCCTATCATACTCAGCAGTGTGCTGAAAAATCTTTAAAAGCATATTTAGCTTTTTGTGGTCAGGAAATTGATAGAACTCATAATCTGAAAATGCTTGCTGAAAGTTGTGCTCTCATTGATAAGACTTTTTGCGAATTGATTGATGACTGTATTCTGCTTAATCCCTATGCAACTCTTTATCGATATCCGGAAGGAGATTTAATGCCGGAAAAATCCACTATTGTTGCTGCATTATCTGTTTCACTAAAAATCTATAATTATGTGAAAGCAAAAGTGCTCTTTGAGAGTAAATAAACCTCGCTTTCTTAATGTTGTCTTATAATATTAATGGAGAAATTATGAAAGAATCTCCGTACGTTGAAATCTTTTTTGATAGTATCAGTGAAATTTGCAAAAAATACCGAAAAGGAAATTTCATTGTGAAAATGAAATCAAACCTTCTGTATGAAATATGTGTTAATCCTAAATTAGAGCTTGAGATAAAAGATTTAAGTAATCCTTCCCGAGGTTCATCGGCTTTCCAAACAGATATTTGTATTTTTGAAATACGCGATAAAATTGAAATTCCGAGAGTCGTATTGGAATTTAAAACTAATTATACTACGCATGATATTCTGACTTATTCCGCCAAAGCAGGGAAGCATAAACAGATTTATCCGTATTTGCGTTATGGACTAATCGCTACATCAATGGATAATATTTCAGGCCGTTTTTTTACTCACAATGAACATTTGGATTTTTTAATTACAACTAAAAAATACAACGATTCCGAAATGGAGAAAATATCTTCAAAACTTTTTGAGTCTGAAATTAGAAAATCGCTTCTGCTTGAAGAAATATATTTTGGTGATAAGAAATTCGATTATTTTACAACCGATTTTGTGTTTAAGAATATATTAT
>JAEWVM010000073.1 GCA_023396615.1 Spirochaetota bacterium | reverse complement strand
CTTTGCTATCTTCTTCATAAAGAGGCTTCTCCTTTGGCTTTATTTCGCAATACAACCTTCGGAGATGTCCTCTTTTTCTAAACCTTTATTTTTTTAATTAATTGCACTTCTCGATTGAAGTGGTGCTCGATTAGAACTCCGCCTTGTCCTTCGATTGATTTTTCGATTGAGTATGCCATTTTACCGTTTTTTGACCAACCCCAAATTCTCACGATAGGGAAGCCGTAGATACTTTTGTAGGGTTTCGAATATCCGTACTCTGTTCCTTCGGGTACTGAGTATTTGAAAAGGTCAATAGGCTCAGGAATGGATAAGTCCTGCGAGCTTGCACTTATCGTAAAAATCAGCAGTGCGAGAATAATTTTGAGCAGTTTCATGTGTTTCTCCTGAAATAGCACGGATATAGAATTACTTTCAAACAGAATACTGAGGTATTCACATGCAAGGCAATCACTAAAAAATATCTTTTAAATGAAAATTATATCAGAATAAATATTTTATGATAGAAGCGAAAAGGGGAGCGAGAAGGGAAGTTATTATTCCTGTGACGCAAAGAGCGAGTCCGCCGTAAGCGGCATATGTTTCGCCCTTTTCTGCTATAGCTGCGGTTCCAAGAGCATGTGCTGCGCATCCTATAGCTAGTCCGCCGCCTTTATGGCTGTGTTCGTTTATCAGTCGCAGAAAGAAAAGACCTCCTCCGGCGCCGATGATGCCTGTGATTACGACAAATCCGGCAGTAAGTGACGGTTCACCTCCGATTTTAGATGAGACTTCTATTGCAATTGCGCTTGTAACGGATTTAGGAAGAAGAGATATTACGGTAAGCGTATCGGCGCCGAGCAGAAGAGAGATACCTGATACGCTTAATAGTCCAGCCAGGCTTCCTGCCGTAAGAGAAATAAAAATAGCCATATGATTTTTTTTTATTTCTTCAAGCTCTTTGTAAAGAGGAAGAGCAAGGGCTATAACTGAGGGTGCTAGAAAAAATGATATGATGTCTGTATTGGATTTATATGATGAATAATCTATTCCTGCGAGTTTGAGAAGTATTATCAGAATAGTGACAGAAAAAAGAACGGGATTAAAAAGAATGAATCTTGTTTTCGCGCTCAGGTATTTTCCCAGAAGAAAGAGTCCTATCGTAAGCGTTACCCAGAATAATTGACTGTCTATTATAGTTTTCATTTCTTTCCGCGCGATAATTTTTTAAATGTCCACGATACCGTAATGATGACTATGAATGTGCTTATTGCGCATGAAGCGCCGATCGGAAGAATTTCTTTTTTTAACACTTCAGAATAGAGAAGGAGTCCGACGCCGGCAGGCACAAAAAAGAGAGCCATATTGTTTATCAGCAGATTAGATCCTTCGCGGATATCTTCCGGTTTAATAAGTTTGAATTCGAGTAATGCGGTTATTAAAACAAGGCCTATTATACTTCCGGGTAACGGAAGTTTTAGTAGATCTGAAAGAGTGTTTCCTGCTAGAAGAGCCGCGAATATTATAAATAGAGATTTCAGCATCATGAGTAATTATACGGATCAACTGCGTTCATGTCAATATGTGTTACATCGCCGGTTGATGTATCGAGAATTGCGATTGTATTTTCTTCACCCTTACGGAGTGAACCCGGATTGATTATTCTGGTATTTTTTCTTTCGTAGTTTTCTACGCAGTGAAGATGCCCTTTGATAATGTAGTCGTATTTTTCGGAGTTTACGGCGTCGCGGAACATCGGGACATTATCGCCGTGAAACAGAATGAATTTTTTGCCGTCAAATTCAAACTCCTTGGCACAGCACGCAGGTTCCAGTCCTAGAGAAGAAAGCTTCTGATTCATTTCATCATTTGAGCAGTCATCATTTCCAAGGACGATATGCAGGTCAAATCCTCTGAAGAAGTCCAGCATTTGAGGAGAAGAAAGATCTCCCGCGTGGATTAATGTATTAATCCTGCGGGAGCGCAGATACGAAACCGCTTTGATTATCATTTCAACATTGTTGTGCGTATCCGCGATTATCCCTATAAGCATATTTTTCAGCTTTTTAAGAAAGCCTGCTTCCCGTTTCAATCGAGTCATCTACAATGATGACGCTCGGTAGATCCTTTTTGTTTTTTTTAGCTGCGAGAAGCATTCCTTCGCTTTTGTTTCCGAAAATTTCTGCAGGTTTTAAGTTCGCAACAACGATTATCTTTTTGTCTTTAATATTTTCCGGAGTCATTTTTTCGCCGATGCCGGCTATTATCTGACGTTTGTCAGAACCCGTATCTATCTGAAGTTTCAGAAGTTTTGCCGAGCCTTCGACTTTCTCCGCTGAAAGAACCTGTGCCACCTTAAGTTCAACTTTTGCAAAGTCTGTGATCTCAATTTTTTCTGAGTCATTAGTTGATGCTTTTGTTTCGGCAGCTTCAGCCTTTGCCTGTTTTTCGATTTTCGGAAACAGTATTCCCGGATTCTCTATTTTGATTCCAGTAGTGAGGTTATTCATAGAAGTTATTTTATCGTAAGAAGGAAGTTCTGCGCCGAGTGCTTTAAGTATTTTTGGTGCCGTGTTGAAGCAAACCGGGGAAATGAGCGCCGTTACTGAAAAAATAGCTTCTGCGCAGTTTCTTAATACAGATGCAAGCTCGTCCGTTTTATTTTCTTTGGCAAGAGTCCATGGTTTGTTCTGATCGATATATTTGTTGAGAAAGCGTACGAATTCCCAGAGCGATTCGAGTGCATTGCTGAACTGAAATTTATCCGTATATTCTCTCATGCCGTTTTCAGCTTTATCAAGGAGGCTCTTGATTTCATCAAGTCCCGCGTCATTTGCTGTTCGTTCCGGTATTTTGCCTTCAAAATATTTTTCAATCATGTTGAACGCGCGGTTGATGAGATTACCGAGATCATTCGCAAGATCATAATTTATTCTGTCGATTACGGCATCATCTGTAAACTTAGCGTCCTGTCCGAAAGTCATTTCTCTGAGAAAGAAATAACGCGACTGGTCATTTCCGTATTTCTCGAGAAGATCATTCGGTCTCACGACATTGCCGAGAGTTTTGCTCATCTTGGCTTCGGCCATATTCCAGTAGCCGTGAACATTCAGGTGATAATACGGTTCGATTCCGGCTGCTTTGAGCATTGTCGGCCAGAAGACACCGTGAGGCTTAAGTATGTCTTTTGCGATGATGTGATTAACTACCGGCCAGTATTTTTTAAATTTTTCGCCGTCAGGATATTCTATGGCGCTTATATAGTTTATTAGGGCATCGAACCATACATATGTAACATACTTGTCGTCAAACGGAAGTTCTATTCCCCACGAAAGACGCGACTTCGGTCTTGATATGCATAGATCTTCGAGCTCTTCATTTTTGATTAGAGCAAGAACTTCATTTCTGTAGCGTTCCGGCCTGATGAAATCAGGATTCTTTTCGATATGATCAACCAGCCACGACTGGTATTTTTTCATTTTGAAGAAATAATTATGCTCTTCAATCCACTGTACGGGTTTTCCGTGTTCAGGGCATTTGCCGTCTATAATGTCTTTGTCGGTGAGAAATCTTTCGCATCCGTAGCAGTAATTTCCGCCGTAGCTGCCGTAATAAATGTCGCCGGTGTCAAAAACTTTTTGTAATACACTTTGAACAACCTTTTTGTGGCGGTCTTCTGTGGTGCGGATGAAGTCGTCGTATTCGATTCCGAGAAGTTTCCAGGCTGATTTGAATTTGGCGCTTATGTCGTCGGTATATGATTTAACATCTGTTTTCTTTTCGTCGGCGGCTTTCTGGATTTTATCACCGTGTTCATCCGTACCGGTTAGAAAATATGTGTCAAAACCGCGGAGTTTGTAATGACGTTTCAGAAAATCCGCGACGATGGTGCTGTATGCGTGGCCTATATGAGGTTCCGCATTGACGTAATAGATCGGTGTTGTTATATAAAACTTTTTTTCCATGATGTCCTTCTCTAATTATTAATCTTCTTCGTTTTCTTCATCTGTGTGATTCATCAAGCGTTCAATTACCGGCATTGAAACCGAGAAATTTATGCCGTCGGAAGTGATGTCGTTTTTTTGAATGTGAAGATATGCATCCATGTATTTTAGTCTGATAGTCTGTTTGAGAGTATCAACTGAATCTACATAGCATTTATTGTCTCCGATGCGTATTTCGGTTCCCTGCTGAGGAAGCCCCATGTTCAGATCGCAGTAAACTTCATATTCATAATCAAGACAGCAGAGAAGTCTTCCGCAGCATCCCGATATTTTCTGACTGTTGAGGTTGAGGTTCTGCTCTTTCGCCATTTTGATTGATACGGGCGAAAATACTCCGCGCATTTTGGTACAGCAGAGCGACTGTCCGCAGGTTCCGTGTCCGCCGATTATGCGTGACTTGTCGCGTACACCGATCTGACGCATTTCGATGCGCGTCTTGAAAATTCCTGCAAGGTCGCGGACAAGTTCGCGGAAATCGACTCTATTCTCCGCAACGAAATAAAATATAATTTTCGATTTGTCGAAAATCGCCTTTACGTTGACAAGCGTCATGTCGAGATTTTTTTCTTTTGCTTTCAGTTTGCACTCTTCAAAAGATCTTTTTTCGAGATCAAGAAGAGAATTGGCCTGAGCGATATCTTCATCGGAAGCAAGCCTGAGAATTTTCCCCCGGGCTTCACATTCCTGACTTTTGCATGCAGGAATGCCCGACAAGACGTAACCTATATCGACACCGTGTTCGGTTTCTGCAATGCATGCCGAACCCTGATTGATAAAGATGTTATTCGAGTCTAGATTGTATATGGCACAGTTGTTGCGCATTTTTACGCTGGTAAATTCCATTTAAACCTCATATAAGTTTCTCCGCAATACAGTTATAAGAAAGAGCTTTTACCGAAAAAGCCGGATTAAGGTTCCGTGCGGAGCCTTTTTTTGCGGAGAGAAGCATTTTGATAATGTTGTAAAGCGTTTTATCCGCGTCAATATATAAATCGTTCAAAAAAGAGCTGAAGGTTACTTTTCCTGTAAGTTTGTTTTTCAGAAGAAATGAATAAATATTTATAGCTCCGTCAATCAGCACGTAACCGTCTTTTCCCGACATTGCAGAAAGAGACGCTGGTTCTATGAAAGAATCCGCAAGATATGCTTTTCGTATTCCGGAGGCAAAATTTTTAAGTTCTTCTTTGGTTTTCTCTGATGAAAAGTTGATTGCAATTTCCATTGATCCGCCCGAAGCCGCGGCTATAAATTCTTTTTCTGCTTCCGGCATATCTCCGAGCAGTTTTTTCACCGACTCGAAGGGAAGGGGAGAGAAGCGTATTACTGATGAACGGGAAAGAATTGTTCTTAGAATTCTTGATTCGGAAGAAGTCGTCATAATTATCAGAGTGTTTTCCGAGGGCTCTTCGATTGTTTTTAAGAGAGCGTTCATTCCGGCTGTTTTAGCACAGTCGATTTCTTTTATTAAGACGGCGCGTTTTCCGCCGAAAGGTTTTTCGCTTAGTGAACTCAGAAGAGCTCTGACGCTTCCTTCTTCTTTTTTATCTTTGTCGCCGATAGGTATCGAACCTTTTTCGTCAGGTTCAAGAATAAGAAAATCAGGGTGCGCAGACGAAAACACCTGGCGGCATGACTGGCATTCGCCGCATGGAGAGTTTTCATTTGCGCATAAAAACGCGGCAATGGACTCAACTGCGACTGCGCTTTTTCCTATGCCGTTGACTCCAGCGAAAAGCAGGGCGTGCGGCCGGGACGGCGACGCTATGATTTTTTTGATATAACTCTTCTGTTTTTTATGGCCTTCTATATGGGGTATCATAATCACTTTGTATAATCGAGAATAAGACCGCGGATTTCATCAAGCTCTTTTAAAAGATTAAAAGCCTTGTTGCCGCGTGAAATCTGCTGTGAGATTTCGAGAAGTTTTTCATTGATTTTTTTTGTAATAAGAAAGGGAGCCTTGGTTGATTTAAGTCTTGAAAGTTCTTTCGATTCAAAAGAGCTGTCGCTTATGAATGTCAGAAGTTTCTGAACAAGGGCTTTGTAGTTTGCAAGTTCTTCAAGATCGCGTTTTTCGAGAAAGCGTTTTTCCTGATCATGAAGATCGTCCATCATATCCTGAAAATCGCGCATGTTTTTTTCGCTGACGGCGTTTGAAAGCTCAGTTGAGAAAGAAGCATCGGTTTTTTTTGCCGATGAAGCGCCTGAACCGCTTTTAATTCTCGCCGAGTCAGCCGATTTGAATTGATTAACTCTCAGCATATTATACCGGATGTTCTTTGTTGATTACACAGCTTCCGTCGAATTTGACTCCGTCTTCCATGATTATTGAAGGAGTAATAATATTCCCCTTAACATCCCCGGAGGCCAGAAGCACGACTCTTTCGCTTGCGAGAATGTTTCCTTTGACAGTTCCGCCCACTATGACAACGCGTGCCTGAATGTCGGTAAGCGCCTCGCCGTACTGACCGATCAGAACCTTTCCTTCAGTCTGAATTGTTCCCGTAAACTTGCCGTCAATCCGCAAAAGCCCGTTTATCTTGAATTCGCCTTTGAATTCGCTGCCTTCGCCGATGATGCTGTTTACTATATGATCTTCATTAAGCCTGTTCTGTCGTGTCATGTTTCCTGCCGGTGTCAGTTTCTAAACAAGTTTATTATTTGACGATTATTATTGTAAAGGATTTTTCTTGTCCGATAATATAACATGAAAACATTCAGATTGTTAACAGCATTGCTTTTTGTTATTTTTTCGGGTTTGGCGGTATTTTGGATATATTCATCCGGAAAACCGGGCGGTGAATACTC
>JAEWVM010000028.1 GCA_023396615.1 Spirochaetota bacterium | reverse complement strand
CCGCACTCCATACTGTGAGTTTTCTGTCTTTCTTTTTTGCGACAATATCGGGAACACATTTCTGCATCAAAGCGGCAAAATGCCTCTCGCTTCTGAAAAAATAAGTTTCATTTGTAGAAACAACATCAAGTAGAAGATCGAGCTCATGACTCTTATCGCTGAGTTTCTGTATGTAATCAAAATATTCTGAAAAAGAATTGATATCAAGCGCCTGCAGTCTTTTTCTGAGACGGTTAGAGAGAAGTGTTATCTTGGAATCTTTCATAAAAATTCCGCTTTCGTCATAGACGAGTTTTGAAAATTTTTCAAACTCCTCAGGCGTCAATCTCTGCATATTATATTCAAACATATTTTACCGTAATTAACCTCAGATTCTTATATCGGATTTCCGATTATTGTTCAATCTATTTTTTCACAGCTCCGCACGAAGATTAAGCATAAGTTTCAGCTCACCGGACGTTATTCCGCACTGTCTAACAATTTCATTTTCAGTCCATCCGTTGGAATGAAGCCTTGAAACAAAACCCGCCTTATCTTCTGATTTTTCGTAAGCCTTATAAATATCAGGATCATCAATCATTTCTTCATCATTCTGAAAATTGAATGAGGAAACCTGCTCATCAATTCGCACTTCAATTCTCGGTTCATTGCGCTTTGCATAAAGAGAAGCTTTTACATTGTTAAGTTTTCCAATGTCGGATGATATTATCGTATTTGAAGGAAAAACCGCCCTTTTGCGCTGATCCTTCTTTTCAGTCTCCATTCTGGAGATTTCTTCATTAATGGTTAAATCGACACCATCCATAGAAGCTTTTTCCAATAATTTTTTCATTACTGAAATACGGTTTTCAAGAATCGAGATGTTCCTCTCTGCGGTCTCATTAAATTCATTTATTATTTCATCCATTTCCTTTTTCAGCTTGCGTGAAAAAAAAGCGGAAGAAGTCTTTTCAAGCTTAAGGCTTATCACAAGGTATAAAACTGCTCCGATAAGAATGTTGGTAAAAACTACGGCGAAAAAAGTCGACATCTCTATTTCCTTATATCAAAATTGCTTCCGAGCCTTTCATCTTCAACCTGGCGCGGAGCATGTTCTTCATGATGATTCTTCACTTCACCCTGCTGAGGATGTTTTCTGCGTTCACGGTTTTCTTTCGCATGAGAATCATTATCAACGGTCTTATATGTTTCATTAGTCTGATCAACAGTCTTGTCGCTTTCCTTCGATTTCTTATCTGACTCTTTGTCGAGATGAAGCTGTTGACTCAGAGCCAGGTTATCCATCTGATGCTGTGTTTTTGCGACTTCGTGAAGCTGATTCATGCTTGTGAGAAGATCTATAGGCTTTATGCTCATTTATCTTCTCCTGCTGAAACTGCGGCGGGCATATTTCGGCTGTTGACCAAGCGGAAGCTCGTATTTTCCGAAACGCCAGTCTCCGCCTTCAAAAGTTATACGAACATCACTGTATTCATCATTTATTTTCAGCTTCTGGTCTTTTACGAATATTTCCACTCCCGGATACAGATTCTTCTCAGCTGACACAAGCCCTTTCTGCTCAATCATCTTCATGTATTCACGGAGCTCTTCCATTTCAGAGAAAACTTCCTGCTTACGTTCTTCAAGTTTTTCCGATCTCGAAGTGTAGCTTGAAAGCATTTCTTTCTGCTCTTCCGTAAGTGCAGTTGTACGGCGGCGGTTGTTCAGCGTAGTTATATCTTTGGAAAGTTTTTCAAGTTCTTCAGCCGTTTCTTTTAAAACCGATTCAAGATCGTTTAGCTGCTGAAGAACCTTCGGATTCAATCCGACAAATATTTCAGTACGGATATACGAATCGGCACCAATTGCTCTTGCATTAACCTCTTCGCCGGCGCGTAAAACACCGCCGCTGATCTGAGCGCGTTTACCGTTACAGTAAATGAGCTTGCCTGCATCAACCCTTGAATTAAGAAGCTCTTCAGTAACTATTACATTTTTTTCAGCAATCAAGCGCGATGAACGCACGAATTTAGCATAAACAGTACCGCCGGTCGTTTCAACTCTTCCTTCATCGCGTCCGTTTATACCGCCTTTGACGATAATGTCTCCCTCCGCTTCAAGAAAAGCTTTCTGAACAGATCCGCGTACTTCGATATTTCCGCTGGCCTTAACCTTAAAATTATCAAGGACATTTCCGGTAATCAATATGGAACCAAGCATGAGAATATCGCCGGTCTCCATGTTCACATCACCCTGAATGACAAGAACATCATCAACAATAATACGTCCGGCCTTTAAAACAACCTGTCCGTTCTTCTCCGCTGTAAGTTCTCTTCCGTCATCAGATAGAATTGTTCCTTCACCATGCTGAATTGAAGTGTCTCTTCCTGACCTTGCCGGAAGTAACCTGTTGGTAACAGTTCTTCCCTGAATGCCCTGCTCTGCAGGAACTTTAACGGCAAGAAGCTGACCAGTGACAACGTTTTCAATTAAATTGAGATCCTTAAAATCGACTCTTCCGTCAATTTCGCTGAAATCAATTTTATTCTCAATACGCACCTTGTATTCGACATAGGCATCCTCTCCGTTTTTCGGAAGAGTACCTTCAGCCGCAACAAGCGGACGCGAATAATTCATTTCTGAAAGGTAATCATTTATTCTTTTTTCGTTTACTCCGTATACAATTCCGGAATTTTTCATTGCATTGATGATGTCGTCAAAATCCATATGTCTGCCGGAATAACGCGGAGCATCAAAATAAACAGTCGCCTTCATCTCATCAGAAGAAACTTCGACATGCATCGATCCGTCATACTCAGGATTCGGAATCCACTCGGCAATTTTTACCGGTTCACCTGAAGCATTTTTCACTTCATTTTTAACAGCATCCGCCGAATAGTTGCGGACCCGCATAGTATCTATTTTAAGAAGTACATCGCTGATTACAACAGGCCGGCCTTCTCCGCGCGGTTTTGTAACGATAAGCCATACGCCGGTTTTAGTGGTTCTTATTTTAAATGAACCTGATTCGTTTTTGTTTTTTACTTCAAAATCGAGATCGGAAATTTCTGTCGATAATTTTGAATCTAGTTCGTTAAGATCAACATGCTCAGGCTGAAGAATAGGGCGGACGACAACCTTATACGGAGTTCTACCCATTCCGAAAAATCCCTGATGACCTTTTTTTACAATTTCATATTCAAGAGAAGACACATCGACATTTAGAGCTTCTGCTGCAAGAGACAAGGCTTGCTTGACGGAATCAGCATAAACCTCAACTTCATCCTCAAGGATTTTCTCTTCTTCGTCAAATGAACTTAGAAGCTGCTTTAATTTTGACATATCAACCGACGAGATTTGATTTTATTCTTCCAAGACGGCCGCGCAGACGGAGTATAGCCTTTGTATGCAGCTGCGAAATCCGGCTTTCGGTGACATCAAGAACCTGACCTATTTCCTTAAGGGTAAGATCCTCGTAATAATAAAGAACAATTACTTTCTTTTCTTTGTCTGGAAGTTTTTTTATGGCATCGACTATGTATTCTTTAATTTCTTCTTTTTCGATTAGAACATCAGGATTCATATTGTCAGGAGCTTCAAGTGTCTCAAGAATCGACAGCTCATCCGAGTCATCTCCGAGGTACCAGATGTCATTGAGCGACATTATCGATGTTCCGCTCACTTTACTCAAAATCGAATGAAATTCATCCATCGATATTCCGAGTTCTTTGGAAATTTCTTCATCTTCAACCGTACGTCCCAGCTTGCTTTCAAGTTCTGAAATGACAGTTTCTATCTGTTTAGCTTTTTGTCTGATCGAACGCGGAATCCAGTCAATCGAACGCAGTTCATCGAATATCGCTCCGCGGATACGCGTCATGGCATATGTCTTAAATTTTATTCCGCGGTCAGGATCATATTTATTAATAGCATCTAAAAGACCGAATGTTCCATAAGAAACAAGATCTTCAAATTCAATGGACTGGGGCATTCCCATGGCGACTTTGCCTGCAACATATTTTACAAGCGGAGAATACTTATAGACGAAATACTCACGAAGTTCGGGATCGCTGTTTTTGCACAGTTTTCCCCAAAGGTCATCCTCATTACACTGATCAAACTCAAGGATTTTCTTTTTATTCATCTATTCCTTCCACGGAAATTATTCATTATCTTTGTTCATCATCGTTCTTACGGCTTCAGCCATAATCTTCGGCTGAAATTTTAATGTCTGCTCCTCAAGCTTCTTCTTGCCCGGATTTAACGGCGAAGAAGATGATATCTGGTCAAGACCAGTCGGAGCAAAAGACGGCGGTGCATCATAAGTTTCACCCGCCTGAGGCGCATCAGCTTCCAAGCCGTATTCACTGCTTTCGGATGATGATGAATACTCAGAATGTTCACCGGAAATAGACTCTTCCTGTTTGATCTCCGGAAGAACCGAAAAAAGCGTATCAAAAAATTCCGGCACAAACTTCTTCAATATAAAAAGCGACGTGAATGATAAACCGGCAAAAACGGAAGCAAATATTACGGCTCGCACAAAAACAACTGCGAACGGATTTCCGCTTACTAATCCCGAGAAAAGCGAAATCAAAAAAGCCGCCCCGCCCGCGATAAGTGTTATTCTTATATTCCAACCGATATTTTTAAGTAAACTCACCGCCTGCCACCATTATGTCGCTTAAATTTACAAAAGAGGGTAAAATTAAAATAAATCAAGCACTTTTTACTTTTATCACCCATTATTGCCCTATAAACGCAAAAAAGGGGTGAAAACACCCCTTTTAAGCATCATTATCATCATCATTTCTATTTTCGTCATCTTCTATTTCATGCGACTTAAACAGATTGCGAAAAAAACCTCCGAGACCGGAACTCGCATTAACCTCGAGCTCTTTATTCGCAATTCGCTGGGCAATCATATTGACGCAAACTGAAGATTTAGATTTCGGATAACTTACAATAAACGGCTTTTGATTTCTGACCGATTTTGGAACTGATTCATCATCATAAACAAAACCGAGAGATTCAACTTTTATATTGAGAAACTGACCTGCTATGTTGATGATTCTCTGAGCTACACGTTTGCCTTCAGAAACTGACACGCATCTGTTTACAATCAGCTTAATCGTTTTTTCATTTGAATGAGCGGCAATTGATTTTATTATTCCGTAAGCATCTGTTATTGCCGTCGGCTCAGGAGTTGTAACAACTATTACTTCTTCAGCGGCTGTAACAAAACTCATAACGTTCTGACTTACACCGGCTCCCGTATCGATGATCATAAAATCATCGCCTTCAAGTTCGGAGATGTCATCTATAAATTCTTTCCGCTGTTTAACATCAAGATTGGCGAGCTGATGGAATCCGCTTGCACCGGCAATAATTTTTATTCCTTCAGGAACCGGAATGATTATATCTTTCAGTTTCTTTTTTCCGCGTATCACATGATACAGATTATACTGCGGAATTATGCCGAGTATTACGTTTATGTTGGCGAGCCCCAAATCAGCATCAAGCAGAGTAACGCTTGAACCGAGTTTTGCCAAAGCAATGGACAAGCCGACAGAAAGAGAAGTTTTACCCACTCCGCCCTTACCGCTTGTAATAGCTATTGTGCGTGTTTTACTCGGAAGTACTTCTTTTTTTGCAACAACAAGCTTCCGCAAGTTTGACGCCTGATCAACCACCTTCAACCTCCGCTCAGTCGGTTATTCCCGAGATCATCATGTTCAGCAGCTTTTCGCCGTTTGCCACAAAGATATCATTGGGAACTTCCTGTCCGTTCGCCACATATGAAATGGGCTTATTATACTTATCGGCAACATCGACAATATTCCCTACATAAGAAGTTTCGTCAACCTTGGTAATCAGTATATTATCAACTTCAAGAGGCTCATATGCCTTTAATATGTCCATAAGATCGCGCTTTTTAGTTGCGGCGGAAACACAGAGAATTTTCTCAAGTTCGACGTCAACCTGATCGGCATAACTCTTAAGTTCGGAAATTTTAAGTGTGTTTTTGTGGCTTCTTCCGGATGTATCAACAAGAAGAACTTCAGCTTTTTCTTTATCAATAATCTGTTTGAATTCCTTCTGATCACTGACTACATAAATAGGAATTTTCATAATTTCTGCGTATTTTTTCAACTGCTCTGTAGCCGCGATTCTGTAGGTATCAATTGTAACAAATGCGACGCGCTTCTGTTCTTTTAAAGCCAGAAGAGCTCCGAGCTTCGCAAGAGATGTCGTCTTTCCGACTCCCGTAGGTCCTGCAAAAATAACGACTTTTTTCTTATGCCCGATTTTTATAGGTCCGGAAACGATTATCTTGCTCTTCAGAAGATCTTTTAGATTTTTTTCGATTTTAAATTTATCACGGAGATCATCTCTTGAAAGAGAATTCTTTACTTCGCGGAGCATCTTCCACGCTTCTTCTTCAGTAAAATCATTTCCCGAAAGAATTTCCTTATAAGGAATTAATTCTTCTTCAAGTTTCATAACCGGTTCTGAATTTTTTCCATTAGAAAGTTTTGATATCGCGCTCTTAAGTTCTGTTAATTCTTTTTCGACATCTGCAGGAACTTTCACATCGCTTTCGCTTGATGAAACCTGACGTGTTTCGCGAACCGGTTCCGGTTTATCAAGAACAGCTTTCTTTTCCTGAACCTGACGCAGAAGATCGAGAGTCGCGGCATATGAGCTTTTTGGAGGAAGAGCTTCATCAGCCTGTCTGGCTAGAATTGATTTGGTATTATCAGCATCCGCAACCAGATTCAATGACTGTCTCACCGGAGACTGCCGTGAATATTTCTTTTCATTGATTCCTGCGGTAAGTTCGCATATATCTTTTGAGAACAAACGCGAATTAAAAAGTCCGCCCTGTTTAATATATTTGTGGCTGATCGGAATCGCATCTTCTCCGTATTTTTCCCTTAATTCAGAAAGCGCCTTATTATAATTTTCCGCAGTGATTTTTACGTATTTCATCTTTCCTCCCAAATTTAAGCGGCGTTAATCATCGCCGAAGTGAATGCGTTAAGGCTTATATTAGGTGCAATTTCATTGTATGAAAGTACCGTAGCATCAGGAACCTCCCTTTCAATCAGATTAAAAAGAACGCTTCTGATATTAGGGCTGACTATAAAAACCGGAGCGTACCCCGACGTCTTTGCCGTATTATATGCTTCAATGAGAGCCGTCATGACACTCTGATATGTGTCCGGATCAAGTCCGACAACTCTGCCTTCGATTTCATCTTCGCGTATTGAACTCATAACAACTGATTCAATCTCAGGATCAACAGTAATGACGTTCATGCGTTTGTCAGGTGTCGCAAATTCCTTGCATATCTGTCTTGCAAGAGCAACCCTGACGTACTCGATGAGCCTGAAAGGATCATGCGTATAATCAGAATAATTCGACAATGTCTCAAGAATCGTAACAACATTACGTATAGAAACTTTCTCCCGAAGAAGTCCTTGAAGAACTTTTTGAATAACTCCGACCGAAAGTTTTTTGCCGACAAGATCATCAACAATTGCAGGATATTCGCTCTTGATGCTGTCGATAAGCTGTTGAACTTCCTGACGTCCGAGAAGCTCTGCCGCATGGCGTTTGATAATCTCTGTCAGATGAGTCGAGACTATGGTTGAGCAGTCAACAACTATATATCCGTTCCTTTCAGCGCGTTCACGCAAAGCGGCGTCAATCCATATAGCTTTGAGTCCGAATGAAGGTTCAACAAACTCAGTACCCTCGATTTTTTCAATAACCTCGCCGGCATCCATTGCCATAAGCCTGTCTACTTCGAGTTTTCCCGAACCGACTTCAACGCCCTTTATTAAAATAGAATATTCATTCTGAGCAAGATCCATATTGTCGCGTATGCGTATGGGAGGAACGATAAGACCCATGTTTATCGCGCTCATTCTTCTGATATTGGTTATACGGTCAAGAAGCGTTCCGCCCTTACTTGGATCGGCAAGCGTAATAAGCGAATAACCGATTTCGACTTCAAGCGCGTCGACATTAATATACGGCATAACGGATTCGGGTTTTGAATCCTTTGCCGCAGATTTTTTTTCAGCAGTTTTTGCAGTCTCCGCTTTCTGCTCTTCGCGCTGAAGAAGAACATAACCCATTCCGACCAGAGAACCGCCCAAAAGAATCAGTGATATTTTCGGAAATCCCGGAATTATTGCCGAAACCAACAGTGCTCCGCCTGAGATCATAAGAGCGCGGGGCTGAGCAGTCAGCTGCTTGGCGAACTCCTCAGGAAGTGTATTCTTGGAAACCGCTCTTGTGACGATGATACCTGCGGCAGTTGAAGTAAGCAGTGAGGGTATCTGTGACACCAGACCGTCCCCGATTGAAAGAAGAGAATATGTTTTAAGTGCAACTTCGAAACTTTCACCTCTTACGGCTATTCCTATAATGAAACCTGCTATCAGGTTAACAATCGTGATAAGTATTCCGACCTTAACGTCACCCTGGACAAATTTACTAGCTCCATCCATCTGTCCGTAAAAGTCGGTTTCCCTGCGCAGCTCAGCCTGACGGTGGTTTTTTTCTTCTTCTGTAATTGTACCGCTTTGAAAATCCGCATCGATTGTCATCTGTTTTCCAGGAAGGGCATCAAGAGCGAAACGAGCAGCAACTTCAGCCGTACGGGTCGCACCTTTAGTGATTACAATAAACTGAACGGCAACAAGAATTATAAATATTAGAAATCCGATTATGTAGTTTCCGCCGACGACAAACTGACCGAAAGTTTTTATTATCTTTCCGTCAAAAGCTGAACCCTGCAGAAGAATAAGTCTGGTCGATGAAACGTTCAAAGCAAGCCGGAAAACAGTGGTAACAAGCAGCAATGCAGGGAATATGGAAAAGTCATACGATTTCGGAACAAACATCGTAATCATCAACACCAGCATCGAAATCATGATGCTGACAGCTAGAAGGAAGTCGAGCATGAAAGTAGGCAAAGGAATGACGAGCATGCCCACGACGGCGATTATGCCGACGGCAAGCAGAGTTTCTTTGTTCTTAAGCCAGTCAAGATTAATGCTGTTTTCTGCCACTTTTACCTCCTTAAATAATCATCACATCGCGTCTTTGAGCTTTCCGTTCTCATAAAGAATTCTATATAATTCAACAACCGCGGAATAAAGATCCGCCGGGATTATGTCTCCTACTTCAAGACGCTTATACATTTCCTGCGCCAAAGGGCGGTTCTCAATAATCATCACGTCATTTCCCTTTGCTATCTCTCTAATCTTTAACGCAATATAGTCAACACCTTTTGCAACTACAGCAGGTGCCGAATTGTTTTTTTCGCGGTCCCACTTGAGCGCTACGGCAAAATGAGTCGGATTTGTGACTACGACATCCGCTTTCGGTACGTTTTTAATCATGGAACGGGTCAAAATCTGTCTTTGCATCTCTTTCAGACGCGCTTTTATGTGCGGATCTCCGACAGTTTCCTTCATTTCCTGTTTGATATCCTGCTTGGACATCTTAATTGATTCTATAAATTCGCGTTTCTGAAAAAGATAATCGGGAATCGCCATAACAATCAAAAGAACCAAGCTCCAGATGAGAATTTTGAAGGCAATGTAAAGAACATCCTTCAAAGATGCCGCAATTGAAATATCCGGAGTACTGAGAACAGTATCAAATTCATTAAGGATGATTAAATAAGAGCAAAGTCCTATGATAACTATCTTGATAATCGATTTGAAAAGATTAAATCCGACCCTTTTTGACAAAAGAGTCTTTTTTATCATCTCAGCCGGATTGAATTTAATCTTAGAAAGATCAAAATTTAACGGATGCGTTGAAATCTGAAATCCGACCTGCATAATATTCGAAATAAGCGCGGCAATAATCGTCATCAGAAAAAGCGGAAGAAGCACAGCTGCCAAAGTTTCAAGAACCCTTGCACCTTCAATGTACATCGTTTTTTCTGTAAGAGTAAATGATCCGAAATTATCAAGATAATAAACCGTAATACGCGCGACTTTATCATATATCCAGCCGCCCATGAAAAAGACTGTGAGGACACCGACAATCATAACCGCGTTCTGCGGAAGTTCCTCGGATTTGGCAACCTGACCTTTTTCACGCGCCTCGCGAATCCGCTTCTCGGTCGGGTCCTCTGTTCTGCCTTCATCCTCTGCGGCAAACAGCTGAAGATCGAATTTGACTAAGTCAAGATCCGCTTCTGATGAAATTAGTAATATTTTAAATTTATCCGTCACTTCGGCCATGCCTGAATAACCCCCATCACAAAGGTAAAAGTTCTTTCAAGCGAAACTCTCATAATACGTATAATCATCGGAGAAAGCAGAGCAAGCATCGCAAAGGCAACCATTATCTTAACCGGAAAACCGAGCATCATAACATTCATCTGCGGCGCTGCTTTTGACAATACTCCCATTGCAATTGAAATCAGAAATACGGTCGCAACAACAGGAAGCGCGATTTTGAAAGCTACTACGAACATTCCGCTGAAGGAATATATCAAATGCTTGGTAAAAAATTCACCTTCACCGAGAGGGAAAATGGGCGCGTATTCAAAAGACCGGTAAATCGCCTTTATCATAAAATGATGTCCGTTAATGTATAAAAAAACAAGCAGACCTATCATGTTTTTAATCTGACCGATTATCGGAATCGATACCTGAGCAAGAGGATCCATTACTTCACTCATTCCAAACCCGATCTGAACGGCAAAATACTGACCAGAAAGCTGAAAAGCAGAAAAGATAATGGAAGCAAGAAAACCAATAAAAAGTCCGATTGCAATTTCTCTCAGAACAAAAACAGAATACAGACCCATGTTGGAAGTAAGTCCGTACGAGCCTTTTGCAACCATCGGAAAAATTATCATGCTGACAAGAAAACCCAATAGCGCCCTTGTACGGAACGGAATCAGGTCGCTGGAAAAAAAAGGCGCGATCAGAAACATCGACGTCATGCGGATCATCACAAGAAGAAAAGTCTGGAAATTGTTTACAAAATATTCCATTGACTACATCATACCGCCGAGTTTTGATATCAGCATAAATATTTTACGGGTATAATCGGTAAGCATGCTTATCATCCATCCCGCGAAAAATATTATTGCTACAAAAATTGCAACTATCTTCGGAACAAAAGTAAGCGTCTGCTCCTGAATGCTTGTCGTAGTCTGAAATATTGAAATAATCAGACCGACAATCATGCCGATACCGAGAAGAGGCGCCGAAACTACAAGCGTTATCATCAAAGCTTCGCGCAGCATCTGTATCATCAGAACATCCGTCATAAATCACCTACTTAAAAGAGCGCACAAGCTCATAAATTATCAGATTCCATCCGTCCACCAGAACAAAGAGTGCAAGCTTAAACGGCAGAGAAATCATAACAGGCGGCAGCATAATCATACCCATCGCCATCAAGGCGCTTGAAACAATCATATCGATAACAATGAAAGGCAGAAATATCGCAATACCCATCTCAAATGATTTTTTAAGCTCGCTTATCATAAATGCCGGAACGAGACAATATGTCGGAACATCATCCTGCGTTTTGGGTTTTTCGATTTTTCCGAGTTCGATAAAAAGCGCGATATCCTTCTCTCTGGTCTGACGGAACATAAACGCTCTAAGAGGTTTTATGCCGTTATCAATAAACTGTTCATTAGTTATCTTTCCGTTTATGTACGGCTGAAGAGCGGTTTCATTTATATTTTTTAATGTCGGAGCCATAATGAAACCCGTTAAAAATATTGCCAGTCCGACAATAACCTGAGTAGGAGGCATCTGCTGTAAAGAAAGAGCTCTGCGCACAAAGTCTAAAACGATTACCACGCGTGTAAACGAAGTCATCATCATCGCAATCGCCGGAGCAAGACTCAAAATAGTTATCAGAAACATAACCTGAAGCGATAGAGCGACATCCTTAGGCGCCTTTGCTTCGGTTATATTGAAAGTTACTTTCGGAATAGGCATCTGAACATTATTCGCCTGAGCAAAAAGAGAAACTCCTCCGAAAACGAAACAGAGCGAAAGAGCCGCAAGCAAAAGATATTTTTTATTCTTCATCATCTTCGCTGAGCCTCCGCAGTCTTTCTTTCTGCTTCATTATGTATTCAATTTTCGAAGCCTGTGTCTCGTTTTTATAATCAGACTTGTAATTTTTCATTTCATCATTGAACGAAGCATCATGCTTTGCGGAAGTTCCGCCTTTGCGGTTTTTTACAGCATCCGTGATATTATGAATCTGCTTGAAAAGAAAATCCTGAAAACTGGTTTCTTTGAATACGGGATCCTTACCCGAAGCGAGACGTATCCTATCGATTTCATCTTTTGATGTAATTTCAGATAAAAGCGAAACATTGCTGTCGGTAACACCAAGAAGCATTATTCTTCCTGCAACGTCGATTATATGAAGAGATCTGTTCTGACCGATAGGTGTAACCGAAAGAATTTTTACGGCGCCCTGACCTATTACAGGAACACCTGCCTTTTTCATAACAAACTTAAAAAACAAATAAAAGCCGCCGCCCATAAGAGCAACGACAAACAATGCCTTAAACATGAGCCAGCCGTAACTGGTATCCGATTCCTTCGGAGCCTCATATTCGTATAAAGGTTTTTTACCTTCTTCAGAAGTTTCAACAGCGGCAGGATCACTTTCCCCGGCTGAGGTTTCCTCAGGAGTGGCGGATTCAGGCTGAACCGACTCCTGTTTGACAGGCTGTTTTGCCTGAGACGAATTTTTTTTCTTCGCCGCCGCAATAGGAAGAGTCAATATAAGCGCGCAAACAAGAAAAA
This sequence comes from Spirochaetota bacterium, assembly GCA_023396615.1. Lineage (GTDB taxonomy): Bacteria > Spirochaetota > UBA4802 > UBA4802 > JAFGJZ01 > JAKJGA01. Next base: position 8,467 of record JAEWVM010000028.1, on the reverse strand, counting down.
ACGCCGTCACGCGCATCGTTTTGTTTATTATCTTTTTCATCAAACCCCGAATTATGTCTCATCTATATATTTAAGAAAAGCCGCATTAAAGCGGCTTGAATCAGTTGTTCATTTTCGTAAGCCTTTCGGAAGGACTTACTATGTCCGTTACACGGACACCGAAATTTTCATCTATTACGACAACCTCGCCCTTGGCTATCAGTTTATTATTTACGAGAAGATCTACCGGTTCACCGGCAAGCTTATCAAGTTCTATGATCGAACCTTCGCCCAGACCTAAAATATCCTTAACATACTGTTTAGTTCTTCCAAGCTCAACCGTAAGATTGAGCTGAACATCCATCAATAGGCCGATATTCTGCATTGCCGCAGGAGGAAGACTCTCTCCCAAAGGAGGAAATTTTACCGGGCTGATGCTCATTCCCTGAGGAGATGAATGCTGATAATCCTGTCCCGCTGAACTCTGAATTCCGCCGCGTTTCTGAGAAGAACCCCTTGCCATCGACGAAGCTAAACCCATATCGACGATATGGTAAAGTTTTGAATTCAGAAGACCGTCTATGCTGATATTATAAGTTATCTTTACAAGGTCTCCGAAAGGAAACTGAATCTGACCCGCGTTTGCAGCAACAGAAGTCACAGGAGGTGTTGTCGATATCGTTCCTCCGACTCTTGCAGAAAGCTGATTGGCAACAGCAGACAAAAGGGATCCGACAAATTCGGAAAATGTGCTCTGGTGAGCTTCCGACAATTCTGCCGGAGGTGTACCTGAATCATCGCCAAGCATCAGAGACGAAATAAGACCGCCGTCCTGCGTGCTCATCAAAATTAAATTCTGACCATTAAGAGAACCGGTATATCCTACGCTAACCTGAATATACTGCCGGTTAAATTCAGAAAGAAGCGCGTCCTTGCTCTTAACTTCGATAACCGGATTAGTTATGGATAAATTCTTCTGAAGATACGATGCCATGCTCGGAGCCGAAACATTCATCGCAGCACCCAGCATATCAGCAACAGAATCTCTCTCTATAGGCGAAAGTCCCCCGCCTGAAGAAGACGATGAAGACTCAAAACCGCCCATGCCGCCGGATGACGGCAGAATATCATCTGCGCCTTTTAATAGCGCATCTATCTCGTCCTGAGATAATGAACCGTCACCCATGTTTCCTCCAAAACTGCTCCGCGGAAAACCGCGCTCTATTAATTTACTATAAATTCCTTAAAATATATCTCTTTAATTTTTCCCGAACTGAAGATGCTGTTCAGATTGCCCTTTATCTCTTCAGAAAGTGAAAGTGTATCCTCGACGGAATCAAGCTCTTCATAGCTTTTTCCTCTGAGAATAACATTGATTATATGCTGCATCTGCGGAACACGCTGGGTAATTTCGGAACTGATATCAGCATTAAATTCATAACCGAGCGAAATTGTCATTTTCACGAAATGCGGCTCAGGATCGTTTGTCGTCGAAGAAAATGCCGGAAGATCATAACTAGCAAGAGGCGGAGGAGGAGGCGCAACGACTACATCCTGCTCTCGCTGGTAGTTTTTTTCCTGAACATGCTTGGAAACAAGATAAGAAATTCCGATTACGAGAAAAATCAGCAGAACACCGCCGACAGCGTAAAGCAGAATCTTAATTATCTTGGAAAGGCCTCCGGACGACGATTTATCACCCGACGAGGAACCTTCCCCGCCTTCGTCTTCCATGTCGTCTATTTTATCTTCTTCGCTCATTCGAGTTACCTTTACATAAAGAGACATAATGCCATATTATTTTTTTCTGTCAATAACTTCTTTTTTATGTCAGTTTTTGACTGATTGTTTACAGCTTTTTGCCTCTTCCCTCCGAATTTTGATATATTACCGCCATTCCTCATCGGGCAATGGTTTGCTTATTGCAGGGTCTTTGCTCTCTTCAAGCCCCTTGTCCCGAAGAATGATGACCTCAACTCTTCTATTGAAAGCTCTTCCTTCAGGAGTATTATTCTCGTCAACCGGCCGATATTGAGCAAAAGATACAGCCGAAAGTCTTTTGGGTTCTACCTTTTCGTTTTCAGTCAGAAACCTCAGAACATTGACGCTTCTCGCACTCGAAAGCTCCCAATTTGTTTCGTATCTGTTCAATGCACCCGCCGGAGTTACCTTACTGTCATCAGTATGTCCCTCGATGCGGACGAAATTTTTAATAGGCGTGACAATCTGCGCCACCTTTTTCAGCACAGGAAAAATTTCTTCCTTAAGTTTAGAACTTCCCGGATCAAAAAAAGCATCACCTGAAAGCGTAATAACAAGCCCGCGTTCGTCTTCAGTAACACGGACAATTTTAGACTGAACCTCGGGCTTAAACATCTCAATAGCTTTTTTCAGCATTTTGCCGAGCGACTTTCCCGTTTCTGCCGACGGAAGAGTCATAACATTCAAGCCCATCTCGACAAGAGAACCTTTCGAAAGAGTATTTCCGCCCGAAAGCATTCCAAGCGAACCCTGAAAAGATGATAGAACCAGATAAAAATCACGTCCGTTCATTTCATTCGTATTATACAGCAGAATGAAAAACGTTAGAAGCAGAGTCGTCAAATCCGACCATGACGTCATCCACGGCGGCGGCGGCGGACATTTTATCTTTCTTTTCATTATTCGCCGACCTCATTGGAAATCGCTTCACGTTCATTCGGTTCAAGATACGCAACGAGTTTATCCTTAACAAGACGCGGATTATCTCCCGACTGAATCGAAAGAGTACCTTCTATCATAATCATTTTAATCAATACTTCTTCATTTGTTCTAAGCTGCATTTTTGAAGCGATAGGAAGACATAATAAATTCGCGATAATCGCTCCGTAAAATGTGGTAATAAGCGCGGCCGCCATACCGGGACCGATCGCGTTTTTATCCTGGATATTTACAAGCATCAGGATAAGACCCATTAGAGTTCCAAGCATCCCGAATCCCGGAGCAAGACCGGATAAATCCGAGATCATTGATTTAAAGACATCATGCCTGTCCATCATCTGTTCAATTTCAGTTTCCATTATTCTGCGGACCATTTCAGGATCAGATCCGTCAACTACGAGCTGAATTCCTTTTTTGAGAAAATCATCTTCAAGTTCGTCAAGGTCATCTTCAAGAGCGAGAAGACCTTCTCTTCTCGCCTTCTCAGAAAAAGATACGAGAGTTATTATCATTTCATTCGCGTTACTCTTGGGCGCAAAAAATACTATGCGCAGAGCTTTTGTAAGTCCGAGAAATTTTGAAAGCGGGACGCTCAATATAAGAGCAGAAAGAGATCCCCCCAAAGTTACAAAAACCGACGCGGGATCCCAAAACAGCAGAAGATTTCCCTTTGCCATCAATATCCCGAATATTATACAAAGAGAACCGGCAGCAAGACCGATTATCGAAGCCAAATCCATAGCAAAACCTCACAAAAAGCGCATAGTAATATCCCGTTTATTATTCGGCAGTTTATTCAATGCTCAATAGTTTTTTTTAGGGTGAAATCGCTTGTCTCAAGGAAAATAACTTGCTCTATTTAATAAAGCATGTTAAAGTAGCTGTACTCATTTACCGATAATTTACTCAACCTTGAACAATTTCGGGCACAAACATTTACCGGAGATTATTGATGAAAAATACGGCCGTCGAGTTTCTGCATCAACCGGAATCAAAAAACTGGTTTGAGCTTTATTCGATTAATTTCTGCGACAAAAAAAATAAAATTTACGGTAACGCAGAAATAGAAATCTTAGCTAAAAAAAATAAAGTAAGATTCTCATGGCAGGCATGCGTAGATCAGACCGAATATTCCGAAGAATGCGAAACAGATTTTGACGGAAACTTCAATGCGAAGAAAATTTCTTCTCCCATAATGAAATACACCATCATTCAGCCCTGTGAAAACTTCAAACTTGAACTTAAAAACTCCAAAATAAAAATCGATCTCGACATTTCAGGTCTTTTCTCAATATACGATTATCCCCTCGCACCCGACAAGGACGGCAACACAGAACGCCTTGCTTTTGAATCAAAGATGTGGAAAAGAATTGAGCAAAGATGCAAATTCTCCGGCACTGCCGAATATAAATCAAAGGAAAAGAAAGTAACTAAAAAAATAGACTGCTTCGGCCAAAGAGAAAAACACTGGGGAGAAAAAAGCTTCGACTCTCTCAAAAGCTACAGCAGATACATGATTCAGCTTAGAGACATGTCTTTCAGCCTGACATGCATAAATTTCGGAAATACAGTTCTGTCATCCGGATATATGTCTAAAAAAAGCGGAAACATGCCTATCGACGAAACTGAACTCGAACACATTGACATAAACAAGGAAGGACTTCCGGTAATAAGCGAAATTTCGTATACCGATTCATTTGATGAAAAAGATCTTATCGTCTCAAACCGGATACATTCATTCCGATACAAACCCGTTACGATGGGGAAAAACACATTTCAGCATTTCAAAAGTTTTTCCGAATACTCCATCGTCGGCGCATTAAAGAAGGGAATCGGATTCGAAGAACACTTCATTCATTCATCTTTTATGCCGGTAATCTGCGGCGATAAGTAAATGACCGTATTTTCATTCACACGGGACTATCTCAAGAAGATATTCCCTTTTCTCGCAATTCTTGCACTTCTTCTCGGCCTTTCAGCCGTTTTCAATGCGTTTTTCAGCTGGGACGGAATTTTTGTCATACTCAGAGTTTATCTCTATTCTATGTCTTTTCTTCTGATATACAATGCACATTCATCACAGAAAAGCGACTTCCTTGAAATTTATCAAAAGAATATCGGAATAAAAAGCGGCTATCTCATTTATTCATTCGAAAGCAAAATTCTGCCTTATGCGATTATATACGTTTTTGTAATTCTTTTCGGTCTGGTTTCTTTCGTCGACGTGTCCAACAATTTCAACATTGCTCTTTTAAAATTTTTCGAAGGAAAATACACAAACCTTATGATGTATTGTCTTTTCCTTTCTCTGCTTCTTCGATTTCAAAACAGCTTCATTCAGGCTGCCGCAATTTTTATAATTTCATTAATTACTTTTTTCTGGGCAGACTACTGGTTTCAGAAAAATGTCGATGAAGGAATACACTATTCCGTCTATAAATTTATAAAACTCAATGTTTTTTTCTTCTTCGTCCTTTGGGACACGAGTTCGCGCAGAATGAAACTTATAAAATACGTTTCATCCGCACTTGCCGTATCAATTCTGGTTTTCGGCGGCTCCATTCTTTTCCTCAAAACAACATTTGATTACAGTTCAGATATTCCGGCCAAAAAAGAAGCCGGAAATATTCTTGTCAGAATGGGATACTCCTCTCCTTTAAATTTCCTTGCATATAACGCGTATACCCAAAAAAACAACGAAGATCTCATTAAACTGAACAGGTTTTTCAAAGCATATAATAAAACTTATCCTTTTTCGAATGAAGAATGGAACACAATTATCTTTTACGGAAGCATGCAAAGTGCCGAGAATGCAGCATATCTGATTAACCGCTGGAATAAAAGCATCAACTACAAAGAACTGGTTGATTTTGCATTCAAGGCTTCTTCAAGTGAATCTTCTATTCTGGAAGGACTTAATGAATATACAGTTCTGACATCAAGAATGATTACCGGCAATGAATCCTACTTGAAGGACAAAATATCTGTATCCGGAAAAAGTTTTACGGTATGGGGCATTCAGGTTTTAGGTCTATCCAAAAGCAAAGAGAGCATTCTGTTTCTTGTAAAATATCTTACGAATATCGATAAGCCCGTTTCAACTGTTGCATATTCCGCTCTAAAAAATATTACCGGCAAAGATCCCGCAAGAGAAAGCAATAAAAACATCAATTCGTCCGAAGTGATAAAAGAGTTCAAAGACATTTATCTTTATAGGGACACAGTGAGCGAATAGGACAATTCTTACATAAAGGTTTTCTCGCCTTGCAGAAAGTTCTTCCATGAGTAATCAGATACAAGTGAGATGATGACCAGAGCCGTCGCGGAATTTTTTCCATGAGATCCGCTTCTATTTTTTTAACATCCGAATGAATGGAGAATCCGAGACGAACCGAAAGTCTCGCTACGTGAGTATCCACGGCAATCGCAGGAATATCAAAACCATGCGACAGAACAACATTAGCGCTTTTCCGCCCTACTCCCGGCAGAAGAATCAGTTTCTCCATCGATGACGGAAGCTCTCCGTTAAAATCTTTAATAACATGCTTGGAGAGTTCAACTATGGAGCGTGCTTTAACTTTATAAAAACCCGTACTTTTAATTATTCTCTCAACATCGTTGATATCAGCTGATGCAAGCCTTTCAAACGAAGGATATTTCTCAAACAGATAAGGCGTAACCCGGTTAACCTGAGCGTCTGTAGTCTGAGCGGAAAGAACAACTGAAATGCAAAGTTCATAATTATTAGAAAAATTCAGCGGAGGAGAGAGTTCTCCGTAATAATCGGCAAGTGCGTTAATTATTTTTTCAAAATCAGGTTTTTTCACATCTGCTTCAGCATAATAAGTGAATCTTTCTTTCGTTTCTCAAAATACTTGACCGACAAATAATCTTTCTCAGAAAATCCGCATATTACTTTCTCATTATAAACAATTGCCAGTATTCTTTCAAGAAAGAGTCTTGCGGAAACGAAATCCTTATTCTGCTTTTTAATTTCTGCCATAAGATAAAGAGCCTCGAAATGAGAAGGATTCAGACTCACGGCTTGGGCAAAATATCTGAGAGCCTTGTCATTATCATAATACCTCATATAAGCCAGTCCAGCACCAAAAGCCGCGTCATAGTGAACATATCCGTTGGCAATCATATCCTCAAAGGCTTTAGCTGACTGACGGAATTTGCCGGCCTTGTATAAACGCCATGCCGCAAGCAATTCAGAATTAGCTTTTGCCGAACCGAATCGGCTGTACGATTGAACCTGTTCAGTCCGGGAAGGTGCCTGCTGAACGAACGCCGGTTCTGATTTCTGTTTCGGAGCCGAACATGAAACTAAAATCGAAGCCAAAACAATAAATCTTAGTTTAAACACTCAACTCTCCGTATGTTTTATTATAGCTTTCAGCAAACAACCTGAGCGCCCGGGCTCTATGACTTATAGTATTCTTAAGTTCGGATGGAATTTCAGCCATCGTCTTATTATAATCAGGAAGATAAAAAACGGGATCGTAGCCGAAACCGCCGGATCCCGAAGGCGACATCGCTATCATGCCTTCACAAGAACCTTCAAATACAGAAAGAACCCCTTCAGGAGATATATGTGCAATGGCGCATACGAAGCGCGCCGTTCGTTTATCATCCGGAATATTTTTCATTTTTTCAATTAATGCCGAGTTTCTTTCTGAGTCGGTTTTCAAATTCATATACCGCGCAGAATGTATTCCCGGCTCGCCGTTTAACGCATCGACAACCAGACCCGAATCATCGGCAATGATATGAGTTGAAAAGATTTCTGCCGCCGCACGGGCCTTGATTACGGCATTCTCGGCAAAAGTCATGCCGTTTTCTTCGGGAATATTGATCTGCCTTAATACAGACATAGGTATCACCCGCACACCGGATGATACCGGAAAAAATTTTTCAATCTCGCGGATTTTGCCGTTATTAGCGGTTGCAACAGTAATAATCATAATAAAAACGCTATAAAATCTGAGTATTTTTTGCCAAGCATTTTATGCACGGGCAATAAAAGCAACAGTCCTTCCGCAATTTGAACCGTCATCCGAAAACGAAAGAATCCTGGGATCTTTTGAAAGAATATCATTAACGATCTTTTTTTTATGGAACAAGCCTTTTCCGTGAATTATAATAATACTTTTCAAACCATCCCTGAGTGATTCTTCAATCAGAACATCAAGCAGAAAAGGAATATCCTTCGCCGTAAAACAATGAAGATCAAGCTCACCGTCAAATTCGCTCACAGCACTTTTATACAAATAAAAGTCATGTCTTCTTTTCTTCCGTATTTGCCGATAAAACTACCGGTTTCGCTTTTCAAACGGCAGAGTATTTCATCGACATCAGGTTTCGAAGACGAAATAACATCCATTGCTCTCTTCAAACCGAAATGACTGGAGTTCTCGTCACGGAGATTTATTATTCCATCTGTTAGAACAACCAGTATATCACCAGTTGCAAGCTGTACGCGTATCTTTTTGGCTTTAATATTTTTGTTAGCCGAGTCGGAACCGAAAGCATGAGTATTGTACTTAAGATAATAGCTTTTTCCTCCGCGCAAAAGAACGGGATATGCAAATCCGCTGTTTACAAATTCTACAGCCTTATCAGTCGGAGAATAAAGAGCATAGAAAAATGAAACATCAGTGAATAGATCGCTTTTTTCTATAATAAAATTTTCGATATCGCGTGAAAGGTAAAGAGGAGATTTTCCGGTGGTTTTAGCAAAAGCCTTTGCCGCACCCGCCATAAAACTCGCCGAGATGGCTCCCGG
>JAEWVM010000156.1 GCA_023396615.1 Spirochaetota bacterium | reverse complement strand
TTTGAAATTTAGAGACGGATTATATTCTGTTTTCAGACTGACTCCCGACAAGTATCACTGGAATCATTTTCCAGTTTCCGGGACTATCGTTGATTATTATGAATTTGACGGCTCATGCCATTCGTGCAATCCGTCAGCAGTTATAGCTGAAGTGACTCCTTATTCGAAAAACCGCCGTGCGGTCACGATTATCGATACCGATGTTGAAGGCGGAACAAACTGCGGTTTTGTCGCGATGTTTGAAGTCGCGGCTTTGATGATCGGCGGAATCGAACAGAGATACAGTGACGTATTTTATGATGATCCAAGAAAAATCGAACCCGGCATGTTTGTAAAAAAGGGATCACCTAAATCGCTTTATCATCCGGGAAGTTCCGTGGATATTCTTCTTTTTGAAAAAGACCGTATGGATTTTTCAGACGACATCAAATTAAATCTAAAACGCAAAGACGCAACGAGCCGTTATTCAAAAGGTTTCGGCGAACCTCTCGTCGAAACTGAAGTCGCGCTCAGAAGCGAAATAGGAAAAGCAATATGAATTTAAACTATTATTTTTTATCGGCAATCGGCATTTTTCTAGCATTGATATTAACTGCGGGATTTATTTTTCTGCCGCGTGAACGCTTTCAGTTTATCGCGTCAGTACCTTCGGGCAAAAGAAAAAAGGATTATTTTCCCGGACGGAATCTCACATGGTACGGATTGATAACCGCGTTTTCCGTAACCGCTTCATCAGCACTTTTCTGCACACTCGCTTCATCATACGGTTTCGCGCTCAAGACATGTCTGCTTTTTATTGGAAGCATTCTTTTAATCGCTCTGCCCGCATCAAAAATAATTGCGTTTATTGTCGAAAAAAGAAAAGGAACAATCACCGTCGGCGGCGCCGCTTTCGCGGCAATAGCTGTTTCTCCAGCGGCGGCATATCTTGCATTAAAATTATCTGCCGACGGAAACAGTGAATCGATAATGCCTCTTTTAGCCTCAATCGGATGTTCATACCTTATAGGCGAAGGAATCGGACGCCTGAGTTGTCTCAGCTTCGGATGCTGTTACGGAAAACCTTTGAAAAAATACAATGGATTTATCCGCAAAATTCTTTCACCTTTTGCCGTCAGGTTTTACGGCAAATTGAAGAAAGCTTCTTATGAAAGCGGATATGAAGGCAAAAAACTTTTTCCGATTCAAAACATCACTGCTGTCATATATTCCGCCTCAGCAGTTTTTTCTGCATGGCTTTTTTTCACAGGAGAATTTAGGATATCTTTTCTATTTTCAATTATCACAGCATTCGCGTGGAGAATAATTTCGGAATTTTTCAGAGCTGATTTCAGAGGAACCGGAAAAATCTCCGCATACCAGATCATGAGCTTTTTATCAATAGCAATCTGCATAGTTGCGGCATATTTTCTTCCGTCACCTGACATAATATTTATCAATGCTATGGACGGATTACAAATATTCTCAAATGTATTGTTCGTAATAATTCTTCAGATTTTATTCGTTGCTGTTTTTCTTTTTACAGGAATAAGCAGTGTCACGGCTTCTAAAATTTATTTTTTCAGGAAAAATAAGAATTAAGGCTTCGCCTTTGGTATCCGTTATTTGCATGGTGTCATGCAAAACAATCAAAGGCTTCGCCTTTGTAATCCGGTTTCGCATGGATCATGCGATAATATTCAAAGGGTGTTCCACACCCTTTACCCGGTTTTGGTTCTTTCTTTTGAGCGCCCAAAAGAAAGAACCGCGATCCGAGCGCTGATCCATCCGTGGGCGCTCGGACTTGCGCACATCCGTGTGCGTTCGGAAAAGCCGCTGGGGATATCCCCAGTCCCCTTAAATTCTTTTTCTCATCATTCATCTTTATTCGAAGTGCTTAGCGCACTTTCGTAATTTTTGAAATCATTCATCTTATAATATCATTACGCGTTTATTCGCTGCGCTCAGTATACGCGTAAACATTTCTGTCTCACCTATTCCCGTGTTTTCAACGATCTTCATATACAGCAACCGGCGCTGGGTGCACCGATTGTTGTTCCATAAGATTCATCACATTTATGACCGTCAGCGAATAAATCTCGGCAAGGTTTTTAATTTTTTTTCATTAATCATTTCTGATATCTTTGAAGGCATAATAACCGCACTTCCGGATTCCCATTCAACAAAGATCCATCCGTTAGGAATATTTTTCATAATCCCATCTGCATTGAACCAGCCGCGTTTTAAATCCGAATCTGAAATTTCTTCGTTACTATGCTCTGCATATTTTTTCTGATCTTCTTCAGGGAAATATCCGTCTCTGCCCCACCTCTGCTTTCTCTGCAAGAACACGTAGGATTTACCGTCAACAATCACCAAAGAAAAACAATCCGGAAGACTTATTCCTTCGATTGTAAGATATCCGCTTCTGCTTTCAGACCGGCTTCCCTTATTACGATAACTGACATCATGAGAAATTCTTATTTTGCCGTCAGTTACGGGCGCAGAATTAATTACGGGAGTAGAAGAGCACGACAACAAAAGAAGAGTAATTATAAAGTATTTAAGCATTGAAATCATTTCTCCATTCTTTAATAAAAAGGCGCTCAATTGAGCGCCTTTTAAAATTACCATTGATAATAATTCATTCCGCCGTCGGTATCATTTGAAAGATCATACCAGCTGTCCAATAGTTCAAACCAGTTACCTACAGCATTTACCGCGGTGTTTCTGCCGTCAATACACCATGACAGTTTACCAAGAGGTGCTTTTGTATACATTGAAGAAACATCAAGAGCATTATACCAATCCTGAAAAAACCAATGCGGTGCTCCAAAATCATGCGAGCCATTTCCGTCTGAGTCTTTGAAGAAAAAATCATCTCCATAAGGAAAAAAGATATGAACACCGCTTGAATTTGGAACAAAATCCGCAAAGTCATCATTCCCGAATGAATACAGAACCATATTACTTACAGCAGTATTAAGACTTACTGCACTTACTCTTAAATCATTTGTAAAAGTCGAGCTTAAGGATATCGCTTTTGACAAATTATAAATGTCAAAGTAAGGATAATCTAACCAATCAGTATATCCCGCATATCCATACGCACCTGAAACATTTTCAAGTAAAGTATCATCAAAATAATGAAGAAGCTTTGCCGTATTATCAACTCTGCGCAAAGTTTCAACTTTACTTTTTGAAGAACTGTCCGCGGCGAGTTTAACCGACAATGCATCCATTCCGGTTTTAACAGCATAGACTTTGGACATATCAATGCATGTTAAAGACTGACTTGTATTGGTCCAAGTCGAATCATACTGCTCTTCTACAATGACTCCTCCGAGCTGAGAAGCTGTAAGTGTCGCAGGATCATAATAAAGTTCATTCCCCCCGACAAGAGTATCGCTCTCTCCATTATTTCCACCGCCCGATTTAAGTCTCGGCAATATCTTATTATATGCCCATCCAGCTTCCCATTCTAAAGGAGCGGAAGCAACCATAATTGAAGCCTTAAAACCTGTATTTGATGAATGATCGCGGAACTGATAAGCAAATTCAATCGAAGACATTAAACATGCGTCAAGACCGAAAAGATTCACTGACTCAGATGAAGTTAAAACATCCGAAATTTCTGCTGTGTGCAAGAAATCATCTGAACTGGTTTCATCATAACAAATATCTTTTAAAATTCCGCTTTTAATCTTTTTTGATATTGCAATTTCTTTATACGATTTAGATTTTCCTGCACTCTTTGCTCCCCCGCCGTGATTCGACAATATTAGAGCATAATTTTCAGCAGGATAATTCGCCTTACAAAATTCGATAAAGCTTTTTAAGGTTTCCGCATCTCCCATATTCGCTTCATATGTTGATGATGTCGTAATCGAAGGCATCTGCGAAGAACCGTTTATACGTTCTGCTTTTCCGTTAGTTATGCGGAACAGTCTTGTGTCTGTAAAATTCGCACCAAGAGTCGTTGAATCCGCACTATATCCATTTGCCAACGTTGAATAAGGATGTCTGTCAACAAGTGTTACCAGATCAAGCCCCTGATCGTTAACATATCCGCTCTTCATTTCTGCTATGTCATTCATTATTGCAG
>JAEWVM010000255.1 GCA_023396615.1 Spirochaetota bacterium | reverse complement strand
ATAGTCTTGTACAAAATTTTGAAACGACATTGATGAATAATGTGTCTAAATATGGTGGGAGTGCACGAGGAATGTTGTTGGATCCGCAGAAACTTAAATATTTTAATAATGGACAATGGGGAGCAGGTAGCAATACTCCTACAACTAATATTCATTATACCAATCCTCATTGGCATTATTCGTTAATGCCATGACATATAAGGAGATTTTCATATTATGAATAATAAGATTTTTCTATTAGCTTCATTTGTTTTTTTAATTATTACTTTTAATTATTCTGCGGCAGAAACTTACTCTGGAATAATAATTCTTGGTGATAATTTGATTATTAGAGAAAACCCTACTCAAAAATCAAAATCTTTAGGATTACTATTTAAAGGGCAAGTTATACGCTTGATTGATAAATCCTCTAAAATCGAAATAATAAATGGTAAAAAGGGAGAATGGATTTACGTAGGCTTAAGCATAGATGTAACAGTAAGCAAAGATGAAGTAAGAGGATGGATATTTGATTATTATGTTGGATATAAGGATAAATTTAAAAAAGTTGAAAAATGGAATGTTCCTCATTATAAAGGATCGATTGTAGATACGGATGTGGAATTTGATTTTAATGAAGATGGAAGCTTTAAGATGTATATAAGTTATCCGTTTAGTATGACGGAAGATAAAATGATTAGTATAGCAAAAATATTGAAAGGCGAATATAATAAAAAAAGAAAAAAGATAGAATTGACTGGAAATCTGTATGAATATAATAATATATATTGGGCAAAAACCAATACTCAGATTGAAGGAGGAAATTACTATTTCTTTCTCAATGATAATGGAGAAATAAAGTTAAATTTGTATTCCTTTTAGTTATTTAAATTGTACAATGTGTACAATGTTTACAATTATAGTATTCCCCTTCCACATCTCCTCTTCCATCCGCGAAGCGGAGATTCGATGAATGGCGAGCATTGTCGATTGAAATCAAAAATCTCCATCGCGCGCCAGCACGAGAAGAGATGAATGACGAGAGCCGGGTTAATTGATTAGACTGAGAATAATGAAGAAGAGAGAGTTACGTGAGCCCTCACCGCGTGAGAATATATTATTGATGTCAGTGTATTCTTGCATTTTCTCCGCGAACTTCCTGTTCGCTCCGAATGCAGCATAATGTTGATGTCACACCTCAAACTATGAGGTAACGCTTGCGCTTTCCCGCTATGGTCTATCGACCATCTCGCGGATAGTCGGAACGATCCCGATAAACAAGACGCTTCTCGCGCAAACAGGAGGTTTGCATAAAAGCGTCTTGTCAGTTTCCGCCTCCGTGCGGAAGCTCGCGTAATGATATTATAAGATGAATGATATCAAAAATCACAAAAGTGCGCTAAGCACTTCGAATTGAGATGAATGAGAGAATAGGAGCCTAAAACATTCGGCGAAGCCGAATACAATATAAGCGCAGACTATCGCAGACATTACGAAGTAATGCGCGATAGTTCTGTCGCGACAAAAAGCCGGGTGGGGATTTCACTGTCCAACGCTAATGGACCTCGTGTCCGCGTTGGATTTGCGTCATCCTGACGCTCAGGGTAGGGCTGGCCGTGTGCTCACGATGAGCACGAGCGAGGCGGCAACACGATGTTGAAAGCCGCCGAGGATGAAGCCATGCCCCTTTTGATCTTATCGCATGAGACCATGCGAAACCGGATCTCAAAGGCGAAGCCTTTGATTGTATGCCTGACTCCAAGGCAATACCTCAGCCTTTGGCAACAAGTCCGGTGACCGGGCAAAACCTGACCGGTTTAAGGTCAATATTTATTTATAGACATTTTTAACAGTATTTTTAAAATGACCGCAAGGTTATGTTTTATATCTTTCGGATTCCTCTATAACAATGTATAATTCATCATCAAAATAAATTTCTGGAGACAATTTTGACCATTAAGAACTTCAGCGAACTCGGACTTTCGAGAACGTTAGAAAAAATCAAAGAAAAGGGGTTTAAGGCTCCTTCGGCGATTCAAAAAAAGACTATCCCGCATCTATTGCGCGAAAACGGCGATTTGATCGCCAAGGCTAAAACAGGAACCGGCAAAACAGCAGCTTTTGCGCTTCCTATTATAGAACAGCTTGACGAATCGCTTCATCATATTCAGGCTCTTGTGCTTGTTCCTACAAGGGAACTTGCAATTCAGGTAGCCACTGAATTTTCATCGTTTGTTGACGGTGGAAAATTCAAAGCAGTTGCCATTTACGGCGGACAGTCCATTTCCGAGCAGATCAGAGCTCTAAAAGGAAAAGTTTCGGTTGTTATCGGAACTCCGGGCAGAATCATCGACCATCTTGAACGCAAAACGCTTGATATTTCAAAGATCAGCTTCGCGGTTCTGGATGAAGCGGATGAAATGCTTAACATGGGTTTTGTCGAGGATATGGAAACTATTCTTGCTAAATCAAATCACGATAAAAAGACTCTTCTTTTTTCGGCAACTATGCCCGATCATATTCTCAAGATAGCAAAACGCTATATGCGCGAATATTCTGTTATTGAGGACGAATCTTCAAAAGAGGCTCATGCTTTAATTGAACATCTTTATTGTGAAGTATCTTCCAGGAACAGATTTGACGCTTTATGCAGAATACTGGACAAAGAATCAGATTTTTACGGTCTCATTTTCTGCAAAACTAAAGTCAATGTCGATGAGCTTTCTTCAAAGCTTTCACAGGCAGGCTATCATGTCGAAGCGATTCACGGGGATGTATCGCAGGCGCAGAGAGAGAAATTTCTCCTTCGTTTTAGACAGAAAAAGAGTAATATTCTCGTCGCGACAGATGTTGCCGCAAGAGGAATTGACGTTAAGAACCTTACTCACGTAATAAATTATTCGCCTTCACAGGATTTCGAAACTTATGTTCACCGTTCGGGCAGAACAGGCCGCGCGGGCGAACTCGGCAAATCAATATCATTTTTGAGCCACGGCGAATTGCGTCTTCTTCCGAAACTCGAGCGCCTTGTCGGCAAAAAATTTGTAAGAATGGAAATTCCGACTCCTGAAGAAATAATTCTTTCAAAATCCGGAAGACTTACTGATAAAATTAAAAAGACCATTGAAGCTAATTCTTATTCCAAGTTCAATAAAATGGCTTCGTCTCTACTTGAATCAGATTCTGCTGAAACAGTTGTAGCTGCACTTCTTCAGACTTTCTGCGGAA
Source organism: Spirochaetota bacterium (assembly GCA_023396615.1). Taxonomy (GTDB): domain Bacteria; phylum Spirochaetota; class UBA4802; order UBA4802; family JAFGJZ01; genus JAKJGA01. The sequence continues at coordinate 16,910 of JAEWVM010000255.1, read as the reverse complement.
ACGAGCTCGATAAGACAAAGTATGCTGTTATCGATGAATCTTCTTCTTTCGAAGGAAGAGGCAGATCTAGTGGTTCCGGCGAATTCAGAGGCAGAAGGGACTTCGACGGCGGAAAGAAAAAGTACGATTCTTCTTCACGCAGATTCGGAAGGGACGACCGTCCAAGAGCCGCAAAAGATGACCGTCCTAAATACAATAGGGAAGATCGGCCTAAGTTCGATAGGGATGACCGTCCGAGAAAAGATTCTTCTATCGGCAGCGGCGGAGGAAGAAGTTTCGGTAAGTCGAAACCTTCTTTCGGCAAAAAGAAAAGTTTTAAGAAAGACGTATAATATAAAAAAGACCGGTAATTCCGGTCTTTTTTATATTATTTAATGAAATAAATTATTGCCTGCGTTTGACGTAATTGTTCAGTATAATTAATTGCGTTTTGTAATTAACATTTTAAAAGGAAACGATATGCCTCAATATTTTATTAATGCAAAAATCACCGTCGGCGATTTCTTTAACCCGGCTGATGAAGATTATCATCATCTGATCAAGGTGCGCCGCGTAAGAGCAGGCGATGATATTGATGTGCGTGATTCGGAAGGGTTTCTTCACAGGGCAGAAATTATTGATATAGAAAAAAATCGAATTATTGCAAAGAGTCTTTCTTCAATTCCTCCCAAGAATGAAAAAATAATGCGTATTTATGTTTCTCTGATAAAATTCAATGCGTTTGAAGAATCCATTCAGCACGCCGTTGAGGCTGGTGTCAGTGAGATCATACCGGTTAAAACCGAAAGAAGCGTAGTTGATGTTTCCTCAAAGAAGGATAACAAGCTTGAAAGATGGAGAAAGATCGCCGCTGAATCGGCAAAGCAGTCATATGCTCCCCGAATCCCTTCAGTTGCTGAAATCAGCTCTTTTTCTGATTCATTGAAAAGTGCGCATGGATTAATTCTTATCGCGCATCCGTTTTCCGAAAGAAAAGTTTCTGATATTGATTTTTCAAGTACAGAATATATATCATTGTTTATCGGGCCTGAAGGCGGGTTTTCCGCTTCCGAGATCGCCCTTGCAGAAAGCTCGGGCGCTCATTCTTTTTCATGCGGCAGCAGGGTTTTTAGAGCGGAAACAGCCGCTGCAGTAATACCTTCTGTTGTTTTAAGTTATAATTAATTAATTGTGGCGGGTGCGCTGTGATATTCTCTGTTTATAAAAGGGAAGTCCAATCCGTCGATTGATATGTTGTCAAATTTTTCGACATCAAGACCGAGTTCTTCTGCGGATTTTAAGTAAAAGTTCAAAACATCATTTATTCTCCGCGCCGCTTCGGCCTTGTCCGAGCCGTAGCAGTTGATTTCAAGTTCAGGACAAGAGGCAATAAAGCGATCCTCTATCTCAAATAATCTGACAGATACTTTCATAAATGTATACCTCTTGTCTGTATGCATATAAATTATCGGAATGTTTCCGTGATTTTCTTGAATTAATGATTTCGGGAATGTAAAATTATTTTTTCAATAATTTTAATTGACTTAAATCGTTCGACATGTTCTCTTTACAGAACAACTAGACTGTTTTTTGCCTTTTTGAAGTTTTTGCTTTATTATGTCTCAGATAAATAAAAGGAGAAAATTATGAGTTCTGTCTCTCTTTCAGGTTCTTTCGAGGACAAAATAAAAAATATATCCGATTATCTCAAATCAAGTGTGATAAATCCGGCAGAAAGCGAAAAGACAGCCATCATCGCTTCCGCTAAAGCCGATGCCGATAAAATTATTGCAGATGCACGCGCCGAAGCCGCGAAACTTTTGGATGATGCAAAGATAAAGGCTAAGCATGAAGAAGCGACTTTAGAATCCGCTTTGAGAATTGCATCTAAGAAGGCGCTTGATGTTTTGAAATCGGCGATTGAAAATGAACTTTTGAAAAACGCTGCGGATCTTTCCGTAAAATCGGCTCTATCTTCTGCCGATGTCATAAAGCCTCTTGTATCCGAATTGATAAAGGCGTATGTTTCTTCCGGTAACAAGGATGAAGCTGAGATCGTTTTATCTGATGATTTAAAGAAAAATCTTTCCGAGTTTGTAAAAAGCGAAATAGTTAAATCTGCCGAAAAAAAACTTTCATTGTCTGATTCTAAAATATCCGGGGGATTTTCTCTTTACCTTAAAGATAAAAAACTTTCACTCGAATTCTCTGATGAATCGATAGCGTCTCTTCTCTCTGATCAGCTTCGTTCTGAGATGAGAAAATATCTTTTCGGTAATTAAAATGAGCTATAATAATTTTGTAGTAGGATGGCTTCCCGAAATTTCTTGGGATTCTCCCCAGCCGGAAACGATGGCTGAATTTCTTGAAGCTAATTCAAATATTTTCGAACCATATTCCGAAGGTATCGCAAAGATTCTTCTTCATAATGAAATTATGAACGCGGAACTTCTGCTTTCTGAAAGAATTTCAGGAAATCAAACCAGTGATTTTTTTACTCCTTCAATAATGACAAGACCTGAATTCGAACGTTTTCTTGATAATCCGGTGATTTTTCAGCCTGATCATTTTCCGCAGTTTATGACGGATTTCTTTGAAGATTTCAAGGAAGATTCCGACCGTTATGCAAATATAGAAGAACTATATGTAAGATATTTTGCTTATCTGCATGCGGATGAGATTCCGTTTTTCAGGTATTATGGAAGAATAGCCGGCATTTTCAGAACTGCTATAGCGGCTTACCGTCTTATAAAGCTTTCAATACCTCTTGAGGGCAACCTGAAGGGAGATCCTGATATTGTTAAAACGATCATAGAAAACAGAACTTCTCCCGATCTCGGATTAAAATCCGAGATATACGAGATAACGGAATTAATCGACATGTTCAATCTTGAACCTGCCGAGTTGGAAAAACGTTTTGACAGAGTTCACTTCGATTTGGTCGGAAATGTAGGTCAGGAGTCGCCTTTCGGCGAGCATATTATTTATAATTATCTAATCGGACTTTTTGTAAAAGACAGATGGAACTACCTTAACGAAGAAAAGGGAAGGAAATTCCTTGATGATATTATCAAAGGATAAACAGGAGATTCTGTAATGAGTTCAGAAAAAGCAAAAGGAATTATTGCCGGAGCACAGGGAAACCTGATGACGGTTGAGTTCGAAGGAATTATAAGACAAAATGAGGTTGTCTACCTTTCTACCGGAGGGAAAAACCTAAAAGGCGAAGTAATCGAAATTGACGGCAGAAAAGCCAAGGTTCAGATATTCGAGCCGACAAGAGGAGTAAAGTGCGGTGACGCAGTTGACTTTACTTCAGAACTTCTTTCCGTCGAACTCGGGCCCGGCCTTTTGCAGAATGTATATGACGGACTTCAGAATCCACTCGAAAAGATTGCGGAAGAAAACGGATATTTCCTTCCGCGCGGTGTTTATCTCGCACCTCTTGATCAGTCAAAAAAATGGGATTTTACCCCGATAGCAAAAGCCGGCGACACTGTTTCTGCCGCGTCGTATCTCGGACGTGTTCCTGAAGCGGTTATAGATCATAAAATAATGGTACCGTTCGGTTTTAACGGCACTGCAAAAGTAATAGAAATTAAACCTGCCGGAAGCTATACCATAAATGAAGTTATAGCTAAGCTTCAGGATGAATCCGGAAAGATAACAGAAGTGACGATGGTTCAGAAATGGCCGGCGAAATTTCCTATTAAAGTCGGAACAAGACTTTTCCCTGATAAACAGCTTTTTACAAAATGCCGAATTGTTGACGGACCTTTTCCGGTCGCGAAGGGCGGAACTTTCTGTACTCCGGGACCTTTCGGCGCCGGCAAAACGGTACTTCAGCATCAGATATCCAAATATGCGGAAACACAGGTAGTTATAGTCGTTGCATGCGGTGAGCGCGCGGGTGAGGTTGTTGAAATTCTAAAAGAGTTCCCTCATCTTGATGACCCTCAGACAGGCAAAAAGCTGATGGATAGAACTTGTATTATTTGTAATACTTCGTCGATGCCGGTTGCGGCGCGCGAAAGTTCTATTTACGTTGGAACAACGATTGCGGAATATTACAGACAGATGGGAGTCGATACTCTTCTTCTTGCGGATTCTACAAGCCGTTGGGCTCAGGCTCTTCGTGAGATGAGTGGACGTCTTGAAGAAATTCCGGGCGAAGAAGCTTTCCCTGCGTATCTCGCGAGCCGTATCGCGGAATTTTATGAAAGAGCGGGCGTATTGAAAAATCCTGCCGGCGATACCGGTTCACTTACAATAGGCGGTGCCGTTTCTCCTGCGGGCGGAAATTTCGAAGAACCGGTAACCCAGTCAACTCTTGCGGTTGTCGGATGTTTCCTTGGTCTGTCGCGTGAACGTTCGGATGCGAGAAGATTCCCGGCGATTGATCCTTTGATTTCGTGGTCGAAGTATCTTGACCGCTTTTATGATGAAGCCGATTCAGAAACTAAAGCGCGTATTGATGTGGTGCGTCTGGCGCAGACAATGATTCTTGAAGGCGATGAGATCGGAAAGAAGATGAGTGTCGTCGGCGAAGAAGGCGTCAGCATTGATGATATGGTAGTTTTTCTTAAGGGTGAGTTTTATGATGCTGTTTTTCTTCAGCAGAATGCTTTTGACAGCATTGATACGTCTTCTGACAGAAACCGCCAGAATGAACAGCTTGAAGTTGTCGGCGAAGTTCTCAGAAAAAAATTCAGCTTTCAGTCGAAAGAAGATGCCAGAAAGTTTTTTCTTTCGCTTTCGGATGATCTCATTCAGCTGAACTATATTGCAAAAGAAACTGATGATTATAAACGCAAACGTGAGTCCATTCTTGCTACTGTGAGAGGAGCTTAATATGATTAAGACATATAACAGCATAGAAAAAGTTAAAGGAAGCATCGCTCAGGTACGCGCGGAAGGCGTTAAGCTCGGCGAACTTGCGGAGATTAAGCTCAGAGACGGAAGAAGCACTCTTGCGGAAGTAATCAGTTTCAGCGGAGACAAGGTTAATCTCCAGATTTACCGCGGTACACGAGGTGTGTCGACCGGTGATCAGACACGTTTTCTTTCAAAACCTATGCAGGTTGCTTTTGGAGATTCTCTTCTCGGACGTGTTTTTAACGGTGCCGGTGAACCTGTTGACGGCGGAGCTCAAGTTTCTGAAGAGAAAGTCGAAATCGGAGGACCTTCTTTCAATCCATCCAAACGTATTGTTCCAAAACGAATGATTAAAACTAATATTCCGATGATTGATATGTTCAATACATTGGTTAGAAGCCAGAAGATTCCTATTTTTTCAATTCCGGGCGAACCTTATAATGAACTGCTTGCGCGTATCGCGAGTCAGACCGACGCCGACGTAATCGTTCTCGGCGGAATGGGGCTTAAATTTGACGACTATGAATTCTTCTATAGATATTTTACAAAGACAGGTGCGATGGAAAAGACGACTATGTTTATTCATACTGCGTCGGATCCGGTTGTTGAATGCATTCTTGTTCCGGACATGGCTCTTGCCGTAGCAGAACAGTTTGCCGTAAAAGACAAAAACGTTCTGGTTCTTCTTACTGATATGACGTCCTTCGCGGATGCTCAGAAGGAAATTTCAATTTCGATGGAAATGGTTCCTTCAAACCGCGGTTATCCAGGATCATTGTATTCGGATCTTGCGTCGAGATACGAGAAGGCTGTTGATATTGACGGTTCCGGTTCGATTACCGTAATCGCGGTTACAACAATGCCGGGAGATGACGTAACACATCCGGTTCCTGATAACACAGGTTATATCACCGAAGGCCAGTTTTATCTTCATAACGGGGCGATTGATCCGTTCGGTTCTCTTTCGCGTTTGAAACAGCAGGTAATGGGGAAAGTAACCCGTAAAGATCACGGTGACCTTGCAAATGCGATGATCAGACTCTATGCGGATGCGAAAAAAGCAAAGGACCGTGAGTCGATGGGATTCCGTCTCAGCGAATGGGATAAGAAGCTTATCAAGTATGCGGTAATGTTTGAGCGCGATCTTATGGATCTTTCGGTGAATCTTGATATAGAAGAACAGCTTGATTTGGGGTGGAAGATTCTTTCTGAATGTTTTGCGAAAAATGAAGTTGGTCTTAAGGCCGAGTGGATAGAAAAGTACGGCAAGTGGAAGTAGTGTATGGCTGAAATAAAGCTTAACAAGACTGAACAGAAAAAACAGAAAAATCTACTTGGTCAGCTTACTAAATATTTGCCGACCTTGCAGTTGAAAAAACAGCAGCTTCAGGTTGAAGTTGACGGTGTTCGCACGGGCGCTGAAGATATTATGAAAGAGATGCAGAAAGTCTGCGACAGCATGAGCTCATGGAGCGCTTTGCTTTCTCAGCCTTTGCCTTTTTCGGTTTCATCGCTTGTGAAAGTAAAAGAAGTAGTAAAAACATCGGAAAATATTGCCGGTGTTGAAGTTCCTTTGTTTGAAAGCATTTCTTTTTCTATTCTTGATTATTCGTACCTTTTTACGCCGGTTTGGCTTGACCGTGCTGTAGTTGAGTTTGAAGCTCTGATTACATTGCGCGAAAAATATAAGATTATCAAAGAAAAGCTATCCCTTCTTGAAGAAGAGCTTCGTCAGACAAATATAAAGGTTAATCTTTTTGAAAAACGCATGATTCCTGAATGCAAAGAGAATATCAGAAAGATTAAGATATTTCTCGGAGATCAGGAAATCGCGGCGATATGTAATGCCAAAATTGCGAAAGACAAGCTTGAGAAGAAAGATCTTCCGGAGGCAGTATAAATGATCAACCGGATGAAAAAAATTCTTCTTATCGGTGCTGAGAAGTCCAAAGAAGAAATTATAAAAAAAATTCAGAAAACCGGCGTTCTGCATATAGAACCTTATAAAGGATCAGTTCTACAAAAACAGACTGATAAAAGCGATATCACCAAAGCTGAGTTAATTCTTTCTTTGTATAAGCTGGTATGCCGGATTGAAGAAGAAAAAAATGAAGTTGTTCCTTCCGTGGTTTCTTTTTCTTCAATCGAAGAAGGTATTTCTATCCTTAAGACTCTTGATGAAGATTTGGTTTCTTCGACTGAAAAACTTCAGGTTCTTATTAATGAAAAGGAAGATCTTTCCGTATGGGGAAAATTTTCGATTGATGATATAAGGGATATCGAGAAAAAAAGCGGTATTTATATCCAGTTCTGGGAAGTGCCTGCAAAATTCTCTGATATGGTTGATTTCTCCGGTGCTGCCGAAGTTTTTGAAATAAAGCATGAAGCAATGAGACATTATTTTGTGACTTTTGCAAAGTCGAAGCTTCATCTGGATAATTGCCTTGAAGAAAAAATAGAAAAGGATTTAATTCAAATTGAATCAGAGATAGAATATCTTAAAAAACATTCCAGTGATCTGCTTTCAAAGATAAAATCATTTTCTTCCGTTAAGCAGGATATTTACAAGGCTTATATTTCAGCTCTTGACAGATATAATTTTGAAAAAGCATATAATGCCTCTGTCGAGGCATTAGGTGATGTTTTTGTTTATCAGGGATGGGTTCCAGAGAAAGAACTTTCTGTTTTAGAAAAATCAGTCGCATCTGATCCCGTTTCTATAAGCCTTGTCGAGCCTGAGCCGGATGAAGTTCCGCCGACATTTATTAAAAATAAAAAGTTTTCGGGAGTTGGACAGGAGCTGGTCGAATTTTATGACACTCCGGCATATAAAGACTGGGATCCTTCTTCATTTGTTTTTCTTTCATTCATTATTTTCTTTGCCATGATTATGGGGGACGGCGGATACGGAATCGTTCTTTTTCTTGTGACGCTTTATGCGGCTATTAAGGTAAAGAAGCCAGGCGTTAAAGCGAAACGTATGCTTGCCATGGCGTTTATTCTAAGCACAGCGACGATCGCATACGGTGTAATGACCGGAAGCTTTTTCAGCGTTACTGAATCAAATCCGGTATTCGGCAAACTTCTTCAGTTTAAGCTTTTTAATTCAGGAAGCGTCGATAAAGAGACACTTGATAATACGATGAGAGTTTCGATTATCATAGGAATGATTCACATTTCGCTTTCACTTTTTCTGAAAACATTAAGACTGATTTTCAGCGAGAAATCATTTATTGTTCCGTTATCCAATATCGCTTGGATTGTTGCAATATGGACATACTTTTTCTTCTACGGAAATTCATTCGCAGGCATTGAATCCGGTCAGGATATTCAGAAATATATTCTGTATTGCTGCGGCGGAGTGGTTTTTCTGACGAGTTCAGGATCTTTAAATCCTTTAAAGATTTTTGCCGGAGGACTTCTAGGACTGTATAACGGAGTTCAGTTTTTCTCGGATATTTTAAGCTATCTTCGAATATTCGCTCTTGGTCTTTCCGGTGCTCTTATAGCCCAGACTTTTAACGGCATTGCTTCATCAATGTCGGATTTGGGTAGTTTTTATGTCGCGCTGGCTGTTATTGTTTCAATACTAGGGCATCTTTTAAATTTAGGTCTTTCGATAATGAGTGCCGTAATTCACGGATTGAGGCTTAATTATCTGGAATATTACAGGTGGAGTTTTGACGGAGGCGGAAAGCCGTATAAACCGCTGAAATCTCTGCTTGAGCAATAAAAAACGAGGTGAAAAAATGGATTTGAGTCTTTTCGGAGCAATATTACCTCTCGGTCTAGGGGCTGTGGGGAGTTCTATCGGATGCGGAATCGCGGGTATGACTTGTCACGGAGTTATGTCAAAAACTGACGAGGGACATGGTCTTTTGATCGGTCTTTCGGCGATGCCGGCTTCCCAGACAATTTACGGATTTGTATTAATGATTCTATTCAGCCAGGTTGATCCGTCTAAAATATCCGGATTATCATTATTCGGCATAGGTCTATTATGCGGTTTGGGGCTTATGGCAAGTGCGATTTATCAGGGAAAAGCCTGCAGTTCTGCGATTCTCGGCGTTTCAAAGAAGGCTTCTATGGCGGGAAAATCATTCATTTCTCCCGGAATCATCGAGTCTTTTGCCCTTTTTGCCATGATTGGCGGAATAGTTCTAACAAGCAGATAATTAATTCCGCGGTGTTAACCGCAGAATTAATTTTTTATTATAAATGTCAGTTTGTTTTTTTAAGCAGACTGACAAATTTAATATTTGATTTATATTTGCCGAAAATGAATGTGAGAGGGTCTGTTTAGCAGACATATTTTTAATAAGCGAATATTTATGAGCGGCAAAAAAACAAATATTGAAGAATACTTTAACGAAATCAGCGAATTCGCTTCTTCAACAAGCAGAGTGGGGCAAGTCTCGCCTTTAGCGCCTCTTCCCGATAATTCTCATGCGAAATCATTCCGCGACATAGATAAATATGTTTCTGAAATAGAAGATAAATCATTTCCGGATTCAGGAAATGATGATGAAATTATAGATATTCCTGAAATATTGGATGTTGATACTGATTTTATCCGCAATGAAATAATAAATATCAGCAGGGATTTCATCATAAAGGTTGTTGGCGGAATAAAAGATGCCAATCCTTCCAATCTCATTGATCTGATAAAGAACAGAAACGAAGCACCTGATACTAAGAAAAAAGAAGAAGTTACAGTTCAGCCTTCTGATGCAAAGGAAATAAAATCAGCTGCTTCAAGTATTGATGATATCGGATATAATGTAATTAATATTTCTGATATGTCTGAAGAAGAATATATTAAAAGATTTTATCCGGAAAATTCGGAAAAAAGAAATAAGCAAAAGACAACTGTTCAGGATGATGACAAGTATCATAAAATCGAAACAGGAAGTGAACACTTTATAGACCTTGACCTTTTGTTCGGGATTCCTTCAAGCGGTTTTTATAACGGGAACAAAAAAAAGAAAATTTCCGAATCCGAAATAATCGAGGATATGAAACTCGAATCTTCGACAGAAAAAAAAACAGAAGTTCAACCGCTTACTGAAGCCCGAAAATTCGCAGGTAAAATATCAGATCAAATCAAAGAAATGCCGTCTCAGCTTTTAATTGAACCGATTGATCTTGCAGAAGCCGAAAAGATTGCAAGAGAGGATATATTTCTATTATCTGAAGATGATCTGATTGAAGAACTCGAGCAGATGGATTTGACTCCTCTTGATGAATTGACATCGGAAAACCGCTTAAATGAAGGAAAGAAAAAACTTCGTTCGGAAATATTTTCTGATTTGAATCAGCTTTCAAATTCAGAATTTGAAGAAATAGAAAATGATATATCGTCTAATAAATCTGTTATTATTGAAGAAAACTTAGATGATATAAAAACTGAACTTGCTGCGATGAATTTTTCCGATAAAAAAGATTCTGAAGAAGAAATTGCTGATATTACTGACAGAATTGTATTCTTGGATGATGAGAATTCCTTAAACGATATTTTGTCGGGTATGGGAGAAAAGAAAAGTACAGATATGAAAAAACTTCTGGCATATCTCGATGGTCTGTTTGAAAAACTTCCGGAAGATACGGTTAAAAAATTCGCCGGCAGTGAATACTTTGATCTTTACGTCAAGGTTCTTAACGATCTTGGAGTGTAATTATGGGATTGCGTGAAAAAGCCGAAAGAATTTTGCGTGGAAAATTTACAGCTGAAAAGTATCCGGAAATTGAACCAGAAATAATTTATGATGACGATTCTGTTTCTTTTGAAAATAAAAACCTTCCTTCTGAATCTGTTGAAATTGAAGATGAGTTCGGTGGAGACTTGAAGTTTGACGATGCTGAAATGGATTTTCCAGAAAACAATTTTTCAAATATTATTATAGATGAAATCCCTGAACCTTTTTTTACTGAAGATGATATAGCTGATTATAACGATACTTTTGATATTACTGCAAACGAAGACTCTACCGTTGTTAGTCCGGATGATAATCAGGCAGATTTTGATGAAGATAAAATAAATTCAGAAGAAACCGGTGATGTTTCTGCTGATGATACGAAATTATCGCATAATGATAATCTTCTTTTGATTGAAATAGCAAAAGAAATAATGAAATCATCTTCTGTTAATCACTTAAAGGAAACTGCGATATTTTCAATAATGAGTTATCTATCAGTAGAAGGCGTATCTGTTATATCGCCTGAATCGGACGAATCGGATAAATGGATTCTTTCTGATTCCAAAGGCGTTAAAATTAAAAGTAAAAGAATTACATTTAATTCTTCAGACTTAATTTTTAGTGATGTCTTTGAAAATGGAATTATCTTTGATATTTCTGAATATGCCGATTCATCATCAGAAGAATATTTGAAATTTAAATCAATTGGATCGAAAATTTTAATTTCAATCACAGATAAAAATAAACCTGTTATTGTTATTTCCGTATGCTCAAAAATTAACGGAGAACTTTTTACTGACGCCGAAAAAAGATTCATTCGCGAGCTTTCAGAATTCATGTCTCTCTCTGCAGGAAGTTGTCTTGAAAGCGACAGGCTGAAGATTCAGAATTCGGAACTTCTCGAGAATTCAAGAAAACTTATCGATATAGATACATATGAAGAAAGAATTAGAAAGAGCGCCGCTGACTCTGATATTGAAAATTATATCAGAGGAGAAATGACTAATAACGGGGTTTCTTCTTTTGCTTTTTTTGAAAGAGATGATAAGGATGACATTTTTAAGCTGAAATACACTGAAGAAAAGGATTCTCTTAATTTTCAGAAAAAATCATTTTCCATTTCTCTTGATAATGCATTTACAGCCTATTTGTTCTCAATAAACGGTTATGCAGTAATTGAAAACCCGATTAATAATGAAATACTTCACCGTATTTTTGATGAAGAAATGCTGGCTAGAATGAATATATTCGTTTCAATGCCGTATGTTATCCGCGGAAGGCTTACCGGTTTTGCTCTCATTCTAAGGGCGGATATTGAACATCTTCCGTCAAATCTTGTTCAGATAAACAGACTTTCAAAAGTAGTTTTTTCTTTTTTTCAAAACAGCAGAAGCATCGAGATATTTACATCAAAATATTATGATCTGCTTTCTTCATATTTGAAAAAACTGTCCGATGAAATTAAACATGCTGATGAAATGAATATACCTCTCACATTTTCCGGTTTTTGCATCAAGAATATGAAACGTCTTGTTACGGTTTATGGAGATAAACAGGCAGATGCCATATTATTTTCTCTTTCTGAAGCTATTGAAAGACGTTTATCGGAAACTGATTTCGCAGTCAGGTATTCAAGAAATTCAATTATTGCAGTTTTTCCAGGCAAACAGAAAAAGAGTGTTTCTGTAGCGGCAAATTTGATAAAAAATGAAGTTACGGAAAAATTCAGAAAATATGAAGTGCCTGTAATGATTAATTTCTTAACGTGTGAATATCCTGACGAAGCCAAGACGCTTGATGAAATTCTTTCTATTGTAGAGTAATTACTTGGCGAAATATTTCGGATTAAGAGCTTTTCCGTTTTTTCTTATTTCATAATGAAGATGCGGGCCGGTTGTCCTGCCGGTATTTCCTGACAACGCCACAACGTCGCCTTTCTTCACTTTCTGACCTTCTTTTACAAGAAACTTGGAGAGATGACCGTAATATGTTTCATAACCGTTTGAATGTCTGACTACTACAAGATTTCCGTAACCGCCTTCATTTCCGGCGACGACTATAATTCCGTCTCTGGCTGTTCTGACGGGAGTTCCAAGAGGACATGCTAAATCTATTCCTTCGTGAAACTCATGTTCTCCCGTAAAAGGATCTTTTCTTGTTCCGAAGCTTGATGTAAGTCTTGTTTGTTTTGAAGCAATGGGTGAAGTAAAACCGGCGTTTAAAAATTTCTGCCGGTCTGATGATGATATTCTGCCCATTGGAATGAAAAGATCACTTTTCGACAAAGTTGTAATTTTATTTACTTTAATAATATACTGTTTCGGCACTCCGTGAAATGATGAAATCGAATCAATACTTTCTCCGTCTTTAACATGATGAATAACACCGCGCATATTGGGGATATAAATTGTCTTGCCTGAATTTTCCTTGGGTCCGTTGAGTTTATTGACGGAAACCACTGTGTCAAGATCCGTTCCAGTCGATGCGATGATTCCGAAAAAATCATCTTTTTGTTTTATCGTATATTCGAAAAATTTTAATTCAGGCAATTCATCCGGCGAACGGAGGCTTTTGATGGTTCTAATCGTCTTCATGGCATCCTGTCGAATGCTTTTAATCTGCGGAGAATGTCTGTCTAGACTTTCAAGCTTCAAGACTTCTTCGGCCTGAATATTTAAGAAACATGCTGATAATATAATAATTAACTTTTTCATTGCATTATGTCGTATAGTATTTTATCGGAAAAATCGCAAAATAGTTAACTAAAATATGTATTTCGCACTGAATTTTTATCTGATTTTCTGTATTGATAATTTGTAATTGACACGATTTGCTTTAGGGTTATTTCTGCAGTTATCCTATTTTCAAAGAGGTTATTATGGCATTGGCTAAAACCGGAAGCGACGTTGTAAACAACTTGATCGGTGAAAATTCATATTTTACCGGAAAATTCAATATAAACGGTTCGTTGAGAATCGACGGCAGATTTGAAGGAAAATCACTTCAGGCAGAACAGCTTTATATCGGACCGAACGGCAAAATGAAAACAAATATCGAAGCTGTCAGTGTGATAGTTGAAGGTCTCGTTGTCGGAAATATCTCGGCAAGCGGACGTGTGATGCTTATGCCGACTGCCAAAATATTGGGAGACATCAAAACCCCCGAACTCATTATCCAAAACGGTGTTATTCTTGAAGGACGCTGTACAATTTCAAATGACTTGAAAGTATCTTCAAAAGATCTTATAGATGCAGAATATAACAAAAACAGAATAATTCCGGAAGAGTTTCTTGAAAACAGAAAAGCATCTCCAAAACGTTAGAATTGGTATCACTCTCGGTTGTCCCGCCGGAGTAGGCGGGGAGGTTACTTTAAAGGCGCTTCCTCGCATCGAGAGCAGTATTTCTGTTGTTTTGATTGGCCGTAAATCTATTCTCGAAAGTCATTACCCGTCTTTTATGTCTGATTTGAGCATTCCCTTTTTTAATGCTGATAATCCTTCTGATGTCCCTGTTTCATTTTATAATATTGAATCAAATTTTCCTGTTCCGGAATTAGGAAAAGGAAATCTTGATACGGCAAGTGAATCTATTTCGTATATTGACGCTTCTATCGAACTCTGGAAGCAGGGTCTGATTGATGCAGTTGTAACAGCTCCTGTACACAAGGGACTTATTGAAAAATCGGGTTTAAAGTTTATGGGGCATACTGAATATTTTGCTGAAAAGATAAATGAACCGGATCCTGTAATGATGATGTATTCAGAAAAATTTGCAGTAGTACTTGTGACAACGCATTACAAAATTGCGGATATTCCCAAACTTGTCACTGCCGAGAAAATCGAAAGTACAATCAGAACAGCAGACAGTGCTTTAAGAAAAATTCGCGGAAGAAAACCGAAGATCGCGCTTGCGGGGCTTGATCCTCACTGCGGCGATAACGGAGCAATCGGAACATTTGATACGGAAGTTTCAGCGAGAGTTGTCGAAAAGCTCAAAAATGAAATAGATGTTTCAGGTCCTTATTCTGCTGATACTCTTTTTATGAAGAGCAAATGGGAACAATATGATGTTGCAATTGCGCATTATCATGATCAGGGGCTTATACCTTTTAAAATACTTGCATTTGATAAAGGAGTCAATGTCACGCTTGGTCTTTCGCTGGTCAGAACATCGGTTGATCACGGAACTGCTTATGACATCGCCGGAAAAAATACAGCAGGCTGCCAAAGCATGGTTGAAGCCGTTGATCTTGCTGCATTGCTTGTGCGCGGCAGATGATATTATTTATCTGACCTTAGATATCCGTCAAGAAAATCGGAAAGAACTACAAAAATACCCCAAAGAATAACTATGACCGGATAAAAAGAAATTATGCCTTTATAATTCCATTCAGGCTGAATGTACCAATTGTAATTCCATGGTTCAATTCCCAAATAAAGCATTAAGCTTCCGAATGTAAGTTCAGCTATGTAAAATACCGCGAGCATTGGAACGACTCGCATCCAGTACTTCATTTTTAGCTTATTCATTATGAAATCAGCCGGATAAAAATAGAAAGGCATGAGTGAATACGGAATATACATCCATGTAGATGCGGTATTGAGTGCGTCAAGCGTAAGAGTGCCGGCTATTATCTGCTGTGACGTGGTCATAAGTACGTCCCAACCCATTCCTGCAAAAGTGAAAATAGCAATGCGGAGCCACAATTTTTTAAAATAGCATTTAAATGAAAAATCGGTATTCACAAGCATGCAGCCTCCGCTGTCTAAACGCTATTAATAATAATATAATCGATTTATTTGTCAATATATTGTCGAAGTGGTTTAAATTGTTTTTTTGAAGCGCAATAAATCATCGATGTTCGAATCTGCTGAATAATTTTTGATTGTCATATTCTAATACAGGTTTCAGATAATGCGCATGAATAAACAAATGAAGATTCCATTTCACAAACCATTTATTGATGATAATGAAATTGAGGCAGTCTCTAATGTATTAAAAAGCGGTTGGCTTACAATGGGAAGTAAAACTTTCGAATTTGAGTCAATGTTTGCCGAAAAAGTTTCAGCCCGTCATGCAATAGCTTTTAATTCAGCAACGTCCGCACTTCATATAGCGTTAGCATTGCATGATATTAAGCCGGGAGATGAAATAATTGTTCCGGCAGTTACGTTTGTTGCAACAGCGGAAACAGTAAGATATTTCGGAGCTGTTCCTGTTTTTGCGGATGTAGAACGCGATACGCATAACATATCAGTTGAGTCAGTTAAACATCTTATTACTGACAAAACCAAAGGGATAATACCTGTTCATTATTCCGGACTTCCTGCTGATCTGGATCCGCTTTTTCAAATATGCAGAGAGTATGGTCTGTTTCTCATTGAAGATTCCGCTCATGCTTTTCCTTCATTTTATAATGATAAACCGATAGGTTCATTTAAATCGCCTTCGGTTTTCAGTTTTTATGCTAACAAAACAATTACAACCGGAGAAGGCGGAATGCTTACGCTTTATGATGATGCGATGGCTGAAAAAGCAAGGAAGATGCGTCTTCACGGAATTGACCGGGATGCATGGAAACGGTATTCGCATGACGGATCGTGGATGTATGATGTTACTGAGCTTGGATATAAATATAATCCGACTGATATTTCAAGCGCTATCGGCGTAGAACAGTTAAAAAAATCTGATTATATGACCCGTCTTCGCAAAGATATCTGCCGCAGGTATGATGCTTTGTTTTCTTCGTCAGATTTGCTGGATTTATATCCTTCAAAGGAAGGAAGAGAATCCTCCAATTATATTTATCCGGTTAAATTGAAGCTCGAGTCTCTTTCTATTAGCCGTGATTACGTAATTGAAGAACTTAAAAAGCGCGGCATATCTGCGTCGATGCATTTCATTCCTCTTTACAGATTTACTTACTATAAAGATTTCTATGAGTCAATCGGCAGAAAAAATGATTTTCATAGTTTTCCGAACTCTGAATACATTTTCGAAAGAGAAATTACTCTTCCTCTCTATCCTTCAATGACAGAAGAAGAATTGGAGTATGTTGCGGATAATTTAATAAGCATATTGTCGGAGAAATCAAAATGAAAGAACCTAAACGTATTCTGCTTATAGGTGCCGGTGAAGCCGGTACTCTGATTCTTTCTGAATTCTCGAAGCGCTCCAAAGATGATTGTATTGCCGGTTTTCTTGACGACGATACCAAAAAAATTGGTACTCTTATTTCCGGGAAACCCGTCATGGCTTCAACAGATGATGCAGTTAAAATTATTGAAGAACAGTCAATTGATGAAGTTATTATAACAATCCCCTCTGCTTCGGCAGATAAAATTGAACGCATTATTGC
>JAEWVM010000218.1 GCA_023396615.1 Spirochaetota bacterium | reverse complement strand
ATGAATGTTTATAATTTTTTCAGGAAATAGTCGGGTAAATTCGGCATTAAGTATTCTCATATATTTCGCAAGCACGATGTACTCAGGATTATACTGGTTAATAATGTTCAGAATTTTAGTCTCATGTTCTTCTCTTGAGATATTTTCGTGAGACACGAAGTGAAAAGGCAGATCAGATTTTTCGGTAATTGACCTCAAAATTTCATGGTTGCTGATAACGGCCAGAATATTTGCATTCATATCATTAAATGAATGTTTTACAAGAATATCTCCAAGGCAATGATGTTCTTTTGAAGCCATGAGCAATATGTTTTTTTTGCGCTTTCCCGTCAGTTTCACTTTAGAATTCGGAGGAAGAAGTTTCATCATATCATCATACATTTTTCCGGAATCAAAACTTCCGGAAAATTCGGTACGCATAAAAAAATGTCCGCTCGAATGATCTACAAATTCCTGGTTTGTTTCAATATTAACATTATGAGAACGCAAAACACCTGTTATATCATGAATAAGACCCTTTTTATCCATACAATCAATCAGCAAAAGACTTCTGTTCATATTATCCTCTGTTTTAATCTTGGAATCAGACTCATTAATGCAAGAATAATTCAATACTATAATCGATTCATTAGGAAATTCTTTCTGAAAGCGAGATTTTATTCATTGACATAGGCGCCTCACGTCAAAAATTATACTGATTGCCTTCTTATTATTATTTATTATCTAAAAATCACATGTTTAGAGAAGGCTTTATAGTCCGAATACTATGACTTTCAGGAGATAATATGAGCGAAGAATTAGTTGATATCAGAACCCAACGAATAGAAAAAATCAACAAGCTTAAAGCCAAAGGAATAAATCCGTATCCGCTTCGTTTTGCAAAAGAAAATGAAATCGCACAGGTTTTAGCCGATTTTAACGAAGAAAAACCTCAGAACGTATCCATTGCCGGAAGAATAAAATCAAAACGCGAAATGGGAAAAGCAACATTCTGCAATATCGAAGACATGAGCGGAAACATTCAGCTTTATGTCGCTGCGGACAAACTCGGCGAATCGGAATACGAAGATTTCAAATCATTTGATCTTGGAGATATCGTCGGAGTTAAAGGCGAAACATTCAGAACCAAACGCGGTGAAATTTCCATTAAAGCAGAAAGCATGGTTCTTCTTTCAAAATGCCTTCGCCCTCTTCCCGTTGTCAAAGAAAAAGACGGAAAGATTTTTGATGAATTCGCAGACAAAGAAACAAAATACCGTCAGAGATATATTGACCTTATCGTAAATCACAAAACAAAAGAAGACTTCATCATGAGAAGCCGTATCATTTCAGGTGTACGCAAAATTCTTGAAGATAAAGGTTTTCTTGAAGTTGAAACGCCTATGATGCATCCGATAGCCGGAGGTGCAGCAGCACGTCCTTTTATCACTCATCATAATGCTCTCGACATGACGCTTTATTTAAGAATTGCACCGGAACTTTATCTCAAGCGCCTGGTTGTCGGCGGATTTGAAAAAGTTTTTGAAATGAACAGAAATTTCCGAAACGAAGGAATTGATACCCGTCATAATCCTGAATTTACAATGATTGAAATGTATCAGGCTTATGCTGACTACAAAGATATGATGAATCTTGCCGAAGAAATATATTCGACTCTCGCACAGAATCTTTTCGGCACAACTGAAATTGACTATCAGGGAGAAAAAATCAATCTCGCAAAAGGCTGGAAGCGCATTGGATATGTTGAAGCGCTTAAAGAATATGCAGGAGTCGACTTCTCTGGAATAAAAACTCTTGATGAAGCAAAAGCTGCTGCAAAATCATGCGGAATCAAAGCCGATGATTTCAAAAGCATCTGGTCTATCGCAGATGAAATTTTCAGCGAAAAAGTTGAGCACAAATTCATCAATCCGACATTTCTGACGGATTATCCGAAAGAACTTTCTCCTCTTGCTAAATCGCGTGAAGATAATCCGGATTATGTTGAACGATTTGAACTTTTTATCGCGGGACGCGAAATGGCAAATGCATTCACCGAGCTGAATGATCCTTTTGATCAGAAAGAACGCTTCGAAGCCCAGGTAGAAAAAAAGAATGCCGGTGACGAAGAAGCAACGGAAATGGATTCCGACTATATCACAGCACTTGAGTACGGACTTCCTCCTGCCGGCGGAATGGGCATCGGGATCGACCGTATGATTATGCTTTTTGTAAATACGGCATCTATCAAAGACACAATTCTTTTTCCGCTCTTACGTCAGGATAAGTGACGGCATAACATCTGACGGGGCAAATAGATAACTGACTTTTAAAAAATAAACCAGTACTTATTGCCCTGTTTTAATGTTGTTTTTATTTAGATTAGAATTATTGAAAAATAACCCTATCTGAAAGTTCATTGGGATTATTTTTCCTTGGCGGAAATTCATCTTTTAGAATCTTTTCAAAAGACTCTATTGTTTCAAGAATCCCCTTTTCGGCATTATTCTTCTTAATATTTTTTGCAGCAACCTTCGCGTAACTCTTCAGTCCTTCGATTCCTATTCTTGACACAATACCTTCATCAGCCAGAATATATATTCTTCTTTCGAGAAGAGAAAGCAAAATCAGAATTCCAGTCTTGTCAAGAGTACGGTCAAGATGATTCTGATAAAAGATCTGTTCAGCTTTTTTATGAATTTCAGCGTCCTTTCTTCCTTTTGATAAAAATAAAGATTTCAAAGACGGAAAAATAAAAAAAACAAGATTATCAATAAAAAAGAAAATTAGAAATAAAGACAGCATAACTTCCGGAAGATAATTGGTATAAAGAGAAGATATAAAATCACTGCCTGATTGAGGGATAAGTCTGACGCAAATATATGCAGACAGCAATGAAAGGAATGCAGAGACGGATATTCCAATATCAAGATATCTGCTTGAAGCAGGAGTCACTGCAACGACAATCTCTCCGCTCGTTGTTTTTTCCACATCCCTTATTTTATCTTCAATTTTTAAAACCGAATCTTCACTTAGAATTTTTTCTTTTTTCATTACCACCCTCCGCTTGCTCCGCCGCCGCCGAATCTTCCGCCGCCGCCTGAAAAACCCCCACCGGAAAATCCTCCGCCGGAGAACCCTCCTCCGGAAAAACCGCTTCCGCCTGAGAATCCGCCTCCTCTTCTTCCTCTACCGGTTGAACTTAACATAAAAAAAGTTCCCAAAAGCGGAATAATAAGGCCCATAATAAATCCGAAAGGAATGAAAAGTATTATTGAAATTATAGATGCTTCAGCGGAAAAATTATAAAGCATAATAGGAAAAGCTATTGCGCCTGTTACACCTCCTAAAACCAATTTAATTTTTCCGAGAATAAATATCACAACAAGCAAAACAACAACAATCATCAACATAGGACTTCCGGAATCATCACGGGAATTTCCATCAAAAGTATAGGTTCCTTTTACAACAGAAATAACTGCATCAATACCGCTTTTTAGTCCTTGATCGAATAATCCCACTTTAAATTTTGGTGTTATTTCATTATCAATAATTCTGCCGGCAGTTAAATCTGTAAGTTTTTCCTCAAGCCCGTATCCGACTTCAATTCGTATCTTACGATCGGTCTTTGAAAATATAAGAATTACTCCATTATCTTTTCCTTTCTGGCCGATCTTCCATTTCTCAGCTGTTTTGATTGAAAATTCCTCAATCGGATAACCTTCAAGAGAATTAACAGATAAAACCGCTATCTGGGTAGAATCCGTTTTTTCAAGTTCTGCAAGCTTTTCTTCAAGAACCTTTTCTGTTTCTTCAGAAAACATATCTGCGTAATCATTAATCCGCCCCTTTAAATCAGGAATTTCCTGCGACCGAACAATGAACGGGAAAACTGCGACGATGAATAAAAGAAACAGAATTTTTTTCATTCGAAATTAACCTCTGGAGCCTTATCTGCTCCTGCCGAAGCTTTAAATGCTTCCTTAGGTTCAAGATGAAGCATTAGAGAGTTTGTTAAAGAATTCGGGAATGTCCGGATGGAAGTATTAAAAATCCGAACAGTTTCATTATATCTTGTACGGGCGACCGTTATACGGTTTTCTGTTCCTTCAAGTTGATGCTGAAGATCAGCAAAATTCTGGTTTGCCTTCAGGTCCGGATATTTTTCAACAACAACCATCAAACGCGAAAGAGCTCCGGAAAGAGAATCCTGCGCTGATTGAAAATTAGCCATAGCATTTTTATCTTTCAGCATTTCGGGCGAAAGCTGAACAGATGTTGCTTTTGAACGCGCTTCTGTAACGAGAGTAAGAGTTTCTTTTTCGTGAGAGGCATAGGCTTTTACTGTCTTAACAAGATTAGGAATGAGATCCATTCGGCGCTGATAAGCGGCTTCAACATCTCCCCATGCAGCCTTCACAGTTTCTTCATTTGCCTGCATTGTATTATAACCGCATCCTGAGAACAGAAGCAAAGAAGACCATACAGCAAAAATATATTTTTTCATTTTTATCTCCATGAAATATTTAATGACATAATAACAGTTTTCTATAAATCAGTCAAGCGGGGATATTTATTTTTCTAATATTGATTTTGTGATATAATACCAATAAAGACGGAAATTATGAAAAATTATAATAAGGATATTCTTAAAACATATTCAATCATTAAACCTGAAATAGAAAACCGCATTGCGGAATTCAAAAATTTCAGAAA
Organism: Spirochaetota bacterium; assembly: GCA_023396615.1. GTDB lineage: Bacteria > Spirochaetota > UBA4802 > UBA4802 > JAFGJZ01 > JAKJGA01. The sequence continues at coordinate 16,313 of JAEWVM010000218.1, read as the reverse complement.
TAAAGCTACCGACAAGGAGCTTTTTTACGAGCTTGTTTTCTGCATCATGACACCGCAATCAAAAGCAAAATCATGCGGGAAGGCGCTTGAATTGCTCATAAAAGAAAATCTCGTATTCAATGGAACGGCGGATGAAATAAGTGAAAAGATAAATATCGTTAGATTCAGAAACAATAAGGCAAAATATATCGTTGAAGCTAGGGGGAAATTTGCCCAGGGAAAATATTTTAAGATGAGAGAGATTCTCTACTCTCAGGGAGACGTGCATAATATACGGGAATGGCTGGTAAAAAACATAAAGGGTATCGGCTATAAGGAAGCAAGCCACTTTTTGAGAAATACAGGATTTGGAGACGAAATTGCGATTCTTGACAGACATATACTTAAAAATATGTTACTGTCCGGGATTATTAATGAGAAACCAAAGACACTTTCTCCAGCAACATATTTGCAAATAGAAAAAAAGCTGATTGATTTCAGTAAAAAAATAAAAATACCGCCAGACCATTTGGACTTCGTCTGGTGGTACAAAGAGGCCGGAGAAGTCTACAAATGATTATATCTTAAAGAAATGCGTTTCTTCCTTAAGATCATTCGCCATCTCCGCAAGCTTTTCAGAACTAGCGGCGATTTCTTCAGCTCCCGAAGAATTAGAAAGTGTCGACTCATTGATATTCGACATTGATTTAATTATTTCTTCAATTGCATTCTTGTGTTCAAACATGCGTTTATCTATGACAGACGCAAGGTTGCGGACATTATCAGCAGTACGGTTTACAAGTTCATTAGTTTCCATCTGCTGACGCATAGTGTCATAATTTTTATTTATTATCTTGTTTATTGTTTTTATTTCATCAACAACTTTTGAAACTGTTTCAATGGAAACAACAACGTTTCTGATACCTGAATCTATTTCCGTATTATTTACTTTTATTATCTGATCAATATCCATAATACTGTTAGCGGTCTGATCTGCAAGTTTTGAAATCTCATCAGCTACAACTGCGAAACCTCTTCCGGACTCGCCTGCCCGGGCTGCTTCAATTGCGGCATTAAGAGAAAGAAGATTAATCTGCTCGGATATATCTTTTATTATACCGACTATGTTCTCCATATCTTTTGAGCTCTGAAGAATTTTTGACATACCGTCATTCATTGCAACGAGAGACTTATTGCTTTCTTCAGCTTCAACTACAATCTGTTCAGAAATAACAAAAGACTCTTTGACGGAAGTACTCATTTCTTCTATCATAACACTGAGTCCTTTAATTCTGTCATACAGGGAATCTATCTGATCAACCTGATCTTTTATATTGGTATTTACGACTGTAATTCCGTCGGAAAGACTTTCTATAGTAGCAGAAATTTCTTCACTTGTTGCCGACTGACTCTGGGCATTTTCAGCAAAGGAATCAGAAGTCTTAAACATTTCTCCTGTTGCAGTTGAAAGCTGTTGACTCATCTTAATGATGTTATCCATTATAGCATGAATCTTTTCCGAAAAAGACTTTAATGCACGCTGTAGAATGATGACTTCATCATTTGTTTTTTCATTACTGAGTTTATCAAACTTAATTGCAAGATTTCCTGATGCAAGACTATCCACCATTCCGGTTACTTTTCGAAGCGGGCGCCTTATGATATAATTTACAAAAACATATAACACAGTAATAAGAATTAATCCGACTGCAAGAATTCCGATTATAACATAGTTACGTATCTGCCGGCTTGGTCCGAGCATATCTTCTTCTGACGCATGTGCAACAATAACCCACTCATATTCCGGAATAAAAATATACGAAGCTATTTTTTTCTCCTGAATTATCACGCTCGCAGATATATCATAAAATTCAATTTTACCTTTTTTGTTAGTTAATATTTCTTTTATATATTCTTTACCTTCTGAATCTTTTTTATCATACGCAAGAGTTCCTTCATTGGTATTATGCACAATTAGTTTTCCATAATCAGTACCTTTTCTGGCATCAACAACAAAAACTCCGCCGTTTTTTCCAATTAAAATATTTCTGAGTTTTTCGCGCATATCTCTCTGACCGTTTGAAAGATCAAGAGCAAACTCATATATGCCTGTAGTCTTTTTATTTTCAATAATAGGAGCATAAACCGCTATATAAGGTCTGTCCAAAATGTAAACCACTCCCTTGAAAGAAGAACCTTTAATTAGTTCTTTATACTCCTGAGAATCACGGCTCAGAGCCTCGCCCATCGCACGTTCTCCGGACGGTCTGTTTATGGGAGTCATGACACGGACAAAATCATCACCTTTTTGCTTTAATAAAGAAACGCTCACTCTACTTTGACTTTTGAATGAATCAACATCCTTTTCTGTAATTTTTCCATTAGGAAAACGAGCCATAAAAATATCACCGACTTTCGAAGTCGAATAGATAACAGAATCGTTATAAATATTAATAGTTTCTGAAATTTGAGAATTAACAATACCGAGTTTTTCGTATGCTTCTTTTTCGGCATTAAGTGTGAGCATATATCCGATCAGTCCGGATATTATTATCAAAAAAAATGATATTATCACAACTTGAACTACTGCGATTTTTATCCCGATTGATGCTTTATGAATAATATTCATACAACCTCTGATATGCCGAATATATCGAAAGAAAACGTTTTCGTCAACTTACTGCCATTATTTAGACCAGCGGGACGGTGTAAAGATAATTTTTATTACTTTGTACCGCTTTTGTACCGCATTTTCATAATCGGCATAGTTCATTCATTTATCATGAACTTTACTAAATATATGATTTTATTTTATCTTATTTTTAAAAAAAATAATTTCTGCATCTAGTTATTAAACAGGTTTTCAAAAGTCATTTTATTGGAATGTAAATATCAATCTCAGATTCATTTGAATCCGGCTTAAATCTATCATCATAATATTCAAAATCATATGATCGGTCTACTTTATATCCTGATTCGGGAATCCATTTATCATACGCGGCAGTTATAGTTTCTGATATTGTGGAAGGAATTCCTTTATGTGTAAATACGGCATACTTTGCAGGAGGTATAATTTTTAAACTCATCTCAACAGGTAAATCATCAAAAGAATCAACCTGAACAGAAGGCATGTAAAAAAATTTCCCGCTTTCAAAAAAGTCGTCATTATAACATTCTAATCCGAATCCGGGATTTGAACATGCTTCGGAAAAAAATGAACTATTACGGATTTTTCCAACGCTTTTCAAAAATATTCTCCATGCTTCTTTTATTTCATTTTTATCTTTTGTAAGAATCGAAATTCCTGCAAGTTTGATTTCTCCGATTTCTTTTATTGCGGGAGATATTATTATCCTATTACATGAAGTCATTATCTTCTGTGCGGATAATTCCGTGACATATTTTGCGGAAATATCTTTTTTGTTAAGCCTGCATCTTCCCGGAGTAATTCCAAAATAATCTTTAAATGCGCGGGTAAATCCCTCTTGAGTACTAAATTGATAATCAAGAGCTGTTTGCATTATTTCTTTATCATTATAAAGTATATCTTTCGCCGCCTGAGTAAGTCTTCTTTTGCGGAGGTATTCACCCGGACTTATTCCGGTAAGATCAATAAAGACTCTCGAAAAATGATAAACAGAATATGTTGAATGAAAAGCAATCTGATCGGAAGTAATTTTCCTGGTGAGATTGTTATCCATAAACTTAATTGCATTCATAATATTATCTATGTTTTTCATATTTTCTTCTCAGACAATTATGTGTAACAAAAAAGGCTGACCCGAAGGTCAGCCTTTTAATACTAATTAAACCGGAATTACCATTTTTGCTCAGCAAGACGTTTGTAAGTTGCAAGTCTCCATTTAGCATTCTCTTCACTCGCTTTGAATAATTCTTCAGCGACATCAGGGAATTCTTTCTTGAGAGACGTGTAACGGACTTCTCCGCCGATAAAGCTCTGGAATTTTGACCAATCAGGTTCTTTTGAATCAAGACTGAAAGGATTCTTCCCTTCTTTTTCAAGAAGAGGATTGTATCTCCAGAGATGCCAGTATCCGCACTCAACAGCCTGTTTAGCTTCAAGCTGAGTTTTTCCCATACCCTGTCTGAGACCGTGGTTGATACAAGGAGCATAAGCAATGATAAGTGAAGGACCAGGATAAGCTTCCGCTTCTTTGAGAACGTTATAGTAATGAGCCTGATTCGAACCCATTGAAACCTGAGCTACGTAAACGTATCCGTAACTTGCAGCCATGAGTCCGAGATCTTTCTTACGTATGCGTTTTCCGCTTGCGGCAAACTTCGCGATCGCAGCTACCGGAGTAGATTTAGATGCCTGTCCACCTGTATTTGAATAAACTTCAGTATCAACGACAAGAACGTTTACATCCTCGCCGGAAGCAAGAACGTGGTCAAGTCCGCCGTAACCGATGTCATATGCCCATCCGTCTCCGCCGAATACCCACTGGCTTGTCTTAACAAGATACTGCTTGAGGTTCATTATATCTTTTGCCCAGGCTTCGCTTCTGCCTGAAAGAACAGCTTCAACTTTGTCTGAAACTTCTCTTGATTTTTCGCCGTTATTCTTGTTTTCAATCCATGCTTTGAAAGCATCAGCAACATCACCGGTTGCACCGGCAGCCATAGCTTCAGTCATGAATCTTTCGATTCTGTCTCTCATCTGACGAACGCCGAGGAACATACCAAGACCGTATTCAGCATTGTCTTCGAACAGTGAGTTACCCCATGCAGGACCCTGGCCTTTCGCGTTCACTCTGTAAGGAGTTGAAGGACAAGAACCGCCGTAAATAGATGAACATCCTGTAGCATTGGCAATCATCATTCTATCGCCGAAAAGCTGAGTGATGAGCTTAATATAAGGAGTTTCACCGCAACCGCCGCATGCTCCAGAAAATTCAAAAAGAGGCTGAGCAAACTGCGAGTTCTTAACATTTCCTGTTCCGGTTATGCTGCTCTTATAAGTTACGTTCTTCTCGATTGCATTCCAGTGATCAGCTTCTTTAAGCTGAGACTCAAGAGGCTTCATAACGAGAGCCTTGCCTTTTGGAGCAGGACAAACGTCAGCACAGTTTCCGCAACCTGTACAGTCAAGAGGAGAAACCTGCATTCTGAAAGAATATGCTTCAAGTCCTTTTCCGACAGCTTTAATTGTATTGATATCAGCTGGAATCTTTTTCTTTTCATCTTCACTGATAAGGAATGGTCTGATTACAGCGTGAGGACACACATAAGCACACTGGTTACACTGAATACAAGTATCAGATACCCATTCAGGAACATTAACCGCGATTCCGCGTTTTTCGAATTCGGTAGTTCCGTTAGGGAATGTTCCGTCTTCTCTACCAGCAAATGCACTAACCGGAAGAAGATCCCCGTCCTGACCATTGATAACTTCAACGACATTCTTAACGAATTCAGGAGCATTAGGGTTTCCTGCGGAAAGAGGAGCCGCTTTAAGTGATTTCCATTCAGCAGGGATATCGATTTTAACCAGTTCGTTAGAACCTTTATCCACAGCATCATTATTCATTTTTACGACATCGTCGCCTTTTTTGCCGTATGATTTTTTGATAGCTTCTTTAATATATTTTACAGCTTCATCATAAGGAATAACCGCTGAAAGTTTAAAGAAAGCAGACTGAAGAATAGTATTTGTTCTTCCTGTCATACCAAGATCTTCTGCGATTTTTGTAGCGTTGATGATGTAGAATTTTACATCAGCATCGGCAAGCTGCTTCTTAACTTTTTCAGGAAGATGCTTCTTTGTTTCTTCTGCATCCCAGATTGAATTGAGAAGGAAAGTTCCGCCTTTTTTGATTCCTTTGAGCATGTCATACTTATCAAGATATGAAGGCTGTGAACAAGAAACGAAATCCGGAGTGTTTACAAGATACGGCGATCTGATTGTCTTATTACCGAATCTCAAATGCGACACGGTAAAACCGCCGCTCTTTTTTGAATCATATGCAAAATATGCCTGAGCATACATATCAGTGTGGTCACCGATGATTTTAATTGAGTTTTTATTAGCGCCGACAGTTCCGTCTGAACCGAGACCGAAAAACTTACACTCAATTGTGCCCTGAGGAACAACCGAAATATCTTCTTTCATAGGAAGCGACTGGAAAGTCACATCATCTACGATACCGACAGAAAAGCTGTCTTTTGGCTCTTTCATCTTTAGATTATCGTAAACCGACGCGATCATCGCAGGAGTTGTGTCTTTTGAAGAAAGACCGTATCTTCCGCCGACTATCATTGGAGCATTAGGTTTTCCATAGAAAACGCTCTTAATATCAAGATAAAGCGCTTCACCCGCAGAACCCGGCTCTTTTGATCTGTCGAGAACCGCTATGCGTTTAACAGATTTAGGCATTACATCAAAAAGATATTTTGTTGAGAAAGGTCTAAAAAGGTGAACGATTACTGCACCGACTTTTTCGCCGTTATTGTTAAGATAGTCAATTGTTTCACGGACAGTTTCGCTGATTGAACCCATACAAACTATGATGTTCTCTGCTTCAGGTGCACCGTAATAAATGAATGGTTTATATTCTCTTCCGACGATCGCAGACAATTTTTTCATGTAATCTGCAACGATATCAGGAACAGCATCATAAAATTTATTGCAGGCTTCGCGTGCCTGAAAGAACACATCAGGATTCTGAGCAGTTCCTCTTGTAACCGGATGATTAGGATTGAGAGCTTCCTCTCTGAATTTCTTAACCGCATCCATGTCAATAAGTTTAGCAAGTTCAGCATAATCTATAACTTCAACTTTCTGGATTTCGTGAGAAGTTCTGAAACCGTCAAAGAAATGAAGAAAAGGAACACGCGATTTGATTGCCGCAAGATGGGCAACAGAACCAATGTCCATAACTTCCTGAACGCTTCCGGTACAGAGCATAGCAAAACCAGTCTGTCTTGTAGAATAAACGTCAGTGTGGTCTCCGAAAATTGAAAGAGCGTGCGACGCAAGGGCACGAGCCGAAACATGAAGTACACCAGGAAGAAGTTCTCCCGCGATTTTGTACATGTTAGGAATCATCAAAAGAAGACCCTGAGAAGCCGTATATGTGGTAGTCAAAGCTCCGGCCTGAAGGGATCCGTGAACAGCACCAGCCGCTCCTCCTTCCGACTGCATTTCAACAACCTTTACCGGTTCGCCGAAAATATTTTTCTTTCCTTTTGCCGCCCATTCATCAGTATATTCTGCCATATTTGATGAAGGGGTAATAGGATAGATCGCTGCCACTTCTGTGAAAGCGTAGGAAACATGGGCTGCTGCCATATTCCCGTCCATAGTCTGCATAGACCGTGCCATTATTACACCTCGAGATATTTAAAATGATCTTTCAATATTCTGAAATGGTAAGCTCGAAGAAATTCAGATATTGAGTCAATAGATCGACAATATAAGGAAGAAATTCCCCAATGTCACATTTAATTTATTTTATAGGCTGATATTGTCAAGACTAATGTTTTCAATATCATTAGAATTCACACATTTGTCATATTTTAGAAAATAAGTGTGAAATTTTTATTATTTACTGATAAACTCTAACCCAATCTATCTCCATTCTTTGAGGAAAAACAGAAGATTGATCAGGATTTCCCTCCCAATCCGGTCCGACAGGCAGACTTAAACGCATAATGAATGGTTTCGATGGCACACCTTTATCTGATGAAAAACATAAAACTCCATCAACAAACCATCGGATTGAATCATTATCCCATTCGACGGCATAAATATGAAAATCTTTTGAAAGATCATCTCTAAAAGATAATTTAGCGTTATTCATTTTATGCGATGACTGCGTACCGTAATGATTAGTAAAATAAGCTGTAGAAGGTTCATGCCCCAGCAATTCAACAACATCTATTTCTGGAGGCCATGCTCCGTCAACAGGCGTCATCCAGAAAGCAGAAAGAACTCCTTTTGTTGTCGGTACTTTAATTCTTGCTTCAAAACGCCCATATTTCCATGAAAGCTTTGAATTAACCTCTCCTGAAGTAAATTCGGCTGAAACAATTCTTCTGGGATCATCCGCTCTAAGAGAAAGTCCTTTCCAAGGCTCTTTTTTTGCAACCAGAACAAGTTTTCCGTTTTCAACCGAAACATTGGCCGGAGTAAAGGCCTGATCTTCATTGTTCCAGTTCAATCCCTGTCTCGAAATTAACCATACTGACGAATCGAGTAATCTCGAGGTAAAGTTATCCTCATAAACAATTTTATTAAAACTGAAGCTCTTTTCAGAAGCGTTTTTACCCACAGAAGAGCATGCGAAATTTATGATTATAACACAAACAGTAATCAACAATACTTTAATCACAACTTTATCCTTAAAATACTGATACCCTTTTAAGATACTGTTTCATATCGAACTTCCGCTCAAGTCCTTTTGAATTCATGTATCTCACTTTGCCGAAAATTTTTCTTTCAGCCCAAGCACGGTCATGTTTTCCGAAACACCAAGCAACACCTGCAAAACTATTAGGATCATTTCCATCGAGAGCGTATTTATTATTTAGAAAAAGAGCTGTCAAAAAAGCTTCTTCAGGAGTTTTGCTCCATTCAAGAATTTTTTTACCCCAATACATTCTCATATAATTGTGCATTTTGCCTGTTTCCAAAAGCTCTTTCTGCGCGGCGTTCCAGTATTCATCATGAGTAGAAGCTTTTTCAAATGCTTCAAGAGGGTAAACATATTCGCGCGAATGAATTCGGTTTTCTTCGAGAGTCTTGCGGCTCCATTCAGGAAGACAGGAATAATTATTGTAGTTCGAATTATACGTCACAAAATTGAAAGAAAGTTCTCTTCGAACTATCAGTTCATCAAAAAATTTCGATGAATCAATTCCGGTTTTTATTGCTTCAATCGCAATCTTTAGCGGGGAAATTTGACCAAAATGCAGATAAGGAGAAAGGTTTGATTGGCAATCAACAGAAGGATCACTGCGGAGTTCAGGATATTTTGATAGATTGTTATCCAAAAAGTATTTCAGCCTTTTTTTTGCCTCACATTCTCCCGGATTAAACAAGGTGCTTTCTGACACGAAATTCGCATTATTCTCTAATAATCTGCGAATATCCGATTCGGACAATCCTTCATCTAAGTCATCTTGCCGGATATCAGGTATCATTTCATCGATTTCAAATATGAAATCGTCGAGTATGCGATTAATTTTGGGGCGGAAAGTTGCAGCAGAATATTCTTCCTTCGGACTGACAAGTTTTACCGGACATATCGTTTCCGTTTCAACCTTAACAAAAGGTTTATTCTCCATCACTGACGAAAATTCATTACTTTTTTCAAAATTATGTAATGTATACGTTTTATCAGCTATGAGAACTTCAGCTTTGGATAACAATCCAAGAAAATGGGAATGATCTTGAGTAATTATAAGAGGTATTCCGACAGAACAGAAGATTTTCTTTAATTCTAAAATGCCTTTTAACTGAAAAGACAAGTGACGCAGAGAATCAGGATAACAATCATCTAAGCAAAATACAGAAAAAATAGGCAATTTACGCAAATTGGCCTCGCTAATAGCATAATTCAAAGCCAAATTATACTCAAATCTTGAGGCTTGCCTGATCCATAATAAAACATACTGCCCCTTTAGAAGTTTTCTTCCATTACAAAATTCAAGCTGTGATAAATGTGGAAGAATTAAAGATGAAATCTTCAAGAGTTGTTTTTCCTGTATTCAGAAATCGATCGTCTTACATCCTTTTCATCAAAGTAAATCAATGTAATTATTAGTGAAAGAAAAAGAATTGTTGCAGAAACAATAAAAATACGCTCAATTGCGGATGACATTCCGCCGAAAGCCGATCTTATTGCCAAATCAAACTGTGTAAGATTTTCAGCAGAGATATTCTCTCTTATTGCCGCAAGTTTTTCAGGATCGGACAGTATTTTAGGATTTCTCATTAAATCAGAAAGCTCCCTGGATACTCCGGGAATGGACAAGCTCTTCATTTCAGCATTCATTTTATACGACATAATCGCACCCAAAAATGCTGAACCGACTGCTCCCCCCATGTTTCTGAAAAATTGAAGAAGAGATGTCACAAGTCCAACCTGCTTAAGAGAAAAAAGGCTTTGAGGTGCTGCATTATAAACGGGAAAGGTTAATCCTATACCGAATCCAGCGAAACCGGAAAATAATATTATATAATTAATTCCGGCTTTCGCACCAAAAAGACCTATACACAACATCCCTACAAATGCCATAAATAACCCTATTGAGGCTAAAAACTTGAAAAGATATCTATGAGTCAAAATTCTTCCCGATATATTACTGGATAATATCATCAAAACCATCATGGGCATCATAATCATTCCGGATTCTGTTGCACTTTTACCTTTTGCACTTTGGAGGTATAATGGAAGAAATATCGCGGCACCGAATATAGCCATATTTCCCAAAGAAGAAGAAATTACTGAAGAAGCGAAAACTTTCTCCCTGAAAAAATGCAAAGAAAGAAGCGGTTCTTTAGATTTATTCTCTATGGAAATAAAAACAGCAAAAGCAATTACTGATAAGGCGAATAAAGCTAAAATGTCGAACGAATATACCGGTCTCTTACCAGCTTCTGTAATCGCAAACAAAAATGGCGCTACAAAAAGAATAAATGCACCAACACCGGGATAATCAATTCGCCGTTTCTCATCATGGTGATTGAGTGGATGGAGATTGCAATATATAAGGACAAAAGCAACAATTCCCAATGGGATATTTATATAGAATATCCAGTGCCAAGATAATTTATCTGCAATAAAACCTCCTGCTCCTGGCCCAAGAATGCTCGCCACAGCAAACATTGAGGCCAATATACCCATATATTTACCACGTTCCCTTGGAGGAAATATTTCTGCTACTATAACAAATGCGCTGGATACGCAAATACCTCCGCCAATTCCCTGCAATCCACGAAACACTGAAAGCATTATCATGTTTGATGAAAGACCGCATAATGCAGAAGCAACAATAAAGAAAATTATACCGCTGATTGTTATCCTCTTCCTACCATATATATCAGCTAATTTCCCTGAAATAGGGAGAATAACCGTTGAAAAAAGAAGATATGAAGTAAATGGCCATGAATAATGTTCAATTCCATTAAGATCCTTTATTATCTTAGGCATAGCCGTACTTACAATGGTATTATCTAATGCTGCAAGAAGCAATGTCAGCATGGCGCCAGCCATAATAAGAAACCTTTCTCGACTTTGTGGGCTTATTCTCTCGGTTTTCATTATATCTCCAATTTCAAAAATACATTTAATCTCATTTTTAGGATAACAATCATTTTTTCTGATAATAAATCAACAAATTACGTATTAGTATATTAGAGGAATAAATATGAATCAAATAAAATCAACTGCAATAATACGAAAGGATATTTTCATTCTTTTGAAAAAGATTTCCGAGTCGACAGGAAAATCTGTTTCTTGTGTTTTATCTGATTGTTTCAAATATATAATATCACAAAACAATAAGACTAATAAACCTGTAATTGGATCAAATATAAAATACCAAAAACGCAACATCAATTTTTGCACTATTCATTACCAAATAGATGATCAAATATATGAAACATGCTTGGATCTTAAAAAAATACTTAAGAAATCTTTATCGAGAATTTTAAATGAAACAATCCATAAAATTTATTCACTAATCATCACAACTTCAAAAGATATAATTGCTTTCTATGTCAACCTACTGTCTTATTGGAAGAAAAAAACTATTTCATACCGATTTACATTTAAATACAACAATACGTCTTCATCATATATTATATCCATCAATTCTCAAATTACATAAATAGTTCTTTACTTTTTAAAGCATATAATTCTACTGGAAGTACTTTATTACTTAAAGTACCAAAAGGAGATTTTATGAAATTTTTAACTACAACACTGTTGGCCTTGCTCCCCTTTGTACTATTTGGATTTGATCAAACAAATTATCAAAGAATTTCCGTCTTATTATGGGATAATCCAAGTATAAACCAATTAGAAAAAGAACCGGAATTACTAAAGAAGAATATTTCAGAATTTGAATCTAAATCGGATAACAATCAGATTTCAAAACTCAAATTAGCGATAATGTACAATTCATCCTCTCTGCTAGGAAATACCGGAAGTGCAGAAAAAGCATTTAAACTATTATTAGAAATAAAGAATAAAGAAAAGTTATCAGCAGAAATTGAAATGGTCATTCTCGTCTACCTTGGTTCTTCCAGATCACTAATGGCTAGGGATTCATACAATCCAGTAAGCAAGATGAGTTATGTAAAAGAAGCCGCAGCTTTTCTTGATGAAGCAGTTTCAAAATACGGTAAAGATAATTATTTACCACGGTATGTTCGTGGAACCGTTTTTTCAGGATTACCTGACATGTTTAAGAAAAAATCAACCGCTGAAAGTGATTTAAAATACATTATCTCAGAATATGAATCAAAAAAAACGATACCAGACCACCTTACCTCTGAAGCTCTTTTCAATCTTGGCAACATCCATAAGAGCAACAAAAAGACAGATGATGCTTTAATCTCATGGAACAATTGCATTAGACTGAATCCAAGTTCCAAATCCGCAGAAAAAGCTAAGAAAAATATTAAAAAATATGGAGAGTAAAATGAATAGTATACTTTTAGAAAATGTATCAAAAAATTATGCTCTTGGGAAAGTTGAGGTTCCTGCTCTCAAAAATATTAATCTATCCATCAAACACGGCGAAATAATATGCCTGATGGGTCCAAGCGGCAGCGGGAAAAGTACTCTTTTAAATCTAATTGGGGCTCTTGACTCTCCGTCAAATGGAGAAGTTCACATCAATGGAGAAAATATTGCATCATTGACGGATCGTTCTCTTTCAAAATTTAGAAATAGAACTCTCGGATTTATTTTCCAGTCATTTAATCTCATACCGGTTTTATCTGTTTCGGAGAACATCGAATATCCACTTTTACTACAGGATATTTCTTCATCAGAAAGAAAAAAGCGCGTTAATGAATACATCGAAGCAGTAGGACTTACTCCATATTCTAAACGTAATCCTGATGAACTTTCAGGAGGTCAACGTCAAAGAGTTGCAATTGCCCGTGCGCTTGCAACACATCCATCAATAATAATAGCAGATGAACCTACTGCAAACCTTGATCATAAGACAGGAAAAGAAGTCATGGATTTAATCAGCAGCATGAACAAAAAAAGCGGAGCAACAGTAATTTTTGCGACTCATGATCCGATAGTTTCGAATTATACTAAAAAAATCATTCGTCTAAAAGACGGCGAAATTTCGGAGAGCTGATATGATCATAAAAATTGCCGTCAAAAATATTATGAGAAATAAGCGCCGGACAATTCTAACTTCTCTTGCAATGATTCTTGGAATCGCAGCATTACTTATATTTACTTCTTTCATTTCCGAGCAAATGAAGGGTTTTAGAGAAGGAATTATCAGCGAAGGATTAGGACACATTCAAATTGCATCTAATGAATCTTTCTTCTCGAAAGGCAAATTTGATCCTTCAGCTTTCATAATTGAAAATTCCGATTCCATCGAATTAAATATTAAATCAAATCAAGATGTAATAAATGTAATTCCGTCAATCGGCTTCAGCGCCATGGCTGCAGGAAAAAATAAAACCATCACTTTATTAATAAAAGCATATCCGCGCGATAAAATCCATTTTTTAAAGGATCAGAATGAAACTGTCAACGGACAAGTATCTCCGTCTTTTCTTATTCATGGAAAAAACTTTTCATCTGAAAAAGACGAAATCATAATCGGAGATTTAGCCGCAAAAATTCTAGGCATTAAATGCGGAGAGATTCTAACCATTATGTCAATTCTGCCCGGCGGAGCATTAAAAGCATCAGACTTCACAGTTTGCGGAATTTACAAAGGAGGAGATTCAGGAAAAATATACGCATATATTCCTTATGAAAGCAGAGGAAAACTGATAGATGCAGAAAGTCCATCTTCATTTACAGTGTTCTTATCATCAGAAAATCATACTGATAAAACAATTCAAACTTTAAAAAATTCATACCCAGAGTTATCAATTAAACCCTGGCATGAACTTGCTGAATTCTATACTCAGGTTAATGGAATGTACAGTGCCTTTCTTAAAGTAATATCTGCAATAATGATTCTTGTTACTGTCTTTGTAGTAATGAACACGATGTCAATGTCCGTTTTCGAACGCATTAGAGAAATAGGAACCATGAGAGCAGTGGGAACAAGCCGAAAAAGAATTTTCTCAATGCTTTTAATCGAAGGTTTCTTTCTCGGTATATTCGGATCATTCACAGGAATATTTTTCGGATACCTGCTGTCTTTCGCAATAAATGCCCTCGGCGGAATCCCTTTCTCATATGACGGTTTCGACTATCACATACGGATATCTCCTGATTTTTTTGACGCAATAAAAGCAGCTTTACCGGTTCTTTTTGTCTCTCTTGCAGGTACTCTTCCTGCAGCATATAAAGGGTCACGATTGTCAGTTGCTGAAACATTGAGGTATTAATATGAACAAAGAAATTGTTATTAAAACAATCAAACTTGCATGGAGAAATGTAAGACGTAATAAACGTAGAACTCTCTTAACTCTCTTTACTATGTTTATAGGATTTTTCGCAATCACTGTTCTGGACGGATTTGTAACATACAGCATGAATCAGCTTGGAGAAACTATTATTAAAAGCGGAGTCGGGCACATACAAATCGCCTTAAATGAAAACTATTTCAAAGAAGGAGAAACTGACCCTTCCCCTTTTATAATTTCTCAATCGGATGAAGTAATTAAGAAAATTTTAAAACTTCCTGAAGTAAAAGATGTGATAAAGTGTGTGAAGTTTCAAGGATTAATTTCATTCAATGGAAAGAATGAGAACACATTATCGCAATCGGTTGATGCAGAATCATCAGAAGAGACTTTAAACAGGCTGAATTTTTATGAAGGACAAGGATTTAACGGCGAAAGCGGAATAATCATAGGCAAAATTCTTGCTGAAAAACTTGAAGTAAAAATAGGCGATACTGTTACTCTATACGGTCCATCAGCTCAGGGCGGTGTAAACGTTCTCGACATAGAAGTTTCCGCAATCGCCGGAAGCGGAATAACCGATCTTGACGGCGTTGCAAGCTATATTACAACAGAAACCGCTCAGACTCTTATGATATCAGACGATCTCACTCTATTAACTGTATATCTTGAAGACACTAAAGATACTGAGGAAACTATTGAAAAAATCCAAAAAATTACGGGTGGAAAGTTTTCAATAAAAAAATGGAATGAGGTTTCAGAATACTATCGTCTTGCAAGCACCTCTTATTCAACTGTTTTTGGAGTAGCGAATATAATCATATTCATCGTTTCGCTTTTTGCTGTCGCAAACACAATTACAATGTCGGTATATGAGCGAATACGCGAAATGGGAACAATCAGAGCATTTGGCATGAACCGCCGATATATTTTTATGATGTTTACTTTAGAAGGAATTATCCTGGGCTTATTTGGAACATTGATCGGATGCATCGGAGGATTCACAGCATCGTACATCATCAATATTTTCGGAGGAATAGAAATAGGGGCTCAGCCGGGTTATTCCGAATCTATGCTTCTACTTTTTACTCCTAAAACTTCAACAATACTATTTAACATAATAATCGGAATAACAATTTCCGCTATCGCTTCACTTATTCCTTCGGTAAAGGCCGCAAGAATTCAAGTTCGTGAAGCTCTTTCATACAGATAAGGAGAATATTATGAAAATTTATCTTTCGCTATTATTTTTTGTTTTATCAATTCATATAAATGCAGGTGATGGCAATGCAATTTTAAAAGAAGTGGATGCCAGAATTTATACTCCCAACATGGCCTTTGAAATGGATATTTTCGCATATAAGGGAAGCAAACTTCGCGACTCGAACAGAATCGCCGGATACTCAAAAGATTCTGACAAATCATTAGTTCTGTTGTATTTTCTTTCTCCTGCGAGTTTGAAAGGAAGAAAAATGCTGATGGAAGGAAATTACATTTGGATGCAGATGCCGCGAACAAAAAATGCTATCCGTCTTTCTCCAATGCAGATTCTTCTCGGAGAAGCCTCTAATGGAGATGTTGCTCGAACAAGATTTTCAGCCGATTACAATGCCGTTCATGACGGCAATGAAATGATTGACGGAAAGAAATGTGAAAGACTCATTCTTGAAGTAAAATCCGAAAAAAAAGGAAGCACTTACTCCAAAATCATTCTACGAATCGGCGCCGACAAGCTTCCGGTATATGC
>JAEWVM010000197.1 GCA_023396615.1 Spirochaetota bacterium | reverse complement strand
GCGTGAATATCCGTCAAAGATTCCGAGTCGGTATTCTAACGAGCGAGTTCCGAAAAGACCGCGGAGCATAACCCCGGCATCGCGTCCGTTATTTGAATAATTGCTCATAACGGAAAGATTGGAATCTTCAGTTGCGCAGAGTGTCGTTGCCTGGCTGGCAAGATTGGTGCGTGTAAGCGGAACAGTAAGAAGCCCCGCCATTATCTGAAAACCTCTGTTTACGGTGAGACGGGCGAAGGCATCCTGTGTAAAAATGTGATTTGCTCCGTCACTGTCATTGTCTGTTTTGCTTTTATCGGAGCTGTTGCCGGCTTTCAGGTCGTCTGTCTGAAAGAAAAAATCGACCTTCGGTGCAACCTGCCCGTTGAGTATAATGCGTGATCTTCTTATCTGAAAATCGTAGGAATTCTCTGAATCGAGTTTTCCGTAATTAAAATTTGTCTGAAGAAAATAATGAAGCTGAATCCATCTGTCAGGCCCCAGAGTAAGTCTCGCCTTGGAAACATCCTCTTCCGGAATCTGGTTTGAATATGAATAACTGCTGAAAAATATACTCATCAGAGCAGTAAGCGCTAAAAGATATCTCATCTAATGCCCCCTTGTGAATTTAACGAATTGTTTGAGAATGAACTTATTTTGGCAACTAAAAATTTTAACTCTTATAAAGACTTCTCTTGACAATGGATAAAATGCGGTAAAAGTGAGCAAAATCGGAAGGATAAAATGAAAGGACCAATAGGCGTTTTTGATTCGGGTTTCGGCGGACTTACCATTCTTCGTGAATTTCTTAAAACAATGCCGGAATATGATTTTGTTTATATCGGAGATAACGCGCGCGCTCCTTACGGAAACCGGTCTTTTGAAATGATTTATTCATATACGCGAGAATCAGTTATGCGCCTGTTTGAGATGAATTCGCCTCTTGTGATTCTTGCATGCAATACCGCAAGCGCAAGAGCTTTAAGAAATATTCAGCAGATTGATCTTCCTCAAATCGGCGGAAAGAAAAGAGTTCTGGGCGTCATCCGTCCTACAGCTGAAATGATAGGAAGCGTTACGAAGAGCCGTCATGTGGGCATACTTGCAACGGCCGGAACTGTTATGTCAAATTCGTATCCGGTAGAAATTAATAAAATATTTCCGGATATCACCGTTACCCAGCAGGCCTGTCCTATTCTTGTTCCTCTTGCCGAGAATGATGAGATTGACAATCCCGGGTGTGACTATTTCGTTAAAAAATATATCGAAGAGCTTATATCAAAGGATACATTGATCGACACCATTCTTCTCGGATGCACTCATTATCCTGTTATGATAGAATCATTCAAAAGATTTATTCCGGAACATATAAAAATTGTTCAGCAGGACAGCATAGTTGCGGCTTCATTGAAAGATTATCTCTCCCGCCACGGCGAAATCGATGAAAAATGCTCAAAGAATTCTGCGGTGCGTTTTTTTACAACGGATTCCATAGATAATTTCAGTTCAAGAGGCAGAATTTTTCTCGGCAAAGAATTCTCTGCCGAGAAAATAATAATCAGTTAAAATTTAAAGAACTGAATTGTTTCTTTCAGTTTCTCTGCTAGTGTTGCAACATTTTCCGCAGAACCGGCAATCTCTTCGGCTCCTCCGGCATTCTGCTGGGTCAGCTCGTTGATGTTTGTAATTGATTTTACAATTTCACCGACCGCATTTTTCTGTTCTGACGTCGAAATCTTCATTTCGTCGGTTCTGTTTTTCATTGTTCGCGCTTCGTCATTGACAATTTTGTTGGTTTCAAGCTGTTTTTTCATCGTCTCTTCGAGAGCTGTTATAGTCGCGCTTATCGTCTGAATGTTTGAAATGATCGTGCTTATTGTGCTGACGGTGTTTTCTGCCGCCTGCATTCCTTTTGTGATTTCTGAATTAGTACTTACTATAAAATTGTCAATCTGCTTGATGCTTGTCGCTGTCTGATCGGCGAGTTTGCTGACCTCATCCGCTACAACCGCGAAACCTTTGCCCGCGTCGCCGGCCCTCGCAGCTTCGATTGCCGCGTTCAAAGAAAGAAGATTTATCTGTTCAGATATGTCGCTGATAATGTTTACAATTCCGGTCATTTCTTTTGAGCTTGCCGTAATCTGAGACATGCTCTTGTTGAGGTTTCCGATTGTTATTTCGCCTTCTTTTGCATTTGATGAAATTCTGTCCGTTGTTGTAACAGCAACTTCCAGTTTTTCGCTCATCAGATTAATTGCATCGGAGAGAATCGTCATTCTCTGAGTGAGTTCTTCGATTGTCTTGAACTGTTCTTCCGCGCTTGTTGCGACGCTGTCAACTCCGGCGCTCATCTGTTCGGTTGTTGCGGTAACTTCTTCTGCGGTTGCCGCCTGATTCTGGGAAATGTCGGAAAAAGCTCCTGCAGTTATCGACATTTCGTGAGAGCTTGCCGCGAGTTCGCCGGAAATGCCCTGAATATTTCTGATTATTCTTTTAAGATTTTCAGAGAATATAATCATTTTGTAAGAGAGTTCTCCGATTTCATCGTCAGTGTGCGCGACTATTTTTCTTGAAAGATCTCCCTTTGATATACCGTCAATGATGAGATCGTAATCAGAAAGAGGGCGCATTTTTCTGTTGATTAGCCATGATGCGAAAAAAGCCGCGAAAAAAAGCCCGATAACCGCAAAAAACAATATATAAAACGCATATTCAACAACCGATTCTTCAATATCGGCGATATCAAGAATTGTCAGTGTGTACATGTTATACTTAAAATTCTTTGCCGCTATCATGAGTTTTGCGCGGCCGTTGAAAATATATTTTATCGGTTTCAGAAATTCTCCTTCAGAGATTTTCTGCGCGAACTCGGTGTTGCGCATATCTTTGAGAACTATTGATGAATCCGGATGTGCGACACCTGTCATTGTTCCGTCAAGAAGGGCGGAATATCCATTGTGGCCGACTTTCACCGTTGAATAAATTCTATCATAGAAAGACTGAGCTTTGACAAGAAATCCGATATTTGCTATGGTTATTCCGTTTTGAACGAAGGGGCATGTAAAAAGCAGAACATTGTTCCCTGTCAGACTGCATTCAAATATTCCGCTTAGCTGGCGTTTATTTCCGCTGGAACTTGATGAAAAATTCTTCGAGAAGGCTTTTTTGAGACTGAGAAACTGGTTCTCTCCGTATAGATTTTTTCCTGTGAGGGAAGGATTAGTTGATGCGAAAACTTCAAGTTTATCATCAGGTGATAAAATCAGAATTTCATCATAGATGCCGTATTTTTTCTTATAGTCCTTCATTGTAGTGATAATATCGCCGTATTTTTTTGAGTCGATTGATTTTGCCGAGCTTTCTTTTTCTGTGATTAAATCTGCGTCGTCTCCGATTTTGTCAATAAATGACTGAAGCTGTTTATCGACAAGAATCGAGATGGTTTTCATCTGTTCGGTATAAGAATTTTCAATTGATTTGTACTGAATATTGAAAACGGCAAGTGATATAACCAGAATCAATAAGGATATCGAACCTATTGAAAGAAACGACAGCACGTGCGAAATGCGGGTTTTGTTTTTGTTGAGTTCGGGATCCAGTTTCGAGAAAATGCCTTCATTGATAAAAGGTTCAATCAGTTTTTCTGTGACGATATAGTAGACTATGGTTGTTGCGATTGTGTTGAAGATCATTACCGAATAGCAGTTGACCTGCTGGAGAAGTGTCGCGTTGGCGCTTTTTTGCAGATAAATGATTACAACTGGAGCCAGAATAAGCCATCTGACCATTCCGCTTATTGCGTGGCGCTTCGGAAGTGAAAACGCACATTTACGCGCTTTGAGATATTCTTCGTCGGATATTTCTTCGCCTTGTTTTAATTTTGTATAGTAAGTAACCAGAGGTTTGAGTATTTTGCGGTTCGAAAAGACAGCAATCGTCAGAGCTGTAAAAGAAATGCCTGCAACGACTCCGAGAAAAGGGGCATAATTTTGCAGGCTGGTAATCTTGATAAAAATAAATGCTGATACCGGAATCAGTATGAAATATGGAACACCCTGAGTAAAAAATAAAAATTTTAAATAGAGTTTCCCGATTTTTTTTTGTGTCTCCACTTTCTGCCTCCGAAGAACGATTCATCCGCGAAAATAAAGCGATATAACGGCTTTACGGCCGGTTTTAAACAAATAGGTGTTCTGTTTATTTTTATTGATATGTTGCCAACTGATACTTTAACTAAATCAGAAATCAAGTCATAAATTGCAATGCGGCGTTTTTTTTTAAACATAATGAGCGGAATGGTTGACTTTGCCGTAACGCGGATGATTAATCACTTTATATGGAGGATATATGGCAAGATTCAAATACAGATTCATAAATTTTGTTCTGACGTGCATTGTTATTTTAGCTGCTGATCTTTTAATAGTTTTAATCAATAAGAAAGTAATGTCGCTTGGAAAACTCGGAGACCGCCGCCTTATAGT
>JAEWVM010000191.1 GCA_023396615.1 Spirochaetota bacterium | reverse complement strand
ATTCAGAAATGGGCGCGTGAGGCAGGTGTCAGAAATTTTGAACGAAGAATTGAGACAATCTGCAGAAAAATCGCTTCTATAAAAGCAAAAGGCGGAGAAATAAAAAAAGGAGAGCTTTCAGAAGATGAAATCAGAAAGTATCTCGGACCGGAAATATTTCATGATGATGATACTCTCAAAATTGACAAACCCGGTCTTGTTAACGGGCTTGCTTGGACATCATTGGGCGGAGCTACGCTAATAATAGAGTCCATTCTTGTTCCGGGCGGTAAGGGCAATATCCTGGTGGTGACCGGTCAGATCGGTGAGGTTATGAGCGAGTCATCCAATATTGCTTTCAGTCATGTAAGAAGTCTTCTGGCAAAAGACGAGGAAGCGCTTAAGCTGCTTACTCAGAATTCCATACATTTGCATATACCTGCAGGAGCGACTCCGAAAGACGGACCAAGTGCGGGTATCACGATGGCAACTTCCATTTATTCACTGCTTACATCTAGAAAGGTAAGGGGAGATGTTGCGATGACCGGTGAGCTTACACTGACGGGCAAAGTATTTCCTATAGGCGGATTGAAGGAAAAGCTTATTGCGGCGAAACGTGCCGGAATAAAACATATAATTTTTCCAAAATTAAATGAGCGTGATTTGGAAGAAGTTCCTAAGCATATAAAAAAAGGGCTGACTTTTCATCCGGTAAATGAGATTGGAGAGGTTCTTGATATAGCTCTTCATCCGGCGGCGAAAAAAAGCGGTTCTGCTAAAAAAGAAAAAACGTTGAAAAAATAATTATTTTGTGATAGTCTAATCCGTCCGTTTCGGACGGATTATGAGGTCTCAATGCCGATAAAAAACATCATGGAAGATATCGTTCTTTCAGTTGTCGATAGGGTTATTCGGGAAGAGAATACGTTTGCTGATGCAATTGAATTCAAGCAGGACGTAGCGGCGTATGTATTAAACCGTATACCATCAAAGTATGTTACAAGTGAAAGAGGAGTACTCCATTCAAAACTTGAGAGTAAGTTTTTCGTTCAGCAGAAAACTGATATACTTCTGCTTGTTCATGAAGCTCTCAGCATTATAACAAAAAGACGCATTGCGTCGTCGATTGATTTTGAAGGTATAAAAAATAGAAAAAAGATATTTTCTCCTCATCTTATAGGCGAGGTTCTTGAAGAAACAACGTTTTCTATTGTTCCTGATATAAATGTTTATCTTCTTCTGAACGGACATCCTGCTTCGATGATTGATGCTTCGTGGGTAAATCCTTATTCTACAAGCAAGGCGACAATGGGATATTATCATTTTTGGCCGGAGATTGATCTGGCAGAATTGCCTGAAGGTGAAGAAGTGACATTTGAGATAGTTTTTTCGCATCCTAAATTTGAAAGCAAATCGGTGATGTTTTCTGTTATGCCGTCAGATAATTTTGATCCGTCTAAATCCAAGGTTATTCCAATCGCGCTTCTGAAGCTGAAAGAAGGCGAAAACGCATCTTTTCTCTACGATTGAAAATGAAAATAATGCTTATCTCTCCTCCGTTTTCTGATTTTTATTTTACGCGTGCACGTATTGAACCGCTTGGTTTGCTGTATGTTCAAAAATCCCTTTCTCTTGCAGGGTACGATTCGGATATCTTTGATTTTGCAAACATAAGGCATGAAAAGAAAATTAAACTGCCTCACGAATTTTCCTACCTCCGCAAATATTATCATAAAGACTTATCTTATTTCTCATTGTTTTCTGATTATAAGAAATTGGGCTTATCATATGATGAGATGTGTTTTAAAATAGCAGAGGAAGCTCCTGATGTTGTTTTTGTTTCGGCTAATTTTTCAGCTTATGCTTCGGAAGCACGGGAAGTTATTTCTGCAGTTAGGAGATCTTCTGATGCATTGGTTGTTGCAGGCGGATGGAGCGTAACAGCTGAGAAAGATAAGATATATGATTTTCTTGGAGCGGATTATCTGATTCAGGGAGATTTCCCTTCTGATTGCTCAGAACTTATGAAGTGGATATCTGGTAAAAGCGATCCGGCAGAAATTCCAGGATTAATTTATAAGAAGAATAATTCAATTATCATCAACAAGACTGTCGATTATGTAATTCCGGATTATTATCCCGAGAGAACAGGCGAATACTATTTCAGAGGAAAGCGGATTGCAAAAATTATTTTGAGCAGGGGATGCAGAAACAGGTGTGCATTTTGTTCTGTTCACCGGAGCGGAAAATTTTCTTTCAGAAGCATTGAGTCGGTAGATGAGGAGATAAAGTATCTTTTTGAGCTTGGAATTGAAATTATTGACATAGAAGACGATTCTCTTTTTTTCGATGCGGCATATGCTTTCGAACTTTTAAGTATTATCCGAAAATATGCAGATAAGGGGATGAGATTTGCCGCAATGAACGGAATGAGCGCGAATGATCTTATGCCGTTTGCTGAAAAGTGTATTGAAAGCGGTTTCATCGAGTTCAATCTTTCACTTGTTTCTTCAGATAAAGATGCAATCCGTGAATCCAATAGACCCTTCGGGTTAGATTCTATCAAAGAAGTTTTGGGGATTATAAACGGACGGGTTGAAACGATTGTATACTTGATAGCGGGGCTTAAGGGAGGAAGTGCGGAGTCGTTATTCCGTGATATACGTGAACTTGCAAAACTTCCAGTGACAATAGGTATTTCTCCGCTTTATTCTGTGCCGGGAGTAAAATATTTTGATGAAGTTGCGCCGGCAGACAGGGAATTTCTGAGGGGCAGCGCGTTGTATAAATTTTTTAATGATTCGAGAGAAGATGTTGCATCAGCAATGAAATGCGCGAGAATGATTAATCGGATCCGAGTAATGGAACATACGGATGAAGATTCTGAAAATATTCATTATTTCATTAAATCTGCAGAAAGAAAACGATGGTACCGTAAAACAAAATCCGGATGGATAGACAGTTTTGAATTTGATGCTGATATTTCCGATATTGACGTTTTAAAAAAAGATGGAACTATTATAAAGTTGTAGTTGAATAAAAATAATTTGGTAATTTAATGTAATATTGAACTGAGAGAGGATTTTTGAGTATTGTTTCCAAGTATGCCGTTCTTCAGGCTGTATCCATAGTTCCATTTATGGCAGGTTATTATTTTAGATGCAGAATTAAGTCGTTCGCGGAATTTAGACGAAAGATTATTCTGTTTAATCTTGTAATTCTTGAACCCGTAATAATATTATATTCAATATGGGGTATTGATGTCGATAAAACCGCACTATGGATTTTTTCAGCAGCTTTTTTTATTGCTCTATGCGGTTATATATTCGGAAAAATTTTCGTAAAAATACTCAGACTGAAAGGAGATGATTCTTTTGCCTTTGTTCTGACTTCCGTCATGTCAAATACCGGGTTTACGATGGGTGGCTTTGTATGTTTTTTGACTGCTGGCGAAAAAGCTCTGGCGTATTCATATTTCTGTTCTCTTGGTCTCGCTTGCCTGATTTATTTCTTTATATTTCCGCTTTGTTATGTCCGTGAGCGCGGTGAAAAAATTACTCTATCAGTATTTCTGCGCGGAATATTCAGAATTAATAATTTTCCAATCATTGGATTTCTATTGGCAATATCTTTCCGGCATTTGTTCCGGCGTCCGCAATTCGATTTTCCGTTGCTTGATATAATGGTTTGTGTTTTAGTAGCGGGTTATTTTCTATCTCTTGGAATGGTTTTTCAGTTTAAAAAGAACAGTTCTGAAAAAAGTATACATGTATCGGAATTTCTAATTAAGTTTATACTTGTTCCATTTGCGATAATCAGTGCTGTTATATTATTGGGAATTGATGGTTATGCGGGATATGTTATTGCGATAGAATCTTTTATGCCGTGTGCTGTATTTTCAGTTGTGACTCTTGTTCTTTATAATATCAGTCCTGAGTTGTCAGGCCGTATTTTCGCTTTTAATACCGCCGCTTTCTTTGTTTTTATACTTCCGGTGATTTTATTATTGTCAAAAAAAGCGGCATATCTGTTCGGACTATGACTGCAGGGCTTTTTCCCTGATTAGTTTTCCTTTGGTATGAAGCGTTTCAATGCGGTTCATGATTTCATCAACCTGATACTGGCGAATTTCGTCTTTGTCTTTTGCTTCAGAGTGTTTCTCTGAGATTTCCTTAACAAAATCGGATGTCTTGGTTACTTCTCCGATGCTGAATATTATGACATCTTCTTCATATGCTTCTTTTGTCATATCTTCATGTTCCTGCGGTATCATGTTGTTGCCGTTTATCGAGCAGCAGCAGAAATAATCAAAGATGCTGAGATATGCCATGGTTTCTTTCATTCCTTTCATGGAATCGGCATCCCAGTCGCGTCTTCTGGTGCCTGCTGGATAGAGTACGAAAATATTACCTTTATTTTTTAATTCCATGATGTGCTTTGTGGCTCTGAGATTAATCTTTTTTGCAAGATCAAATTCTTCGCCGGAAATTTTTGAAAGTCCCCTGATAGGAAATATTACAACACGTGTAAACATTTCTGCAAAAAGTTTTACAACTGGATTTTGGTTTAATTTTACTCCCGCTATAAAAATTAATTTTTCAAAAACTGATTCCATGCGTTTTTCGGGGTGATCCTTAAAGCGGATAAACATGCTGGGTACGTCCATGTTTGATACATGTTCGGAAAATATTATGCATGATTTTCCTTCGTCTGCCAGTTTTTCTAATTTCAAAATATTTTCATATCCCGCTACATCACTTCCTGGAAGATGTCCCACTCTCATGAGTTCTGCAAGAAGCTCTCTATTATTTGTGATAGCAGGTTGATATACATTGTCCGGAGAAATTGTATTGTTCTCATTCATTTGAGAGTTCATCATCATTTTGGGAATAGACTGAAGAAAATAAGCTGTTTTGTTTTTATCGGAAGACATAAAACCTCACCATCGGAATCTGCAAAGTTTTTTCATTTGAGCTTGCAGTGCGTAATAAAATAAATATTTCTTAAATTAGGTCAAATGAAAAAAGCAAACCGGCATTTAAAGCCGGTTTTGCTGTTTTCATTCGAGAGTTTTAAGCCAGTTCATTTCGGCTTTCAGGTGATTTTCAATGTAAGTATACATGTGCATAAGAGAAGATTCTTTGTTTTTGCTTTCTTTTTCAATTTTAGTTTTCATCGAATTGAGTTTATCTTTGATAAGCTCTTTTCTGTCTTCAAGAAAAAGACTTCTCTGTTCATCGCTAAGTGAAGATATGAACATAAGAACGATGTCTATGTCAAAATGCATCAAATTGCGGTCGAAATACTGTTTAACCAGTTTCTTGTAATGCTTTTTGCCTTCAGGCAGAATCGAGTATACGTATCTTTCCGGATTTCCGCCGTCTTTTTCAGTACCTATACGTTTGATCCAGCCGTTTTCAACAGCCTTCTTGATTGCATAGTAGATAGATCCGAACTTGATGTCCACGTAGTCTTCAAGTCTTTCTACGATTTTTTTCTTAATGTCATAACCGTAAAGATTGCCCTCAGTGAGAAGACCCAGGATAGTGATTTCTATTTTCATATTGCCTCCTAAATAATAGAAATGATTTTGTATGATTGCATTTGAATTATACAGTATGTATTCAAGATAATACAAAACGGTAAAATTTCAATATAAAATTTACATAATAAATATTAA
>JAEWVM010000243.1 GCA_023396615.1 Spirochaetota bacterium | reverse complement strand
ATATAGTTGACGGAGCCGCACGCGTTTTGGATCCTCTTTTTGACGGCATCAACACCGGAAAACACTGGTGCGGAAAGTTTCTGAAAGATTATTTTCCGATCGACTGGTAGGTTATGAAAGACCGGCTAAAGACGGATTCAATTTATTTCTTAAAGAATAAGATATCCCAGTCCAATGGAAAAGATCTTTTCATTTTCTTTGTAGTGCCATACATAATTTAGATTTAAATTAATTCTTCGGAATGGGTATTCACGGGCAGACGAATAGGTCAAAAAATAATTTCTCTCTTTGTAATTTAATAAAGGCAGATCGCAATTAATTTTGACAAAATTTGATTTTGATCCCCAGCCGTGTTGAAATTGTATTATGTTTATAAAACCGAATCCGGCGGAAATATCGTAATAATTTTCATTTTTAATGGCGGGTTTCCAAACGGCTGATGTGTTTAATATAAGTAAATACGAGTCGGCTGCAAAATAACTTCTGTGATCGCTTGAAAAACCGGCATTTGCGAAAATTCCATATCCAACTCGTAAATCGTCATCCGCGAATAGCGGTATACCAAAGAATATAATAAGAAAACATTTTTTCATCAACATTTTCCCCTGTTAACTTAATATTATAGTTTCGCTATGAAATAAAAGAATTCTATATCACAATATAATCATACGATGCGGGAGTGATTATTTCCGCACCGTTTTTTGTCACCAGAATAGTGTCTTCAATTCCGACGACGCCGATTCCTTCGAGTGATACTTTTGGTTCAATGGCGATTGTCATGTCTTCGGTTATTTCATATTTCATTTTCGGAGCGAGAAACGGAGGTTCATCGAGAAGAAGACCGACGCCGTGACCTACGAAACGGACCTTGTCCGAACCGAATCCCATAAACTCATTTGAATAACCGAAATCTGAAGCTCTCTTTTCCGCATGAAAAAAAATATCTTCCCAGATTGCACCGGGTTTTATCATGGAAATAATTTCTTTATGAATGGTGAGCATTGCCTGATATGCTTTTTGAACTTTATCAGAAGGTTTTCCGATGCTTGCCATTCTTGTGATATCAAGATGGTATCCTTCGAGAATGAACGCATAATCGAAAATGATAGGATCATGTTCCTTTATGACGTCATCAGATGCCCCGAAAGGGTTGGCATGCGAAATTCCTTTTCCTGAACATATCCCGTCAAACTTGTTGCCTGAAAGAGTGTTGATGCCGGATGAACATACACCTGGAGAAACTACGAGAGCTTCCTGTTTGCTGTTGAGTCCGCTTGATTTGTTGAGTCTGAAAAAATTTTCGATATAAAGACTGATTTCAAGTTCTGTCATTCCTGCCGTAAAATTCTCTTTTACAATTTCAGGAATTCTTGCTGCAATTTTCCCGCCTTGTTTCATTATTTCTATCTCTGCAGGGCTTTTTTTCATTCTGATAAATCTTGCATCCCATGAGAGATCGTATGGTAAAGCTGAAGGTGAAAGTTTAATAATTCTTTCAACGGAAGAATATGATGTCGAATCAAGTGTAAATCCGATTTGTGATGCGGTATCAAGTTTTCTGTCTGACCAGATTTTCTGAAGGTCCTTGCTGCCTGAAAAGTAAAGAGTCTCTATATGTAAAACGCTTTCACGTAGTTTTTGATCTCCCTTTCTTGCTAGAATAAAAGCATCGCCTTCGGCCGGGATGACAAGATAAAGAGGAATGACAGATCCTGAATAATAATAGAGTTCAGAGGGCTGATTTAAAACAGCGGCAGATATACCTTTGCCGGAAAGAAAGTTTTTCATGGTGTTCAGGCGGTTAGAAAATTCTGACTCGTTAAAAGTAAACATAAATGCCTCAGAGAAATGAAAATATTAGCTGAGAGTAATTTGTCAATAAAATGTTTTTTGCTTTTTATTTTCTTAATATAATAGGGCATACTTTATTTTCAAATCATCAGTTATAAAAGAGATGCCATAAAAAAATGTTGCAGTCTGGAGTTTAAAAGGGAATTCTGTAAATTAAACTTAAACAAGAATCATTTTTGAAAACTGAATGTTTCTGCTATAAAGAGGTAGTTTGTCTTGAAAATAAAATCCGGATTTAAAGATGTTGTTTGGAGCTATGTCGGAACATTTCTTCGTTTCGGATCGTCATTGCTCGTACTTCCTTTTATCTTGAAAACTATTCCTTCGGAACAATTAGGAATATGGTATATTTTTCAGACATTGAATTCTTTAGTCGCTCTGCTTGATTTTGGGTTTTCAGGAACAGTGGTTAGAAATGTTGCCTATTCATGGGCAGGGGTTGCAGATCTTTCTCATTCAGGATTTTCAAAAGGAAGAACAAAAAAATCCAATATCAATTTGTTGTGGCAGATAATATCTGTTTCAAGAAGAGTCTATCTTGTTATCTCTGTTATTGCTTTGCTTTTTTCTTCTACTTTTGGAACTATTTATCTGATTAAAATATCTTCCGGTATAGACATAACATATATTCTAACAGCATGGATCATTTTCCTTCTTGGTCTTTTTTTCAATCTATACTATAGTTATTGGAACGCAATACTATCTGGATTGGGATTGGTAAAACAATTTCAGCAGGCAAATGTTTTTTCCGGATTAACTTATATGCTTATAGCATTGACCGGTTTAAGTTTGGGTTTAGGAATTGTTTCACTGTCATTAGCTTTTCTCTTAAGCGGTGTGGTTATTCGGATATTGTGCCGTTACTTTTTTTCTCTTTTTGCAAAACATCAGAATTTCAGTTATAATGGATATAAAAAAATACCATTTTCCAGAAAGGTTTTTTCGGCTCTTTGGTTTAATGCAAAAAAAAATGGAATTACCGCACTAGGTTCATTTTTG
>JAEWVM010000240.1 GCA_023396615.1 Spirochaetota bacterium | reverse complement strand
ATCCTCAGGCAAACGCCGGTTACGGTGTCGGTATAAACGCAGAAGAATCCGGAAATACAATTTATGAAGTTTTAATCGGAGAAATTCAGATTGAGGATGCGATTCATCACACAGAATTTCCAAATCTTGATATAGTTCCTTCAAATATTCATCTGTCCGGTGCACAGGTAGACATGATGGAACTCGAAAACAAAGAGTTCAAGATGAGAGATTCTATCTCACAGATACGCGACTACTATGATTACATTTTAATAGATTGTCCTCCTTCACTCGGAATTCTCACATTGAACGCTTTAATAGCCGCAAACTCGGTGATGATTCCGCTTCAGTGCGAGTATTATGCTCTCGAAGGTTTGAGCCAGCTTCTTCAGATTATTTCGATGGTTCAGGAAAACCTCAACAAGTCGCTTGATGTTGAGGGCGTTGTTCTGACAATGTACGATTCAAGAACCAAGCTTTCACAGCATGTTGTTAATGACGTAAAAGAACACTTCAACGACAAGGTCTTCAAAACAATCATTCCGAGAAATGTAAAACTGTCGGAAGCGCCTTCATTCGGAAAACCTATCGGTCTTTATGACCGCATCTGCCCCGGAAGTGAAGCTTATGAACAACTTGCAAACGAGGTATTAGCTAAATGAATCCCAAAAAGCCCCTTGGAAAAGGTTTAGGCGCAATAATTATAAATTCGCCCGCACCGGCAGAACGTCTCGAGAAAGAAATATCCCAGGTCAAGTCAGACAGCGTATGTGATATTTCGCTTTCATTGATAGATCCGAATCCGGATCAGCCGAGAATGCATTTTGATGACATTGAAATCGCCAATCTAGCCGAATCAATTTCATCAGTGGGATTAATTCAGCCTATAATTCTCAGAAAAGCGGATGCCGGACGTTTTCAGATAGTTGCCGGCGAACGCCGTTTTCGAGCTACCAAGAATCTCGGAAAAGCTTCCATAAAAGCAATAATAATAAATGCTGATGAAGAAACTAATTTTTCAATAGCCCTGATAGAAAACGTTCAGAGACAGAATCTTGATCCGATTGAAGAAGCAAAAGCCTACCGTCTTCTGATCAACCGTTTCAAGCTCAAACAGCAGGACGTAGCAAAAAAAGTCGGAAAAGAACGAGCCACCATTGCAAATTCACTCCGCCTGCTCACTCTACCCGAAAACATTCAGGAAGCCGTTTCTGCCGGAGTTATCTCTCAGGGTCATGCAAAAGTAATCGCATCTCTTGAAGAAGACAAACAGATTCACTTTTATACACAGATTCTTGAAAAAAATCTTTCTGTAAGATCACTTGAAAAACTTATAAATGAATCATCTGCGGAAAAAATTGCATCCGCCAAATCCGCATCAAGAAAAGACGCCCACATCCGTCACATGGAAGAAAAACTCCGCTCGCTGTTCGGCACAAAGGTTGAGATACGTCATTCCGGCGGAAAAGGAAAGATTGAAATAAGTTATTACTCTCTTGATGACTTTGAACGCATAGTCGAAAAAATCGAAAAATAATTTAATCCCGCGAAAGCGGGATTTTTCATATTACCGGCAGCACTTTCAGTTTTTAAAAAAGCCTTGATTATTATTTTCACAAACATATACTTCCCTTAATAAAATATTATCCGGAGGAAGAATGAAACTATTTTCAATTATTTTGTCAGCGGCAATTATATTCGCGGCAGTCGGCTGCGAAACGGCTCAGCCGAAAGCAGACACAAAACCTGCAATGCAGGATCAGATGGACAAAGCCGGACCAATGGATTCTCTAAAGGCCGAATTTAAAAGCAAAATGAAACCGATACCTTTCGCCTACAAATCATCAAAATTAAAACTTAACGATCCAAAATATTCCGTTGCAGGACAAAATCTTGATTCTTACATGAAGAACATTATATTGCCGGCTTTGTCTCAAGTAATCAATGCCCTTCCAGAAGGCCAAAAGATCACTGTTAACGGTTATGCAAGTGCGAAAGGCCCCGAAAATGCAGAAAAGGGAAAGAAAGGAAATATCGCGATTTCACAGGAAAGAGCTGATGCAGTTCTTTCTTATATCCTGAAAAACAGCAAGATTTCAAAAGACCGCTTCGAAACAAAGGCTAACGGTTCATCGAACACTCTGCCTGATGTAAATCCGCGCAGTGATAAAAACTGCAGAGTGGAACTCGACATCGAATAAAAAAAAATGCCGTCGGTTTTCCGGCGGCATTTTTGAGCTGTTATAACAGCTTCTATAAGAAAATAATTACTTCTTTTCTCCGGCAGAAGACATAGCAGTCTGCATATCCTCAATAGCTTTCTTGAATACTTCAGAATCAGCATATTTAACAGCAGACGCCATCATAGCTTCCTGGAATTTTTTCATTGCTTCTTCCATCTTCTTAGTTTCTTCTTTGAAAGCATCTTTCTTTTCATCAAGTTTGAAATCAGGGTTCTTTGCTTCCAAAGCTTTACCTTCAACTACGATTTTAGCCATTTCAGCGCTGAAAGCAGTAAGAGCAGCGGCAGCGGCTTTATCGTCGCCAGCAGCAGTAAGTTTAGTAGCAGCAGTGTCGAAAACTGTTGCCATCTTAACCATCATTTCTTTTGCCTGAGCTTCAGGGTTTTTTGAACATGCAACTACGGAAAGAAGAGCAGTTGCGAAAACGAGAGCAAAAATCTTTTTCATTTAGATTCTCCTAATATTTTTTGCCAAAACAGGCAAAGCCTTACTTTTCAAATCGGCTGGGTCATTTAGACTATTAATTATGAAAAACACAAGAAATTTAAACTCTTGCTCAAATTTTGTTAAATCCGTCCAACCGGTGCACTATTTTATTATATTTATTTTAAACATTTCAATGTATTAATTACTATTAAAAAATATACAATTAGGCTATTTGTCTAAAAAATATTTAAACATTTTCATTTAATATGCATTTCAGAATTGACATTATTGAAAAATGTTCAGTTAATCTTAACTTCAACTGTAAATTTGAATTCGGAGGAAAAATGAAAATTAACAGAATACTCGCGGCTCTAGCCATGATCTTCACCGCGTCTTCCGTTTTTGCCGGAAGCATTGACTATCTGTCAAATCAGAGCGCTGACTATCTGCGCACCTTCTGCAGAAACGCATCTACTGACGCGGACTCAGCACATTATAACCCGGCCGCAACAGCTTTCATGAAAGACGGAGTGACATTATATCTTTCATCTCAGACAATACTTAGAACTTATTCGAGCGAACTTACTTATTCAGCATCTGAATCAATTGGAAAAAATGATGTTTATGAATCTACAAAGCCGTCTCCGATTGTACCTAATTTTTACGCTATTTATAAAAAAGAAAATTATGCCGTATTCGTAGGCGCAGGTCTCATCGCCGGCGGCGGATCAGTTGACTATAAAGACGGAGTACCTGCGATGATCTTAACAGGATTAGATACAACAGATCATACTCTACTATTATATCAAAACGGCAATCTTAAAGGTTCAAGCCTTTATTATTTCGGAAGTGCTGGCGGATCATACGCGCTTAATGAATCTCTATCAGTTTCACTTACCGCACGCTTTGTTTATGCTGAAAAAACTTTCAAAGGTGAGGCAAATTATGTTGCACCATATTATGGTAACGCACCACAGACTTTGGAAGTAGATGCTGAAAAAACAGCAAAGGGAATCGGCGGAATAATCGGTGTGACTTACAAAAAAGATGCAATGATTCTTGCCGCACGCTTCGAAACACCGACCAGACTCAATTTTAAAACAAAGGTACATGACGGCAAATCTTTCGGGACAATGTTTGAAGACGGATCAAAGCAGAGATATGATCTTCCTGCAATGATTGGTCTCGGCGGAAGCTACACAATCGACAAGCTCATGATTTCTACAAGCTTTGACGGATTTCTTCTCGGACTTACAAACTATGATGATGACGGATATTCAGAAGACTATTCTTCTTTAGGATGGGAAATGTCTGCATCGGTAGAATACGCAGTTATACCTGATTTTCTGAAAGTCTCTGCCGGTTACATGTATGCCAATGTCGGTGCAAACTCCGACACTTATACTGATTTCGACTATTCGCTTGATTCTCATTCGGTCGGAATCGGCGGAAGAATCACTCCTATCGCCAATCTTGATCTTGTTCTCGGAATAGGAAGAATTCATTATGTGACAGCAGATGGTCAAAAAACTAAAACCGGCGATACCACTTCAAAATACAAAAAAGACGTATGGAATTTTGCCTTCGGCGCAGAATACAGAATCTAATAAAAACTTCCTGAAAAACTCCCTCACGGAGTTTTTCAGGTTCTTCAGCCATAAATCATAATCCGATCATCTGCAGATATCATTGCCTTCAGAATCAATCGCAACAATCAAAGGAAAATCCAGAACTTCAAGTTTATAAACAGCTTCCGCACCGAATTCTTCAAATAAAACGGCTTCCGCTTTTATAATCTTTTTGGATATCAATGCACCAGCGCCTCCGACTGCCGCGAAATAAACCCCGGTGTTTTTTTTTATAGATTCAATTACCGGCTGACTGCGCTTGCCCTTTCCGATCATACCCAAAAAACCGAGTTTATCCATCAGATAAGGCACATAGGCGTCCATTCTGCCCGATGTTGTCGGCCCGGCGCTTCCGATAACTTTCCCAGGTTTTGCCGGAGTCGGCCCGCAATAATAAATAACCGCGCCCGCAAAATCAATTCCGGCGGATAAACCGCTTTGGACTAACTCAGTCAGCTTTTTATGAGCGGCGTCTCTCGCGGTATAAATGACACCTGACAGATGTACGATATCCCCGGCTTTGAGAGATTTAACAGCTTCAAGAGACAGCGGAGTTGAAATTTTTTTTATCATATAATTACCGTTTGTTTTCTATGAATATGGCAGTTGATGTTTACCGCGACCGGAAGCGAAGCGAGATGGCACGGCGCGTATTCGATATGAAGGTCAAATGCCGTCGTCTTTCCTCCGAATCCCTGAGGCCCTATTCCGGTTTCGTTTACGAGCATGAGCAGTTTTTCTTCGAGTGCTTTGTAGCGCGGGTCGGGATTGCGGCTCCCTATTTTACGAAGAAGCGCTTTCTTGGCAAGCAGAGCACATCCTTCAAAGTTTGAACCTATTCCGACACCGATAACAACGGGCGGGCACGGGTTTCCTCCGGCATTCTTTACCGTATCAACGACAAAATCAATCACGCCTTTTTCTCCGGCCGAAGGGCTCATCATTTTAAGCGCGCTCATGTTTTCAGCTCCGCCGCCCTTTGGAATAAAAGTGATTTCGAGCTTATCTCCGCTGACGGTTTCTGTATGAATTATCGGAGGCGTATTGTCGCGGGTGTTTTTTCTGTCATAAAGAGGATCATCAAGGCTTGACGCCCGCAAGAATCCTTTGGTATATCCCAGAGAAACGCCTTTCGCCACCGCGTCGGAAAGAAGCCCCCCCTTTATTTTTATTTCATCCCCAAGCTTTATAAAAAAAACAGCCAAACCGGTATCCTGACACAATGGAACCTTTTCTTCGAATGCGATTTTCTGATTTTCTATGCAGTCTGCAATTATCGACTTGGCCATTGCCGTTTCTTCCGCTTCAAGGGCTTTGTGATAGCAATCGGTGATTCCGTCAGCAAGGCTGACATTGGCGCTCAGACACAAAGATTCAATTTTTGAAACAATTTCATCAAAATTTATTTCGCGCATAATTCCTCTTGCAAAAAGAATGGGATATGCTAAAATATAGTCCAGAATTTTTTTGCAAGGATACCCATGGGCGAATACAGTTATAAAAATCTTTTAGACTATGTTCTCGAGCTCGAAGAAAACCCGGAATATATCGGAAAAGTCGAAGAACAGTTCAGAGTCTTAATGAGCGATTATTTTTTCAAGGATGAAGCCCGAGAAAAACCTATTGCCCTTTTTTTGAAAACAATTGAAATTCCATCGGCTATTATGACCTGCTCTTCTCTTCTGAAGGTGTCTCCTGAGCAGATTAAAACGCTTACAGAGAACGATTTGCCCGGCAACACCATTGCAGGTCAGATTATGATGTCGAAGCAGTACCTGAAGGTTTTTTACTCGAATCATCAGCCTGAATACAAAAAGCTTCCGCCGGATGTTCAGCTCGAACTTCTTGATGAAGTAAAAGAAAAAAACGACGCAATCAGTTACGCTTTCATAAAAATGAACGATGATATCGAAGCGGACAAGAAGCGCAAAATCATCACCCTAGCCGCGCTTATAATAAGCAACATTCACAAGAAGACCGGCGTTCCGTACAATAAACTCACTGAACCGGCAAACTCAATATTAAACGCAAGCATTTCAAACGGAAATACCATATTCACCGGCAAGCCCCAGGACTTAACTGATATTGCCGACGACAGCATAATTAAAAACCTCATAAAAACTTTCTTCGTAATTAAACAGCACAAGGATCTCGTCACATATTCAGACTTCTTCAAATCTGAACTCAAACGCTATCAGCGAAGAGTAAAGGTGCGTTAATTCGATTAATGCCTTGACAAGTGAGCCGTATAGAAAAAAGTTAGCCGAATTTAACTTTTTTGATATATTAGTCTCAGAGGCTTTTAAAATGACGAAACTTTCGGAAGCTCAGATCGGAAAACATAAAGTGATATCAATCGAAGGCGGAGCCTCGGTTAAGGACAAGCTTCTCTGTCAGGGGGTTCTTCCCGGCAAGGAAATTGCCGTTATAACCAGAAAAAACAACGGACCATGCGTAATAGAAGTCGGTTTAACTAAAATAATAATCGGCGGCGGAATGGCTGAAAAAATCATGGTTGAGTAAATCACCGCGCCGTCATACAAGGCTGAAACTATATGAAAAAAATAGCCATAATCGGAAACCCCAACTGCGGGAAAACAACCATATTCAATGAACTGACCGGAGCGAGACAGATAATCGGCAACTGGCCGGGAGTAACAGTTGAAAGAAAAGAAGGCTTTTTAAATTTCGAAAACAATAAAATTCAGGTTATTGATCTTCCGGGCATTTATTCTTTGTCTGCAAAATCCGATGACGAGAAAGTTTCACTCGATTTTATTTTAAACGGCGGAACTGATCTATTTCTTAACGTAATTGATGCCTCCAACATTCAGAGAAATCTTTACCTGACAACACAGCTCATTGAAATGAATATTCCCATGATAATCGTAATGAACCGACACGATATCGCGATTAATCATAACCTTGCAATAAACACTGAAGAATTTTCCAAGCACTTGAAAATTCCGGTAATCGCCGTAAACTCACACGACAAGGAAGATGTTTATAAACTCAAACAGCTGATATCAGTTCATGCGGAAAAACCCGATACAGCAACCGTCAAAATAGATTATCCGGATGAAATAGAGAACATTATAACCGAACTCGAAAAAGCTCTTGAATGCGGTCTCGACAGATGTTTTGAAAATAAAAGATGGGCAGCCATTAAGCTTCTTGAAAAGGATTTTTACGCGCTTTCGCGCTCGGGATTCGATCAGAAAGAATATGACCATTTTCAGAAAAATATTCTCGCGATAGAAAACCTTCACAAGGAAACAACAGATATAATTATTGCCGATTACCGTTTCGGATTCATCAAGGGTCTTTATGAACATGCTGTAAAAAGAAAATCAGACAAACGCCAGAGAACCGAGATTATTGATAAGGCGGCTCTTTCGGGCATTTTCGGTCTTCCGATATTTCTTTTTATCATGTATCTTGTTTTCAAATTTACCATCGATATCGGATCATCTCTCATTTCATTTTTCGACATCATTTCGGCTGCAGTAATAACAAAACCTCTTGAAATGCTTTCGGTATTTTTCTCTTTTCCGGACATCGTTCAGACAATTCTTGTGTCGGGTGTCGGTGTCGGCATTCAATCCGTTATGACATTTGTTCCCATCATTTTCTGCATGTTCTTGTCTCTTTCAATTCTTGAAGACTCGGGATACATGGCACGCGCCGCATTCGTTATGGATAAGTTTATGCAGAAAATCGGTCTTCCCGGAAAATCCTTTGTTCCGATGATCGTCGGCTTCGGATGTTCCGTTCCGGCTGTAATGGCGAGCAGAACGCTTGAAAGCAGAAAAGACCGTATAGTAACCATCTTTCTGATTCCGCTTATGAGCTGCGGAGCAAGGCTTCCGGTATATGCTCTTTTTGCTGCGGTATTTTTCCCCGAGAACGCAGCACTTGCTGTATTCTCGCTTTATGCTGTCGGAATTCTGTTTGCAGTTCTGACAGGATTTCTTTTTAAGAAAGCCGTTTACAAGAATGAAGTTTCACACTTCGTAATGGAGCTTCCTGTTTATAATTTTCCGAGGCCTAAACACATTTTCATTCACACATGGAACCGCCTCAAAGTATTTATGTTAAGTGCCGGAAAAGTAATTATTATCGGTTCTGTGATTCTTGCGGTTTTGAATTCTGCGGGGCATGATTTCTCTTTCAGCAAGAACCGCAAAGACGATTCTCTGCTGACCTATATCGGCAAAAAAACTTCAGTTGTTCTAAAACCAATGGGAATAACCGAAGATAACTGGCCTGCAACCGTTGCAGTTTTTACCGGCATTTTTTCGAAAGAAGCCGTCATCGGAACTCTCAATTCTCTCTACAGTCAGATGAATGAAACTGAAGAAACCGCTTCCATCTCTGAAATGATAAAATCTGCATTCGCTTCAATTCCTGAATATTTTTCGCAGAATTCCGATGATGAAAGCTCGGCTCTTTTCGCGGCAAAAGATAAATTCTCAAACGGCAAACTTTCTGTTTATGCTTATCTGCTTTTCATTCTGATTTATTTTCCGTGCATCGCCACCTTAGGAGCGATTGTCGGAGAAATTGGATGGAAAGGGGCAGCTTTATCTGTTTCGTATCTCACACTGCTCGCATGGTCTGTTTCATCGCTGTTCTACCAATTAACAGCCGGACATGATATTGTATTTATTTCAGCATCCGCTTCCATCATCTTATTGATAATAACAGCTTTCATTGCCGCCGGAAAAATTCTATCCGGAGAAAAGACACATGCTGACGGAAAAAATAAGAAACTATCTTAACACTCGTGATGCTGCCGGCATCACTGAAATTTCGCATGAAATAGGCGAAGACCCGGGCGCTGTTGAAATGGCGCTTGATATTCTTGCTGATAAAAAAATAGTCATCAAAAAATCTTTCAACTGTTCTTCATGTTCATCGAACTGCAATTCCAGGCAGAAATGCACAGCGTTCTACAGCATTAACAGAGACACCAAAAACAATTGACTTGCGGCATACCCTTATCTATTGTATCTCGGTCGGGGCGAACCCGTCGGAGAAATTATGAAGACAATACCTTTTGTAAAAATGCACGGAATAGGAAACGATTATATTTTCATTGATGCAACCAAACAAATGCCGGATAATCCGTCAAAGCTTTCCAAACTTATCAGCGACAGACATTACGGAGCTGGTTCTGACGGTCTCATTCTGATTCTTCCATCCGATAAAGCCGATTTCAGAATGCGTATGTTCAACTCTGATGGAAGTGAAGCGGAAATGTGCGGCAACGGCATCCGCTGTTTTTCAAAATATGTATTCGACAACGGTCTAACTTCTTCTAAGGATTTGATCGTCGAAACCAAAGCCGGAAACAAAGAAGTATTCCTTACTGTAAAAGATAATAAAGTTACAAGCGTTACCGTAGATATGGGAATGCCTATTCTCGAACGCTCTCACATTCCCATGAT
Source organism: Spirochaetota bacterium (assembly GCA_023396615.1). Classification (GTDB taxonomy): domain Bacteria; phylum Spirochaetota; class UBA4802; order UBA4802; family JAFGJZ01; genus JAKJGA01. The sequence continues at coordinate 988 of JAEWVM010000240.1, read as the reverse complement.
CGGCGAACACGGCAGTGTTATCGACGAAACGATTGAACTTGAAGACTCCGTGAAATTCAACATCACCGCAGTATCAATGGGAAACCCCCACGCTGTAATATTCGTTGAAGACCTTGAAAACTTTCCGTTAGCCAAGTACGGGCAGATGATAGAGAATCATCCGCTTTTTCCGCATAAAACAAATGTCGAATTCGTCAAAGTAATTAACAAAACAAAAATAGAACAGAGAACGTGGGAACGCGGCGCGGGAGAAACTCTAGCCTGCGGAACAGGCGCTTCAGCCGCGGTGGTAGCGTCTCACCTGAATGACAAGACTTCACGCAAAGCAACTGTCAAACTCAGAGGCGGTGAATTGAATATTGAATGGAATGATAAAAACGGACTGGTTTATATGACGGGTCCAGCTGTAGAAATATATAGGGGTGAATGGCCTCTTAATTAATATCTTGATTTCGCCTATATTATAATTTAGTATCAATCAGTCGCTTCTTTTGCAGTAACCATTGCTCAAATATTTTTAGCCGGGGGATTTTGGTGAATACTCGCAGAATTTGGGCACGGATACTATTTTATTCTCCATTTGCAGTTCCGCTTATCGTTATGTCGGGATGGATAACTCAAAATCTGATTTTTGCTTCTTTTTTCGACAACTACAAAGCAATGTCTCCGGCAACAGCTCTTTTAAGCATCCTTTTGACCGCATCCTTTATTTTTTTAGAGTTTAAAAAGAAAACCGCATCACGAATTATATTAGTACTTTCAATACTTTTTCTTTTTCTTATTTTCTCCAGCCGGATATTTAATTATCCGGAAAATATAGAGCTCATGATAATTCCGTCCTCTCTTCTCGCAACAATAGAAGGAGTAAATACCGGAAAAATATCTTCACTAAGCTTCTGCATCCTTCTGCAAATTAATGCTATCAGCCTGTTTAATAGTTTTTCTAAAAATAGAATTATTGAAACGGTTTATCAAATATCATGTCTTT
>JAEWVM010000228.1 GCA_023396615.1 Spirochaetota bacterium | reverse complement strand
CCTTCTATCAGTTCATTGTAATGCTGAAGTGACGCGCCGAGTCCTTCTGTTTCGAGTCCTGCCCAGACTACAAACTGCAGCATTGCCGAAGACTGGCTTGACCATACCGGAAAGTTCGCCGCGTATAGCGGAAACTGTTCCTGAAGTGATTTTACAATATTCTGATCTTCAAAAAACAAAACTGTTCCGTGTCCGGCTCTGAAGCTTTGTATTTTATCCGCAGTCTGCTGAAACTGATCTGCCGGAACGAATCCGCGCAGAACATCTTCCGTCATGTTCCAGAGTTTTTCGTGATGTTTGGCAAGAAGCAAAACGGTTCTTCCGCTCTGCGAGTTGAATGCCGAGGGTGAATGCTTTACCGCGTATTCAACAATTTCGCGTAATCTCTCATCCGTTACCGGAGAATCCGCGCTTATATTATAATATGTTCTTCTGTTTTTTACAGCATCGAAAAAATTGTTTGTCATAATTCCTCCTTCAGCAAGCAGAAATATCTGCTTGTTAAATATAGCATAAACTGCTGAAGGATCAAATTAATAATTTATTTATGTTTAATCTCAGTGCCCGATAAATCTTCTGAAAATGTATTCTCTCTGGACGCTGTTCAGGTTGAACATCTCGGAAGCTTCAAGTAGAAGTTTTTCAGTTTCGCTGTTCGGCACCTTATTGATTTTTGAAAGTATGTATCTTATTGCCTTAGTCATTTGAAACTCCCTGAAATTGATTTATGTAGACGCCGTTGCCGTGCATTGTTTCGAATAAAAATGCCGAGAAGTAATTTTTCTGCTCTGGAAACTTGAATCTGAACTCGCCGCTTGAAAAATATCCGTTTTCAAGAAATAACGATTCGGTGATTGATTTTATCTCTTCAAGCGAATCAAGAGGGTTTGTTCCGTACGTTGCGCTGATAACTTCGTTGGGCTGCATTGCGTTTAGATGCTTTGCGGTAAGAATTGCAGATAAAACATGGGTGTTCATGTGTTTCTTTGCAAGTCCTGTGTATATGATCTGTGAAAGTTCAATTCCGGCTTTTTTTACGGCTTCTGCGGCTTCGATCTGTTCATCAAGATTTTCATCGGCAAGGTTCTCGTCTAGGATCGACTGGTCGCCTGAAATTATTTTATGATAAATTTTGGTAAGTCCGTTTTCGCGGAGAAGCATGAGCTCTTCTGCCGGTTTCATGAGTATTGCCTGAGTCTTGGCGCAGATAGAGAATTCCTTTATCTGAGGTTTTTTTTCTTTCACGTAATTCATGACTTCAATAATGAAATTTGTCGGAAAAGCGATTGAATCTTCGCACGAAAATACGGCCTGTGAAACGAAGTTTTCGGCATTAATTGAATCTATATTTTCTTTAATCTCAGCGAGGCTGAATACTCTGAAATTTTTCCCGCAGTCCGTGCAGAAACGGCATCTTCCCTTGCAGCATCCGCTTGCGAGTTCGATGTTAATGCTCTGGTTGTTGAAAATAATATCCTTATTCATATGCGCCTCTTTTCGGTAAATTGGCGGTGGGCAGTGATCTCATGGGATTATCGGCAGATATAAAAAAAGAATTAGCGATTAACGGAAAAAACTGAAAAAACAATACGGGTTTTTCAATAAATAATTCTTATTTTTCTTGATTGATTGATGCAGATGGATTATCATGAAGGCATGAAAAAATTACTGATTATATTACTGCTTCCGCTTGGATGTTTTTCGTCGACATCGTATAAAACGATAACAATTGATGAGGCGTATGAAATATATACCTCAAAAAAAGCCGTTTTTATAGACGTTAGAACCGCGCAGGAATACGATGCAGGACATATTCCAGGTGCACTTCTGATTGATATCAATTCCGACTCGTTCGATGAAATGGCTCAAAAGCTTGATAAGAACGCGGTTTACGTGGTATATTGCCGAAGCGGTGTCAGAAGCGCGAGGGCTTCCGAAAGAATGAACTCTTTCGGCTTCAAAAAAGTTTATAATGTTTCCGGCGGCTTCAGTGCCTGGCAGGAAAAATATCCCTTCGACAAATAAAGTTTTCCGAGGATCTTATGAAAAAACGCACAATGTTTGTCCAAGTAGCATTTTATCTGCCGGATATTGTGTTTCTATACATGCTTTATCTCTCGTACAAAAAAAATATTCCGTTGAATGATTTTGAATTTCTGATTGGACTTATAATATGTGCCGTTATAAAACTGTTTCTTCACTTTTCGGGCTTCTATTATTTTTTTGTCAGAAGAATTCATAATCTTTCTAAAAATATTCAAAACCTCAAGCAGGGAAAATTCGTTCTTCCGGATATGGAATTTTTCGGAGGCGGATACCTTTCCGACATTCATGATGAAATAGTCGATCTCGGAAAACATCTTCTAAAGATGACAAATTCTCAGAAAGACGAAATAGACAAATACCGCGAAGTTTACAATAATATCATATATTCTTCAAACTCTTACTTTCTTGTAGTCAATGCACAGTATGAAGTTCTTTTTGTTAACAAAACATTCTGCTCGGAATTTGAATTCAGTCAGCAGGCTTTGAGCGGACGGAAAATTAAGGAAGTGTTTCTCGGACAGAATGATGTATTGTGGAATTCTGTTGAGTCCGTTAAAAAAACCGGAAATGAAATTATTCTTCAGAAGATAACACTTTTTGCAAACTGCAGATCAAGGGTTTTCGATATAAAGATTTCGCGTGTTGTTGTGCAGGGTGAATCCCAAATCGTTATGGTTATGGAAAACATAACTGACAGAATCCGCAAAGAATATCAGATATCGCTGATAAACCAGATTACTGAATCCATTCAGCGCGATGAAGAAATAGACAGAATTCTTTTTTCAATTCTCACAGCCGTTACAAG
>JAEWVM010000214.1 GCA_023396615.1 Spirochaetota bacterium | reverse complement strand
AAGATATTGATTTGTTTCTCGATATGGCCGATTTTCTCGGAGACTCGATTCTTGATGATGAAAATCTTTTTAACAAGTTTTCGATCGCGCTCAAGCGCGAAAATGATTACGAAAAAGCCGCCGAATATTGGAAGAGCCGTTTGACGCTTTTTTCTCTGAACGAGCTTGCGAAATATGAAGAGCATAGAACGGCGGATTTAACGAAGGCGCTTGAATATTCCGAGACGGCAATGATGCTTGTTGATAAAAATATATATTCCGAAAAGGGCGAAGAAATCAAAAATCCCCTTCGGTGGAAGGAGAATTTTGAAAAACGCATAACAAGACTTAAAAAGAAATTAAGTAATCAGACTTCGTAGATTTCCCAGGCTTTTTTATCTATTACAAGATTGTCATCCCAATTCGCAAGTCCCGCTTTTTTTAAGCGGGCTAACATCCTCGAAAATGTTTCGGGAATGGTGCCTATTGCCGAAGCCGCGTCTTTTTTACTCATGGAAATTTCGTATTGTTCTTTTATGCCGTAGTTTTCTTTTATGAAGCTGAAGAATCTTTCTTCGACGTCCATCGCCGAAAGAAAAAGAATTCTTTCATTCAGGTATCTGAGTTTTTTTATCAGAATTCCGAAAAAATCCGCTGAGAAATCCGTTTCGCGCAGAAGCAGAAGAAAATTTTCTTTTCTGATTGATATTACTTCGCACTCTTCCATTGCGACACAGCTTGCCGGATACGCGCGGCTTTCAAAGATTATAACTTCGCCGAATATCTCGTCCTGGCATATAATTTTTACAGTAACTTCCTTTCCGTCGCGGCTGTTCTTGAAAACGCGGGCTTTTCCGCTTTTCATGAGATAAAAAAAATCGCCCTCATCGCCCTCATGAAAAATATATTCACCGGATTTAACTTTTTTGACGGTGCACGCACCCGCGATACGCGAGGCGGAAATCCCGGAAAGGTTTGAAAATAATTCTGTTTTTTTAAGTTCGTTTTCTATGCTCATGTTGACCTGAATCAATTACTTTTTTTGAAAGAGTGGTATATTTAGATAAAACAAGCAATACTTTATCAAGCAGAATATGGAGGAAAAATGAAAAGAAATATTATCAGAATCGACAGGGAAAAATGCAACGGATGCGGTGTATGTGTTCCGGACTGCCCTGAAGGAGCGATTCAGCTCATTGACGGAAAAGCGGCGCTTGTGAGCGATCTTTTCTGTGACGGTTTGGGAGCATGCATCAAGCAGTGTCCGCAGGGTGCTATAGAAATAGAAGAAAGGGAAGCTGAAGCCTATAATGAAAAACTTGTAATGGAAAACGTTGTAAAGCAGGGTGCAGGCGTAATAAAAGCTCACCTGAAGCATCTTAAAGACCATGCGCAGGATGATTTTCTTGCTGAGGCGGTAGAATATCTGAATGAACACAATATTCCAGTTCCTGATCTTTCAAATGAAGAAAAACCTTGCTGTCCGGGATCAATGATGCGCGACAGACGCGGCGAGAAAGCTCCTTCTCAGGTTGATATTTCTGCTTCTTCCGAGCTCAGACAATGGCCGGTTCAGCTTAAGCTTTTGAATCCGAACGCGCCTTTTTTCAAGAATGCGGATCTTGTCATCGCTGCCGACTGTGTTCCTTTCGCCTACAGCAATTTTCATTCCAGATTCCTTAAGGATAAAATTCTGGTTATATTGTGTCCGAAGCTTGACCCGTATCAGGAAGAATATCTTGATAAGCTTGCTTCAATCATAAAGAACAATGATATTAAGTCCATTACAGCTGTGCGTATGCAGGTTCCGTGCTGCGGAGGAATAAACTATTATATCGAAAAGGCTCTTGAAAAAGCAGGACGGAGCATGGCTATACGGGAATATGTGATTTCTCTTGACGGTGAAATATTGTAAAAAATTACCGGAAAAAACGGAAATCGTTCAAATAAAGGGCAAAAATCTGATTTTTGCCCTTTATGATTAATTTAACGTAAATTGAAAAGTTCTTGAAAATTTTAGCCTCTAAAATAATAGAACGTTATAATAAATTTTAGAGGTGAATTATGAGCGCGTCCCGAAGAGGATTATTCGCGAAGCTGAAATACAGATTTGACAATTTTATGTCAAAAGGCGGTCTTTCGGTTTTTTCCGCACTTATGCTGGTTTTCTTTTTGTCGTTTCTTCTCATGGCAGCAGTCAGATTTCTTGTAAACTCGCTTTCGCCTGATAACGGTTTTGATTCATTCTGGGCGCAGGCATGGCGTTCATTTCTTCAGATTGCAGATGCCGGATGTCTCGGCGAAGATACTGATTACGGTGTTTTCAACAAGGGCGTCGGTGTACTTACGATATTCGTCGGATTGATCTTGTTCTCGAGTTTGGTAGCTTTTATTACAAGTCAGTTTGAAGCCAAGCTTGATGAGCTTAAAAAAGGAAAAAGCTCAATAATCGAAAAAAATCATACTCTGATTCTAGGTTTCGGCGACAGGGTTCTTGAAATAATCAGAGAGCTTGTAGTTGCTAATGAGTCAGAACGTAAAGCTACAGTTGCTGTTCTTTCTGCAAGAGAAAAGGATGAAATGGATGATTTTTTCCGTGAGCGTTTAACCGACAGAAAGACAACAAAGCTTGTAACACGTTCGGGTTCTACTTCAAGCATCAGCACTCTTGACAGAATGGCTGTTAAATATGCCAAGTCAGTCATCATTCTTAACGACGCTCAGGTTGATGACGACAGTCATTCAAAAGAACTTGCCGATTCACGTGTTCTTAAAACGATCATGGCTGTTGTTGCATGCACGGGCGAGGACAATATTCCTCCTATTGCCGCAGAAATTCACTTGGAGTCAAAACGCGCTCTTGCAAAAAATATATCTCCGAATGTAACGATTATAGATGAGCATTCTTTGTTGGCAAAACTGATGGTTCAGACATCAAGAATCTCCGGTCTTGCGCAGGTTTATGATAATCTTGTCGGCTTTGACGGATGCGAATTTTATTTTTATCAGCCTGAGGGCGGTTTTTCCGGTATAACTTATCATGATCTGATTTTTCATTTCAGTGTGTGTTCCGTTCTCGGTATCCGCAAAAAGGACGGTACGGTATGCCTGAATCCGCTTCCTTCTACCGTGCTTGAAGAAGGCGATGAAGCGATACTTGTTGCCGAAGATGATTCAGCTATCAAGTATCTCAAGAAAAAAGTTGAGGTTCCGGCGGTTGATGCGAAACCTGCCGCTTCCCAGAAAAAGAATATTGAGAATCAGCTGATTGTCGGATGGAGCATCAAGACTCCGATTATCATAGACGAATACAGCAATTATCTTGTTGAAGGTTCTATGATCGACGTAGTTGTAGAGGAAATTTCTGATGAAATCAAATCGGAATTTGACGCAGTTAAAGAAAAGCATTCTTCTATAAAAATGAATCTTATCGCGGCAGATATTCATGAATCTAAGGTTATCGAAAATCTCCGTCCTGAAAACTACGATAACGTGATTTTGTTGTCAGGTGACGGCGGCGATGCCGAAGTTAGAGATTCTGAGACTATTGCACAGCTTCTCGGTTTCAGACATTATTTTAAGAATCTTGAGAAGAAAGATATTAAGACTCAGTTGATAACTGAAGTTGCGGATTCCGACAATATCGATCTCATAAAAGAAGTCGGGGTTAAGGACTTCCTCATTTCGAATCAGTTCATTTCGAAGATTTACGCTCAGATTTCGGAAGAACCTGCAGTTTATGATATCTATGATGATCTGTTTAAAGCTGAAGGAAGTGAGGTTTATATTAAACCTTCGGATTATTTCTTTTCAAGTTTTCCGGTTGAAATTTCTTTTGCGGAAATTTGTGAAGCTGCGATTATGCGCAATGAAACATGTTTCGGAGTACGGATCGCTTGTGAAGAAGATGACGCGTCAAAGAACTATGGAATTTATGTGAATCCTGAAAAAAATCAGAAATTCACAATAACAAAAAATGACTGGCTTATAACTCTCGCAGAAGATGAGTCATGATATTTAAGAAAGGCGGTCTGTGACCGCCTTTCTTTATGAAAAAAGTTCAAAAAAAGTACTTGCCGATATTCAATTTAAAATCGACATATCCATTCAATATGACTGAATCTTTGACGGAGTGTTTTGATGAAAGAAATTGGAAAGAAAAGAGATTCAGATTTCCGTTTTCAGGGAAGACTTCAGCCTGAATTAAGCGGATTGCGCTGGAAGCTTGCAAAAATTCTCTTTTCACGTGCGGAACTTGACGAAGATGCTGTTTCTCTGCTCAATGAATATAATGAAAAAGGCGCCGTTGTCATCGCGTCTCATGAAAGTTCAAATTTTGCTCTGCTGATGATTCAATCCGTGCTTTCTAAAGCCGGAGTTAAAAATCTTGATTTTGCTCTCGAATATAATCCCATAGTACTGCAGTCTTTTTCCTATATATTCGGAAGAATAATGATGTGGATAAAACGTACTCTTTTCCGCAGAAAATATCCGAATGTTTACGAAACTGACTATATCAAAAATCTTCTCCTTGATAAAAGGGGAGTATTGTTTTCAATGCTTTCACGCAAATTTTTCCTTAAACGTTATGTCGAATCCAAATATGATACCATCCTTTATCTGATACGCCTTCAGCGTTCACTTCCTTTTCCGATATTTATTATGCCTGAAATTATTTTCTGGAACAGAAATCCCGAGCGTACAAATCAGTTTGTTCCGACACCTCCGGCAACAGGCAACCGTTTCTTTTTTCTCAATCTTGTTTCGCAGGCAACTCCTTCTTATATTAAATTTCTGAAACCGGTTTCTCTTGCCGAAGAACTTGAAAAGTTCAAAGAATTCTCAGACGAGAAATGCGCCAAAATGATCAGGCAGAATATTCTTGAATACATGCAGAAGCATAAAAGAATAGTTTTAGGCCCCGTTCTTCGAAGCAGAAATGAAATCGCAGAAAAAGTTCTTTATCATGAAAACGTTATCAAAACGGCTGAAGAAGTTTCGAGAGAGGATAATATTCCGCTTCGCCGTCTCAAAGGAAGAGCATTTAAATATTTCAGCGAGATAGCTGCTGATTTTTCAATAATATACATAAGAATTTTCGAGCGCACAATTGATCTCATTTTCAAAAAAATATTTTCGGGCATTGTGTGTGATGCCGAATCCATTGCCCGGCTTAAGGAAGCCGCAGAAAGAGGACCATTAGTTCTGACGCCGTGTCACAAGAGTCACATGGATTATATGATTCTTTCATACATCTG